>PWZL01000029.1 GCA_003567475.1 Gammaproteobacteria bacterium | reverse complement strand
TCGTCGTCGACACATACTGACCGGTTCCGGGCACAGCCGGGAACACGGTTCCTTGATCAACGATATGTTGTGCTGACTTGAGTCAATCAGCCACCCAGTATCTGGAATATGCTTAAAAACAGAGACAGTATGCACATACCGGCAACCGCTTGTTCGTCCAATGTATTCACAGGCGCAAGATCCGTTCCGGGTTGACGCCGTAAATCGCGGTCTCCTGCGCTTCCGTCAGACCGAGCCGATCCATGAGCGGGACGCGGTAGCTTCGCGTGTCGAAATTCATCGAAACGGTGTCCGTACCCCAAAGCAGGCGGTTGGACGGACAGCGGGCCAGCAGGTAGCGCAGGCCTTCGATGTGCGGCCCGCAGAGACATGCCCACACGTTGGGCGCCGAGTGGACGGCCGCCGCCGCCTCTTGGTAGTGCTCAAACAACCCACTGTGCCCCAGGATGATCGCCGTGCGCGGATGGCGCTGCGCGAGCAAGGCCATCTGCGATGGCAACGCGTATGTGGGGGGGCCGTCATGAAATACGATCGGCGCGCCGAAGTCGGCCGCCAGTTCGGCGACGGCATCCATTGCCGGGGCGCTGACGCTGCACCCCTGCAGCCAGGGATGAAACTTGATACCCCGGAACTTCAGTTCGCCCAGGCAGCGACGGATCTCCGCCATGGCCTCTTCGGGCTGCGCGAGGCAGGCGGTACAGAACGGCAGCATCGCGCCCCCGCTCCGAGCGCATACCCGCGCGAGACGATCGTGTTCGGTTGCGATCACCCGGGCATCCGCCAGCCCCGGAAGGGGCAAGACGACCGAATGGGTGATCCCGTATGCCCGGGCTCGCGCCAGCCAGCGCGACGGATCGTCGCCGTCCCGCTGCGCCCAGTCCTGGCTCCAATGCGTGTGTGCGTCCACTCTGAGTTTCATCATACCTCCCCGAGGATACGCCGCAGGTTCTTTCCGTAGAATCCGGGATGTTCCTGCAGCGGCAGTAAGCTTTGCGCCTGCTCCAGTTCGAACGCCAGGTCGTTGCGGGGCGCCGCGGAGCCGAAAATCACGCGGTCCGCGCCTGCGAGTTCCAGGTAGCTTGGGAGCGCCCACGGCCGGACCAGACTGGTCTCCAGAAAGAGATTCGACCCAAGCTGCCGAGCCGCGATCGGAATCATGTCCAGGGCATGGTCGGTGCTGCCGCAGTGGCCAAGGATAAAACGTGTATCCGGGCACCGTTGCGCGGCGAGCACGGTCTGGGACGGCGCGCCCATGCTGTGCGGCCCGGTATGCACATACACCGGCAGGCGCAATTCGCCGGCGCGCGCGAGCAGCGGTGAGACGATGTCGTCGGTCATCATGAACCCCTGCACGGCGGGCGCAAACACCAGCAGCCGGGCGCCGTCCGCGGCCGCGCGCTCGATGATCGCGACCGCGTCGTCCCCGCGCCAGGGCGTGGCGCAGCAGGCGGGAATAAAACGGCCGGCGGCGCGCGCCGCCTCGGCCAGGATTCGATCGTTGCCCTCAGCGTTGAACACGGCCAGTTCGCGCTCTTCCGGTGCGATCACCGCATGTTCGACCCCCGCGCCATCCATCGGCTTCAGCAGCGCGTCAGGCGTGAGCCCTGCGCCAAGGGTGGTATAGCCGTCAATGATTCCACTCATCGCGTGCTCCTCATGTTCACCTCCCACAAATAGCCGCTACGATAGGGGTTGTCGTTCTCGCAGACGTAGAAGACGCCGTCGCCCGCCGCGACGATATCGTGGTTCTGCCACAGCGCGTTGCCTTCGCTGTCTCGCAAGGCGCCCAGTTTTTCGAATGCGCCGCGGCGGTAGTCGATTCGCATGAACTCGCAGTTTCCGTCGCGTCCGGTTACGCCGTAGGCCTCGCCATCCTCGCCTTTGACCAGCGACGACAGCCGGCTGGGTCGGTCGGGTGTGGGCGTGAACAGCAGCATGGACTCGAACGACTCCGGATCGATGCGGTAGAACGAGCCGTTACCACCCCCGGCATAGATGAAGCCGTCGCCGAAGTTGTGAAACGATTCGGCCTTGACGTTCCCGCCGGCGCCATCGGAACGCGGCAGACCTTTCTTCGAGAACACCATCCGGTCCCGGCGCGGATCGTATTTGCAAAGCCTGACGGCATCGGGTCCGGAATCGCGTTGCCAGGCGCGGGTCAGCGACCAGTTGCACCAGACGCAACCTTCATCGTCGAGCACGATGTTTTCACCCTGTGTCATCGGTCCATAGGTGCCGATCAGGCCCAGGTCGCGGGACTGGTGCGTGCGCAGGTCGAACATGACCAGCTTCTCGGGCGGGAAACAGAGACCGTAGAGGCGTTCGCGCCCGGGGTCCAGGGCCAGGGCCTGGATGTAGGTGTGCGGAATCGGGATGCCGAGCTTGGCGATGTCGCCAGTCCGCGGGTCGTAACGCACAATCGAAGCGCCCGGCGCTTCCCGATAGCGGTTCACGTCGTGCAGTAAAGCCTGGGCGGCATAGAGACAGCCGTCCGGGGCCTTGACCAGCGAGCGGTGAAACTTCGCGTCGAAAGGATCCGCGATGCGATCGTAACCGAGGTCAAC
>PWZL01000057.1 GCA_003567475.1 Gammaproteobacteria bacterium | reverse complement strand
TCGGCCGTGACCGGCAGGGCGGCCGCCACCGCGCGGGGATCGGTGATCCGCACCTCGAGGTCCCCGGCCACCCGCGTCGGACGCAGCAGGAAGCTGTCGCCGCGTGCTGCCCCGGCCAGATCGCCGAGGTCCAGCGACAGGCCGTCGAAATCCAGGCTGCCCCCCGGCGGGATCGAGGCGATCCGCTGGTTATCGGACAGGCGACGCAGAGTCCAGTTGTCGCCATCGAAGCGCAGCTGATAGTCGCTCGCCTCCAGCGCGCCGATGTCACTGATCGAGAGCTGCGGAGTGCCGGTAACGCTGTTGGTCCGGTTGCCCAGCACGCGCGGTTCCGGCCGCGAGAAAAAATCTTCCCCGGGCAGGCCACGCAGGTCCATGCCGCTACTGTGGATCTCGTTGAAGGTATCGACCAGCGAGACGGCAATACGACCCAGCCCGTTACTCGCCGGGTCGAACAGGGTGTCGCGCAGCTCGAGCAGCGCCCCCAGCCGCCCGCCGGTCATGAACTCCGTGGCCACCACCATCGCCGAGCCGTTGCGAAAGCCGATGTCCAGCCGCAGCGGGTCCGACCCCAGCGCCTGGGCGAACAGCTCGGTCTGCTGGGCGCCGACGACCAGCGCCTGGCCGCGACCGATGTAGACATTGACGCTGCCGTCGGACTGCTCAACGGTGTTCACGCCGATGCGCTCGGAGAGTTCGCGGATCAGGTTGTCGCGCCGGTCTAGCAGATCATTGGGGTCGCGACCACCGTTGCGCCCGCGGGATTCGACGATCTCCTGGTTGAGCTGGGAGATGCTGCCGGCGAGCTGGTTGATCTCGTCGACCGTGCTCTGAATCCGTCCGTTGGCAATGCTCCGCTGGTCTTCGATGCGCCCCTCGACCTGGGCGAAGCGATCGGTCAGGGCCTGCGCCTCGGTGATCAGCTGCTGGCGTGCGGCGGTGGACGTCGGGTCCGTGGCGACGTCCTCCAAGGCCGCGAAAAAGCGGCTGAGTGCCGGTGCCAGGCCGGCATCGGGATCGGCGAGGACGTTGTCGAGCTGGCGGGCGAACTCCGCATAGGTGCGCTCATAGCCCTCGGAGGAGAGGTTCATGCCCAGCCGCTGTTCGACAAACTGGTCGACCACCCGGCGCACGTTGCTTGCGGCCACGCCCGTGCCCAGCGAGCCGAACCCCGTGTTCTGGGGTTGTTGCGTGCCCAGCTGCAGCTGCTGGCGGCTGTAGCCTTCAGTGCCGACGTTGGCGATGTTGTGGCCGGTCACCTGTAGGGCACGCTGGTAGGCCAGCAGGCCCGAGGTGCCGACGCCGAGTATGCCGCCTCCGCTCATGCCTCATCTCCCGTGGCCGGGCGCACCCGCGCGGCCAGCTCCGATTCGCTGTTATCGGCCGCAGCCGTGTGAACTTGATCACGGAATCCACCGTCGACCGCCACCGGCCGCCCGGGCAGGCCGCGCTCGACGATGGCGATGATCTTGTTGGCGTAGTCCGGGTCCGTGGCGTAGCCGCCGGCCTGGAGGCCGCGAGCGTAGTCCGCGGCGGTGGTGGCGGCGCGCGCCTCGGCGTAACGCGGCCGGCTCTCGATCAGCCGGACATAGTCCTCGAAGCTCTGCGCCAGCCCGTCATAGACGCGGAAGGGCTCCTGGCGCCGCTCCGGGATCCCATTGATGAACTCCAGCGTCGAGACGCGCGCCTGGCGGCCGTCCCAGCCGCCGGTGGCCTTGATGCCGAAGAGATTGAACGCGTTCTGGCCCGACGCATCGCGGATCATGTGCCGGCCCCAGCCGGTCTCGAGCGCGGCCTGGGCGACCAGCACCTCGGCCGGGACGCCCAGGCGCCGCGCGGCGCGCTCCGCGTGGGGCCAGACAGCGTCGACGAAGTCGTCCGGGGTTGCCGGCGAGAAGGGCTCGGGGGCAGCGGCACGGGGCTGAAACGCGATCTCGGCCATGGGGACTTCCCTGACGAACACGCCGGGCTGCAGCCCGGCGGCGCGGCCATGACGGACGTCTGCCGGCAGCATCGATCCCGCGGAGGCCGCAGCGTTCGGGGCGGACACAGGCGTGGCCGGCCGCGACTCGGCCGGCTCACCGCCGATCTGGCGCAGGATGGCATCGGCCAGCCCGATCCCCCGCCCCTGCGACAGCGTCAGCGCCAGCTGCTGGTCGAGCATGTCCTCGTGGAAACGCATGCGGTCGCGGTCGACCAGACCGCTGTCGATCACGGCGGTGGCATCGCGCATCTGCTTCAGCAACTGGTTCAGGAACATCGCCTCGAACTGCTGGGCCACCACCCGACGGGCCTCGGGGGTATCCTCGCGCGCCTCACGCCGCAGGGCGCCGAGGCCCTGGAGGTCGGTGAAGGTGAAACTGCCCTGGAGGTCCGCGCGCATGCTGGTCTTGCCCCGCCTCAGATCACGATCAGCTCGGCGCGCAGCGCGCCGGCCTGATGCAGGGCTTCGAGAATGGCGACCAGGTCGCCAGGCGCCGCGCCCACCTCGTTTACCGCGCGCACGATCTCGTCCAGGCTGGTGCCCGGACCAAACGGGAACATGCGCGAGGCACCCTGCTCCACTTCGATGTCGCTGCGCGGCGTGACCACCGTCTCGCCGCGGGCAAAGGGCTCGGGCTGGCTCACGTCGAAACTCTCGGTGATCGTGACCGACAGGCCGCCGTGGGATACGGCCGCCGGCAGGACGCGCACCGCACCACCCATCACAATGGTGCCCGTGCGGGCGTTGACGATCACGCGGGCCGCCGGCTGCCCCGGCGTCACCGTCAGGTTCTCGAGCACCGAGACGAATGCCACCCGCTGGCCGGGATCCAGCGGTGCGCGTACGCGCACCGAGGTGGCATCGATGGGTTGGGCGGTCAAGTCGCCCAGCAGGTCGTTGATGGTATCGGCCAGCCGACGGGCCGTGGTGAAGTCCGCGCGGTTCAGGTTCAGCACCAGACTGTCGCCCTGGTTGAAGCTGGTCGGCACTTCGCGTTCGACCGAGGCGCCGGCGGGGATACGCCCGACGCTGGGGACGTTGAGGGTGACGCGCGACCCGTCCCGCCCGTCCACGCCGAAGCCGCCGACCACCAGGTTGCCCTGGGCCATGGCGTAGATCTCGCCATCGGCACCGAGCAGCGGAGTCATCAGCAGGCTGCCACCGCGCAGGCTCTGCGCGTTGCCGATGGACGAGACGGTGACATCGATGTTCTGCCCCGGTTTCGCGAACGCGGGGAGATCGGCGGTGACCATCACTGCGGCGACATTGTTCACCTGCAGGTTCACACCCGGTGGGATGGTCACGCCCAGCTGCCCGAGCATGTTGCGCAGACTCTGCGAGGTGAACGGCGCCTGGGTGGTCTGGTCGCCGCTGCCATCGAGACCGACCACCAGGCCGTAGCCGACCAGCTGGTTGGACCGTACGCCGGCGATACTGGCCAGGTCCTTGACGCGCTCCGCGCCGGCCGCGGGCGAGACCGTCAGTGCCGAGCCGAGCGTGAGCAGCGTGACAAGCAGACCGATACCGGCCCAGGTGAAGCGCCGTGTGTTCATCAAAAACTCCTCAGAACGGCCAGGCCGGACTGTTGAAGAAGCGGCTCAGCCAGCCCGGCGAGCTGGAATGGGCGATCGTGCCGGTGCCGCCGTAGGCGAGCTGGGCATCGGCCACCTGGGTGGAGAGCACGCTGTTGTCGGCGCGGATATCGACCGGGCGGACGATGCCGCGCAGCCGGATGAACTCTTCTCCCTGGTTGATGCGCATCCACTTCTCGCCCTGCACCCGCAGGTTGCCATTCGGCAGCACTTCGGCGACGGTGACCGTGATCGAGCCCTCGAGCAGATTGCTCTGCGAGGCATCGCCCTGGCCTTCGAAGCTGCGCGAACCGCTGACCTCGGCCTCGAACAGCGGGTTGCCGTCGCGGGTGATCGGCCGGCCGATGATCACCGGGTTGTTCATGCGCACACTGCTGTCTTTCGAGGTGGCCGCGCCGGCGGACTTCCGGGCGTTGGTCCGCTCGGCCAGCAGCACGGTCAACACGTCGCCAACCCGCCGGGCCTTGTAGTCCTGGAACAGGCTCTGCGAGGACGCCGCCTGGAAGATGGCGCCGCCATTGTCGAAGGCCGGTCGCGGCTCGGGGGGCGGTGTGGCCGAGAAACGCTCATCGCCCCCGGGGTAGGTGACATGGGCGCCGGTCGCACAGCCGGCGAGCAGGGCCGCGGCCAGCGGCAGGACCAGGGCCCGGCGGACCGAGGTCCAGCCCCGCGGTGGGCGTGGCAGGCGGCGCGGCGCGGCATCGCAGCACCCCTCGCGGTTGGGGGGTCGTGGCGAGAAGATCATGGGTTCACTCCCTGAAACTCGGCTCGGCCGCCTCAGCGGCCGAGGTTGTTGTTCGCGAACTGCAGCATCTGATCCGCGGTGGAAATGGCCTTGGAGTTGATCTCGTAGGCGCGCTGGGTCTCGATCATGTTGACCAGCTCCTCGACGGTGTTGACGTTGGAGCTCTCCAGCATCCCCTGCATCAGCGTGCCCAGGCCCGTGAGCCCCGGCACACCGACCTGCGGCGGGCCACTGGCGGCGGTCTCGATCAGGAGGTTGCCACCGACCGCCTGCAGGCCGGCCGGGTTGACGAAGTCGGCGAGCTGGACGGCACCGAGCTCCACCGGGATCGGGTTGCCCGGAACCGAGGCCGAGACGATGCCGTCCTGGCCGATGCTCACGGACAGCGCGTTGTCCGGCACCACGATGCCAGGCTGCAGTTCGAAGCCGTTGGCCGTGACCACCTGGCCGTCGCGGTTGACCTGCAGGGCGCCGTCCCGCGTGTAGGCCAGCGTGCCGTCCGGCATCAGGATCTGCAGGAAGCCCCGGCCCTGGACGGCGACATCCAGCGCGTTGTCGGTCTGGATGAGGTTGCCCTGGGTGTGGATCTTCTCGGTGGCTGCGGTGCGCACACCGGTGCCGAGCATCAGCCCGGAGGGCAGCTGGGTGTCCTGCGAACTCTGGGCCCCGGGCTGGCGGATGTTCTGGTAGACCAGGTCCTGGAACACCGCGCGGTCTTTCTTGAACCCGGTGGTGTTGGCGTTGGCGAGATTGTTCGAGATCGTCGCCAGACGGGTCTGCTGAGCGTCGAGTCCGGTCTTGGCGATCCATAAGGCCTGGTTCATGGTGCGGTCCTCCTGCGCGATGCGCGCATCACGCGGTTCAGCCCAGGCGCAACAGTGCGCCGGAGCTCTGGTCGTTCTGTTGGGCGGTGTTCATCATCTTCACCTGCAGCTCGAAGCTGCGGGCGTGGCGGATCATCTCCACCATGGCACTCACCGTGTTGACGTTACTGCCCTCTAGCATGCCACCCAGCAGCCGCACGTCAGCCTCTGCTGGCGGCGCCTCGCCGGCGGCCACGCGAACCAACCCGTCCTCGCCGCGCACCAGCGTCGCCGGATCCGGGTTGACCAGGCGGATACGCTCCACCACCGCCAGTCCCGCGGCGTCCTGGCCCAGCGGGCGGATGCTGATGGTGCCGTCGCCGGCGATCTCCAGCGACTCGAACGGCGGCAGCGCAATCGGTCCGCCGTTGCCCAGCACCGGCAGGCCGGTGCCGGTGGTCAGCATGCCGAAGGCGTCCACCCGCAGGTCGCCCGCGCGCGTCAGGCCCTCGCCCCCGTCGGGCGCCTGCACGGCAAGCCAGCCCTCGCCGTCGATGGCGACATCGAGCGCGCGACCGGTGGCCATCAGCGGGCCGGGGGTGAAGTCGATGCCCTGGCCCTCGGTGACCGCATAGGCGCGGGCGCCGGCATGTCCGGGGCCGGTCAGCGGCGCGTGCACGGCACTGGCGAGCGTGGCGCGGAAGCCAGTGGTCGAGGCATTGGCGAGGTTCTGGCTGGTGACGGACTGCGCCACCTGCGCCTCGCGCGCACCGGTCATCGCCACATAGAGCAGTCGGTCCATGGTTCAGCCCTGTCAGCGGATGTTGATGATGGTCTGGGTGACCGTATCGGCCGTGCTGATCACCTGCGCGTTGGCCTGGAAGTTGCGTTGCGCGGTGATCAGGTTCACGAGCTCGGCGGCGATGTCGATGTTCGAGGCCTCCAGTCCGCCGGACTGCAGCGTCCCCAGATCGCCGCTGCCGGCCGTGCCGAGAATCGGGTCGCCCGCGGCGAAGGTCTCGACCCAGCCGTTGTCGCCGATCTGTTGCAGGCCCTGCGGATTGGCGAAGCTCGCCACGGCCACCTGACCGAGCGGTGCGCTCTGACCGTTGGTGTACCGGGCGAACACCACCCCCGAATCATCGATATCGATGCCGGTCAGCCGGCCGCTGGCGAAGCCGTCCTGGCGCAGCGCACTGACACTGTCGGTCGCGCCAAACTGCGTCGCGCGGCTGACATCGAACTCGATGTCCAGCGGCTCGGCGCCGTTGGTCGGCGTGAACGCGCCGAACTGCAGCGGATCCTGCGGCGCGGCCAGCGAGCCGTCGGCAGCGAACGTGAGGCTTTGCGGACCGCCGACGACCTCGCCGTCGATCGCCAGGTTGGCTTCCCACTCGAGATTGCCGACGTTCCGGAAAAACACCGTCGCCACATGCGACTGGCCAAGCGAGTCGTAGACCGTCAGTGAGGTCGAGAACGAGTAGCTGTTCGGATCCTCGGCGTCGAAATCGATGTCCGAGAGGTCCTCGGCGTTGGCCCGCAGATTGAACGACGCCTCCACGCGACGGGTCGCCCCGGGCGAGGACTCCGTCGTCGCCAGACGCAGGTCCTCGAGCTGACCGGTGTTGAACGTCCCGCTCAACCGATCCTGCAGAGGATACGCCTGCAGGCGCTTGCCGCCGCTGTTGACCACGAAGCCGTCGCGGTCCACCTGGAAGGCGCCGTCACGCGTATAGCTGCGCGCCCCTTGGTCGGAAAGGACGAAGAAGCCGCGGCCGGACAGGGCCATGTCGAGGTTGCTGCCGGTGAAGTCGATGTTGCCCTGGGAAAACTGCTGGGTCACGGAGGACAAGCGCACGCCGGTGCCGATGGCCGTGCGCCCTACGCCGCCATAGGCGGTCGCAAAAATATCGGCGAACTCGGCGCGTGAGCCCTTGAAGCCGGTGGTGCCGGAGTTGGCGATGTTGTTGCCAGTGACCCGCAGGTCGGCCGACGCCGCGTTCAGACCGCTCAGTGCTGTACGAAATGGCATGAGGTTACTCCCGTATCCTTATGTTTCAATTACTGATACCGCGTACGCGGCCGAAATCTACTACCCCAAGACCCGTGACCGTCAGCGACATCGCGCCGTTGCGCTCGCCCACAGCGACGCTCTCGACCCGCCCGGAGACCAGCGCCTCCAGCGCCACGGCACGGCCGGCTTCGTTGCCGGTGGCCCGCAGTTCATAGAAGCCCGGCGCCGCGCGCCCGCCGTCGGGCAGGCGCCCGTCCCAGCTGAACGCCGCGCGCCCGCCATTGCCCTCGGCCTGCACCGGCAGCGTGGTCACCAGCCGCCCGCCGAGGTCGTAGACCCCGAGGCCGACGCCCGAGACCCCGGCGGGCACGTCCACCGCGCCGGTGAGGCTGCCCTCGGGCGGCAGCCAGCCCTCGCGCGCAGGCACCAGCACCTGGCGGTCGACCAGGCCGGCGGCCTGCAAGGTCTGGTTCCCGGCAATCGACCCGGCCAGCGTCTCGAACGACTGGCGCATGTCCTCGATACCGGAGACCGTGCCGAACTGCGCGAGCTGACCCAGGAACTCGCCGCTCTCCATTGGGGCGAATGGGTCCTGGTTGCGCAGCTGGGTGATCATCAGCCGCATGAACTCTTCCTGCCCCAGCCGATCCCGCGGCTTGTCCGCGGGCTTGGCGGTGAGGCCAAGCTGGCTCAGGGCGTTGACGTCGATATTCCCGGCCATCAGCGCTGCCCCAGCTGCAGGGTGCGCAGCATCAGCTGCTGCACGGTATTCATCATCTCGACGTTGTTCTGGTAGTTACGCGAGGCTGACATCATGTTGGCCATCTCCTCGACCATGTTGATCGCCGGGAAAAACACATAACCGTCCTCGTTGGCCAGCGGATGGCCGGGCAGATACTCCATCCGCGGTGGCGCAGTGCTCTCGACGATCCCGGTCACACGGACCCCGGCCTGGGTCGGCGCCGTCCCGCCCTGCTGCTGCAGCACAGCGGCGAACAGCGGCTGGCGCGAACGGTACACGCCCTCGGCCGTGGCACTCGCCGTCTCGGCGTTGGCCATATTGCTGGCCACCGTATTCAGGCGGACCGACTGGGCACTCAGCGCCGAGCCGGACATGTCAAAGATGTTGAAGAGGCTCATGGGTGGGGGTCTCCGTTCAGGGCTGCGAGATCAGCGCGGCCGCGTCATTCGCCGCGCAGGGCCTTGCGCAGGCCCTCCACGCGGCTGCCGAGAAAATCGAGGCTGGCCTGGTAGCGCACCGCGGCCTCACCGAAGGCGGCCTGCTCCATCTGGGTATCGACGGTGTTGCCGTCGAGCGAAGGATGGTGGGGCACGCGGTACATCGGCTCGGGTATCGCGGACGTGCCGCCGGCAGGCAGATGGCCGGCCCGGGTGGTGGCCAGAGAGGTGGCCGGCAGGCCCCCGGCGGCGCCATTCAGCCGGGTCTCCAGCTCGCCCTTGAGCGCGCTGCGAAAGTCGATATCACGGGCCTTGAAGCCCGGCGTGTCGGCGTTGGCCATATTGCCGGCGAGCACCTCCAGGAGGCGGGCACTCACGGCCAGGGCCTGCGGGTGGATCCCCAGTGCGGCATCGAGCATGCGGTTCATTGGCAGCCTCCAATGGTCTGTCGCAACCGCTCTTGCAAGGGGCATGCCATTCGGCCCGGCACCCATGGGCCGGGGACCGTATTGAGGGGAAAACCGCAGAAGTTCGCGGGCGAGCGGCAACCGCGCGCCGGAAAGCGGCAAGCCACTGCCGCTTCAGACCACGGCTCATCGGTCGGCTGCGTCCGAGCAGCGCGTGATCAGGCCAGGCGGTCAGCCCCCGCGCGGGAGGGCGTCAAGACGCTGACGCGAACCAGCGGCTCAGTGGTGAACCGGCACGTCGCCTGCAAGGTACTCGGTCACCGCGTGAGCGAATTCATCCGGATCGAACTTGGCGAGCAGCCGGTCCGCGCCGGCCTCCTCGCAGGCGCGGCTGTTGAAGCGTCCGCTGAGCGAGGAGTGCATCATGACGTGCAGATGCGCGAGGCGACGGTCCTTGCGGATTTCGCGCACCAGCGTGTAGCCATCCATCTGCGGCATCTCGATATCCGAGATCACCATGCTGATCCGCTCTTCGAGATTGCCGGCATCCGCCCAGAGCTGGAGTCGCTCGAGGGCTTGGCGACCGTCATTACACAGAATGGCCTCGACACCGATGTCAGCCAGCGCCCGGCGGATCTGCCCACGTGCCACGGCGGAATCGTCCGCCACCAGCGCACATCGGGGCTTGGTGCCGAGCCGCGCGCGCGAATCCGCGGCCAGCGCCGCCGACACCCCCGCGGTCGGTCCGACCACGAGATCCAGCACCCGCTCGACATCGAGGATCTGTACCAGTTCATCGCCGAAATAGGTGATGGCGGTGACATGACAGCGCTCGGGGTCATCCACCGGTGGCGGGCGCACGCTGTCCCAGCCGGCGTTGATGATGCGCTCGATGCCGCTGACCAACAGCCCCTGCACCGAGCGGCTGAATTCGGTCAAGACCACGTAGCGCGCCGCGTCCTGCGGCAGCGAAGGCTGGCCGATGGAGTGCGCGAGGTCGAGCACCGGCACGGTGACGCCGCGGATACGCGCCATGCCGGCCACCAGCGGGTGGGCATGCGGGAAGCGACGCAGCAGCGGGGCGTGAACCACCTCCCGTACCTTGAACACGTTGATGCCGTAGAGCTGATCGCCGTTCAGCCGGAACATCAACAGCTCCAGGCGGTTCTGGCCGACCAGACGCGTCAGGCGATCAACACTTTCGAGAACCTGGGCCACCACCCTCTCCCTCGCACACACTCACCGCACAGCGAGGGTATCGGCGGCTGCAACCGGAACTTGACCGACGCCGATCGCCCGCTCGGGCACGCACTGGCACGGCTCTTGCTTTATTCCCTGGGCCCCGTCGCTATCGGAGATGCCAGTGACTCACGCCGACCGCCCCGTCCACCGCCTGCCCCAGCCTGTTCACCGCGCGGGGGCGCTGTGGGGTGTCTTCGCGCTGCTGCTCACCGTCGGCTCTGCCGTGGCCACGCCGCTGACCGATCACCAGCAGCTGCGCGAGCTGGCAAGTGCCCACGCCCTGAGCCAGGCCGAACGCAGCGCTCCCGACGGCGCCCGCCTGCGTGCCGAGGCTGCCCGCCTCGATCCGCGGCTGCGCCTGCCAGCGTGCGCTGTCACGCCGGAAACCTTCGACCCGCCGGGAAGGCGGGGAGGCGCCAACATCAGCGTTGGCGTGCGCTGCATGAGCGGTGCCGAGTGGACCTTGTATGTCCCGGTGCGCGTGGAGATGCGCGCTGCCGTGCTCGTGCTCGGCAACGCCGCCGGGCGTGGCGAGACCCTGCGTGCCGACCATCTTCGCCTGGAAGAACACGACGTCGCCCAACTTAACGGCGGCTGGATGACCTCGCCGGACGAGGCCGTTGGCATGATGCTGCGCCGGCCACTGCGTCCGGGACAGGTGATCACGCGGGAGGCGCTGGAAGCGCCCCGACTGGTGCGTCGTGGTCAGCGGGTGGCGGTGATCGCCGGTGTCGGCGGCATCGCCGTGCGCAGCGAAGGCGAGGCGCTCGCCGATGCCGCTGCCGGAGAGCGCGTGCGGGTGCGCAATCTGCGCAGTCGCCAGATCGTCGAAGGGCTGGTCGATGAGCGCGGCCAAGTGCTGGCAGGCCGATGACCGGGTGTCGGAAAACCGTCACCAGACCCGTGGGCTCGACGCCACGCGCCGCAGACATTCCGCACCGCAGTGGCCGGATCGACAGATTTTTGACGATTGGCCCTAAAGTTTCCCCGCCTTCGGCCGACAGCCGGGTCGCAGGGGTTGGATGCGCGACGCTCGAGCATGGCGCAAAACCACCGACACACGGATGACAATACAATGGAAATCAAGAATCCACTGATCAAGGCTTTGACCACGGGGACCCGTGGTCCGGCTGGCGAGAGCGCCGACACCGCGGCGGCGTCCGGTCAGACGGTTGGGCGTGGTCCGGCCTCGACCAGCGACCAGCTGACCCTCACAGCGGCGGCGCGCAGTCTGCTCGAGGCGGGTCGCGAAACCAGCACGCCTGTCGATGGGGCCCGCGTGGCTGCGCTGCGCGAGGCAATCGCCGACGGCAGCTACCGCGTCGATGCTGGCCGGATCGCCGAGCGGCTGTTGGCGCTGGAACGCCAGCTCTGAGCCGTTGCGACCTGAGGCACAGCCCATGACTCACCCGGCGATGACCAGCGCACAGGCGCACGTGGACTTTGACACCGCGGGGCGGCGGCTGTTGCCGGCGCTCGAGCGCCTGGAGCACCTGCTCGATGGCGAGATACAGGCGCTGACCACCGGTGATCTCGACGCGCTCAACCGCCATACCCAGGACAAGCGCCGGCTGCTTCGCGAGCTTGAAGCCGAAGTGACCCGCCTGCAGGTCCCGGGTCGCCAGGGCGATGCGCACTCGCCGGCGTGGCAGCAGATGCTGGCGCGCCTTGGACGCTGCCATGAACTCAACCAGGCGATCGGCGCCACGCTCTCCACGCAACTTCGCCAGAACGCCGAACTGCTCAGCCTGCTGGGCCATGCGTCCGCACCAGAGGGCTACGGCCCCGCCGGCCAGCCGCGCAAGCTCCCTCCCGGCCAGGGTCGACCGCTCGCCATCGGCTGAGATCGCCGTTGTCGGCGCACCCCCTGTGTGACCGGGTCGACAGATTTTCGTGCCGCCTTCCTCGCCTGCCGGGAACACCTCGTCTGACGCCTAAAGCCGATGGCCGTCCGGCCGATACGCCCACGGGAACTATTCAGGGACGACCGACATGCAGCGCTTCACGCTTCCTGCCCAGCTCGACATCCGCCACGTCGCCGGCGTGCATGAGGCCCTGAAAGCCGCGACTGCCGATGGGCCTGTCCTGCTCGTCGCCTCGGCCGTGGAACGCGTGGATACCGCTGGCGTGCAGCTGCTGGCCAGTGCGCTGCTAGGCGAACCGCCTGCGGCGGCCGGCCTTGCCGACGCGACCCCGCCCCTGCGCGAGGCACTGGTCTCGCTCGGACTTGCCGAAACACTGCTTGCCAACGACACGCCAACCGTATCGACAGCCAGTCACTGAATGGCCATCCATCTCTCTCGACATCTCACAGAGCACAGGGTCTAAACCATGGCAACAATCCTCGCAGTCGACGACTCCGCATCCTTGCGCCAGATGGTGGTGTTCACGCTGAAGGAAGCCGGACATGACGTCATCGAGGCCGCCGACGGCGTCGCCGGACTGGAAGCGGCGAAGAGCAAGCCCGCCGACCTGGTCATCTCGGACATCAACATGCCGCACATGGATGGCATCACGCTCGTTCGCGAGCTGCGCGGCCTGCCCGACTACAAGTTCACGCCCATCCTGCTGCTGACCACCGAGTCTTCCGATGAAAAGAAGCAGGAAGGCAAGGCCGCCGGCGCCACCGGTTGGCTGGTCAAACCCTTCGACCCCGAGAAACTGATGTCGACCATCAAGCGTGTGCTTGGCTGAGCACCGCGGAGTCCCCGAGCATGACCATCGACATCTCGCAGTTCGTCCAGGCCTTCCTCGATGAGAGTTTCGAAGGTCTGGACCTGATGGAAGTGGAACTACTGCGCGAGCAGGCGCTCGACGCCGAGCAGGTCAACGCCATTTTTCGGGCGGCACACTCGATCAAGGGTAGCGCCGGCACTTTCGGCTTCTCGGCCGTCAGCGATTTTACCCACGGTGCCGAAACCCTGCTGGACGAAGTCCGCAACGGCAAACGCGAGATGACCCCCGAGATCCGCGGCCTGATGCTCGAGGCCGTGGATCGCATGCGCGAGATGCTGCTGGCGGCCCGCGACGGCAGCGCGCATGACCCCGACCGCGTTGCCGAAACCTCCGGGCGCATCGAGGCGATGCTCACCTCGGCCCACGGATGTCCAGGCACCGACGCGGCGACCCCCGTGGCCGCCGACAGCACCGCAGCCCAGTCCGGGGTGACGCACGGCGAGAGCAGGCCGACACCCGCCGGCCCCTGGGAGATCCTGTTCGTGCCGCAGAGCGTGCTGTTGCGCTCGGGTAACGATCCATTGGGAATCTTCGCGTGGCTGGCCGAACTCGGCGAACTCACCGTCCACTGCGAGACTGACGCGCTGCCGGCACTGGGCGCACTGGTCGCCGAGGACTGCCTGCTGCACTGGCGCCTGAGACTCGACGGTGAGGTCGAGGAGGCGGCGATTCGCGAAGCCTTCGAGTGGGTCGAGGACCAGTGCAGTCTCATCGTCCGCCACCTCGGCCAGCCGCCGGCCACGGTGTCCGAGGCGCCTGCGGCATCTGCCCCGGCGGCGCCGCTCGACGCCCAGCCGCAAACCGCGCCCGGCGGCCGCCCCGTCGCGGCCAACGGCGCACCGGTGGAACGACGCGCTGATGCCGCGTCGATCCGCGTGGCCACCGACAAGGTCGACACCCTGGTGAACATGGTCGGTGAACTGGTCATTACCCAGGCGATGATCAACACCATCGGTCACTCGGCCGATCAGCTCGATGCCCGCGCCGTGGAGCAGCTCCGCCATGGCCTCACGCTGTTGGAACGCAATACGCGTGAACTCCAGGAAGCGGTCCTAAGTGTGCGCATGCTGCCCATCAATTTCGTCTTCAGCCGCTTCCCGCGGGTGGTTCGTGATCTATCGAACACGCTTGGCAAGCAGGTCAACCTCAGGATCATCGGCGAGGAGACCGAGCTCGACAAGGGTCTGATCGAGAAGCTGGTGGACCCGCTGACGCACATCGTGCGCAACGCCATCGACCATGGCATCGAGTCCCCGGAACGTCGACGGGCCGCCGGCAAGTCGGAGGCCGGCACGCTGGTGCTTCGCGCGGGCCACCAGGGCGGCAACATCATCATAGAAATCAGCGACGACGGTGGCGGACTCAATCGTGAGCGTATCCTCGCCAAGGCCCGCGCCCAGGGCATGGCCGTCCCGGAGAACGCCAGCGACCGCGACATCTGGCAGCTCGTTTTCGCGCCTGGCTTCTCCACCGCCGAGACCGTCACCGACGTCTCCGGGCGGGGCGTCGGCATGGATGTGGTGCGGCGGAACATCGAGGCCGTGAATGGCCGTCTGGACATCGAGTCAACCGAGGGTCAGGGCACGCGTATCACCGTGCGTCTGCCGCTCACGCTGGCGATTCTCGACGGGATGTCGGTGCGGGTTGGCGAAGAGGTCTACATCCTGCCGCTGACGGCCATCCTGGAGTCGCTGCAACCGACCCCCGAGCAGCTGCACACTATCTCCGGCCGCGGCCGGGTGGTGCGGCTGAGGGGGGATTACATTCCGCTGGTGCCGCTGCACAACCTCTTCAATGTCCCGGCCACCCATGAGCGACCCGAGGACGGCATCGTTGTGGTCGTGGAGTCGGCCGAGGATCGCGCGGCATTGTTCGTCGACGAGCTGATCGCGCAACACCAGGTGGTGATCAAGAGCCTGGAAACCAACTACCGCAAAGTGCCCGGGGTCTCAGGGGCGACGATCATGGGAGACGGCCGTGTGGCCATGATCCTGGATGTCGACTCGCTGACGCGCCTGCACGGCACAGTGCACTGAACCTGACGCCAGAACCTAGCGAGGAGTGAATCGATGAGCCACCCAGGGACCCTTCGGACAGAAGACCACGGCGCCGCCAAGCGCGAGCTGCTGACCTTCCGGCTCGGCGAAGAAGAATACGGAATCGACATCCTCCAGGTCCAGGAAATCCGCCGTTACGAATCGGTGACCCGGATCGCGAACGCCCCGGAGTTCGTCAAAGGCGTCATCAACATGCGCGGCACGATCGTCCCCATCCTCGACCTGCGCATCAAGTTCCGCTTCCCCGAAGTCGTGTATGACGATTTCACGGTGGTGGTGATTCTGAACGTCGACAATCGCGTCATCGGCATCGTGGTCGATGCCGTCTCGGACGTGATCGCGCTGGCCGCCGACGAGGTGCGCGATGCCCCGGAGTTCGGTGCCCAGCTGGATACCGACTATCTCGAAGGCCTCGCCTCCGTGGGCGAGCGCATGCTGATTATCGTCGACATCGAGGCCCTGGTGCGGGCACCCGAGCTCGGACTGGTCGATGCCGAATTTGCCGCCTGAGCGCCGCTGATCCCCATTACGCAGGACTGGAGTACACCGATGTTCCGCAAGCTTTCCATCAAGGCGAAACTCACCCTGACCGGTGCGATGTCTGCCGTGTTCATCGCCCTTGTCGCGGGTACGGGCCTGACGGGCATGCGCGCGCTAGACCAGAACGTCGAGCAGCTGATCGAGCAGCAGATGCGCCCGGCTCAGCAGCTCGCCACCATCCAGGATCTGGCACGGACCAATGTCGAAACCCTGCTGCGTATGTCGCAGCTCGACCCCCGCCTGAACGATGGCCGCGAACCCTCGAGCTTCGCCCTCGAAGACTTCGCCGACGAGATCGCCGGCAACAGTGAGTTCGTGACGGTGCTCTGGGAGCGGTATCTGGAGACTGTACAGACCGACGACGAACGCGCTCTCGCCGACGCCTTCGCAGACGCTCGAACGGAATTTGTCAGCCAGGGCCTTGAACCGACCCTGCGCTATTTTAGCTCGGGACAGTTCGTCGAAGGCAACGTGACGCTGACCCGTGTCGCCCTGCCGTTGTTTGAAGAAGTGATCGACAGCATCGGGGCACTGACCAGTCACAAGAACAGCATCGCCGACGACACTTTCGCTGCCGGTCAGTCCCGGGTCCAGCGTGATTTCGGGGTTGTCGCCGCTATCGTCATCGTCAGCCTGTTGCTCAGTGCCCTGCTCGGCTGGCTGCTCGCACGGGCCGTGGTCCGGCCCGCCAACCGGGCACTGGCGGTCTTCGAGGCCATCCGTCACGACCGCCTCGATTCCGAAATCCTCATCGAGTCCGACGACGAGATGGGGCGGATTCTTCAGGGGCTGCGGACCATGCAGGAGACGCTGAGGACCCGCCTGGCCGCCGAGCGCGAGGAGGCCGCAAAGGCCAAACGCACCAGCGACGCGCTGGACGCTGTCAGCGACTCGATCATGGTCGCTGACGCCGATTACGCCATCGTCCACATGAACCCAGCAGCGGTAGCTCTGTTCAACCATCGGGAAGCGGATTTCCAGAGTATTCTCCCCGAGTTTTCTGCCGATACGATGATCGGCTCAAATATGGACATCTTCCACCGTGATCCCTCGCACCAGCGCGCCTTGCTGGACAAGCTCGAGGGCGCGCACGAGGCGCGCCTGCGTATCGGCAACGTCCATCTCGCACTCACGGCCACGCCGATTCGGGACGAGGCCGGCACCCGTCTGGGCACGGTCGTCCAGTGGGTGGACGAGACCGCACAGGTGCTGGTCGAGCGCGAAGTCGAAGCGCTGGTGGGAGCCGCCGGTGCCGGAGACTTCTCGCGGCGGATGGATGTTGCCGCCAGCAGCGGATTCTTCCGCACCCTCGGCGAGGGGATGAATCGCCTGGTCGAAACCACGGAATCGAGCCTGAGCGAGGTCATCAGGGTCCTCAAGGCATTGACGGCCGGCGACCTGACCGAGCGCGTGAGCGGTGAATTTGAAGGCGCCTTCCGGGAACTCCAGCAGAACACCAACGAGGCCATCGAGCAACTTGAGGCGCTGATCGGTGAGGTCCATCAGGCCGTGGATGCCATCGGCAGCGCCTCACGTGAGATCGCCGCGGGCAACACCAATCTCTCGCAGCGCACCGAAGAACAGGCGGCCAGCCTGGAGGAAACCGCCTCCAGCATGGAGGAGATGACGTCGACCGTCCGCCAGAACGCAGACAACGCCCGCCAGGCCAACCAGTTGGCGCAGGGCGCCCGCGAGGTCGCCAACAGCGGTGGCACCAAGGTGCGCGAGGTGGTGCGTTCCATGAGTGAGATCACCGAGAGTGCCCAGAAGATCGAGAACATCATCAGCGTCATCGACGGCATCGCGTTCCAGACCAATATTCTCGCGCTGAATGCGGCGGTCGAGGCGGCGCGCGCCGGCGAACAGGGTCGGGGCTTTGCCGTGGTTGCGGGGGAGGTGCGTACGCTGGCGCAGCGCTCCGCGCAGGCGGCCAAGGAGATCAAGGACCTGATCGGTGAGTCGGTGAAGAGCGTCGAGGCCGGCAACACCCTGGTCGACGAAGCCGGTCAGACCATGGAGGAGATCGTTAACTCGATCAAGCGCGTCACCGACATCATGAGCGAGATTTCGGCCGCTTCCGAGGAGCAAAGCCAGGGCATCGAGCAGGTCAACACCACCGTGACGCAGCTGGACGAAATGACTCAGCAGAACGCGGCACTGGTCGAGGAGGCCTCAGCCGCTGCGGGGGCCATGGAGCAGCAGGCGGGACGTCTGGCACAGTCGGTCAGCGTCTTCCAGTTGCGCGGCACGGCAAGTGTCACGCGGCTGCAGCGCAGCGTCGCCGCGGGCAGGTCCGACGCCGGCGCGCCCGCCCCCGCCGGGGGACGGTCGCAGCAGCCCGCGAGCGCGGCACGCAAGGTCTCCGCCGAAACGGTGCCCGTAGGCAGGACTGCGGCCAAGGCGCCAACCACGCCCGACGTGCTCAGCGTCGGTGATGAGGAATGGGTGGAGTTCTGATGCCCCATGAGCAGTCAGCGCGAGTTCGAGTTTCGGCCGCGGGACTTCGCGCGTATCCGTGAGCTCATCCATGCCCATGCCGGCATTTCGCTTGGCGAGGGCAAGTCGGAAATGGTGTACAGCCGCGTGGCCCGCAGACTGCGGGCCACGGGTCTGACCTCGTTCACCGAGTATCTGGCCCTGATCGAGCGGGACAGCGAGGAATTCGAGGAACTGGTGAATGCGCTGACCACCAACCTCACCGCGTTTTTCCGAGAGGCCCATCACTTCGCCACCCTGGGCTCGCTGCTGCAGCAGCAGATCTCACGGGGCCCGGTGACGCTGTGGTCGGCGGCCTGCTCCACGGGCGAGGAAGCCTATTCGATGGCCATTGCCGCAATCGAGGCCTTGGGTGACCAGGCAACTCGGGTCAGCATCCTTGCCAGCGATCTTGATACGCGTGCCATACGGGTGGCGGAGCTGGGTGTCTACCCGCTGGAACGTGTCAGTGGCCTGGGTGAGGATCGTCTGAGACGTTTTTTCCTCAAAGGCACTGGCAGCAAGGCCGGTCATGTGCGTGTGCGCCCAGAGGTGAGGCAGCTCCTGCGTTTTCGCCCGATGAACCTCGTGGCACCCGATTGGCCGCTGCGCGGCCCGCTTGACGGAATCTTCTGTCGTAACGCCATGATCTACTTCGACAAGCCGACGCAACGCCGGATCCTCGAGCGTTTCCACCCGCTGCTGCACCCGCAGGGGCTGCTGTTTGCCGGCCACTCGGAGAGCTTCGGCCACTGCGCCGATCTCTTCCAGTCGCGCGGCCATACCGTGTATGCCCCCCTACCGACCAGGACATCCCGCGCATGAGCGGCGACAGCAGCCCCGGGTATTTCGATCCGCGGCTCAAGGTGCACGTGTTCAAGCTCATGCCGGGTCGTTTTCACGTCGCCACCGCAGACGAGGTGATCGGCACCCTGCTCGGGTCCTGTGTTGCCGCCTGCATCCACGATCCGGTCCGCGGTATCGGTGGCATGAACCATTTCCTGCTGCCAGAGGCGAGCCCCCAGGAAGATCCCTCAGCCCTGGTGTCGAGCGGCGCGCGCTACGGTGCCTTTGCGATGGAGAGCCTGATCAATGCGCTGCTAGGGCGTGGCGCGGCGCGCCAGCGACTGCAGGTCAAACTGTTCGGCGGGGCCCGGGTACTGGCGCGACTGTCGGACGTCGGCGCCCGCAATATCGATTTCGTACGTCGCTATGTGTCCTTGGAAGGTCTGACGGTGATCAGTGAGGATCTCGGCGGTGAGCAGCCACGTAAACTGCTGATGTATCCAGCCACCGGACGGGTACTGGTGCGACGGCTGCCACGGGTCGAATCCCGCGACGTCGCGGTGGCCGAGACCCGCTACCTGCGCGCCATGGACGAACCCGTCCGTGGCAGCGCCGAGTTGTTTTGAGAGCGAGAACTACGCCATGAGCGAGATCCAGACCCCGATCATCAAGGTACTGGTGGTGGATGACTCAGCGCTGATCCGGAAACTGCTGACGGCTATGTTGAATGAGGCGCCGGATATCGAGGTGGTCGGCACGGCCGGCGACCCTTATATCGCCCGAGAGCGCATCAAGCAGCTTAAGCCGGACGTCCTGACGCTCGATGTCGAAATGCCCCGCATGGACGGCGTCAGCTTCCTGCGTAATCTGATGCGTCTGCACCCCATGCCCGTGGTCATGGTGTCGTCGCTGACCGAAAAAGGCGCGGACGTCACCCTCGATGCGCTGGCGCTGGGAGCCTTCGACTTTGTCAGCAAGCCGAAACTCGACGTGCAGGCGGGGCTTGCGCAGCTCACCGACGAGCTGCGCAACAAGATCCGCGCGGCGGCGCGGACACCCGTCCCGCCGCGCGCCCAGAGTCCGGGCGGCAGTCCGGCGAACGGGACCGGCCGCATGTCATCGACCGGCGGCAGCGCGCCTCCCCGCCGCCGGCACCTGCGCACTACCGACCGACTGATCGCCCTCGGTGCATCGACTGGCGGCACGGAGGCCATCCGCGAAGTACTCTGCGCATTGCCGCCCGATGCCCCAGGGGTCGTGATCACCCAGCACATTCCGCCCAGGTTCAGTGCGGCGTTCGCCAGGCGGGTCGATTCTTTGGCGGCGATTCGCGTCAAGGAAGCCGAGCACGGCGAGGTGATCCTGCCCGGACATGCGTATGTCGCACCGGGGGGCTATCACCTTCGGGTACGACGCAGTGGCGGCCGCTATCACTGCCAGATCGGTGATGACGCCCCCGTGAACCGGCATCGACCCAGCGTCGATGTCCTGTTCGACTCGCTGGCGGAGGCGGCAGGGCCCAACGCCTGCGCCGCCCTGCTCACGGGTATGGGCGCAGACGGCGCGCGCGGCTTGCTGGCCCTGCGTGGCGCAGGCGCCCGGACAGTCGCCCAGGACCAGGCGAGCAGCGTGGTCTGGGGGATGCCCGGGGAAGCGGTCAAATTGGGGGCCGCCGAGGCCGTGCTCACGTTGGCCGATATTGCCGACGCGCTGCTGGCCCATTGCGAGGAACGCGCGGCGTACATCGCGTGACACAGCACACGTTTTTCGCGGGGCCGCTGGCTCAAGTTAGCGCCCCGGCCGGCCGATACGTATTCAAGTTCAATCTGACCCAGGCGTGATCGCACATGAACAAACAGGACTTGGCTCTGCTTTCCTTCGCGATGGCCTCCCTGGCCGGAGCCGCCGCACTGCTGCTCACCGGCGTACTGACCGGTAACGGCCTGGTCGCAGCGATCGCGACGGCGGTGTGCATCACCGCCGGCCTGACCCTCTGGCGGACGACGACCCGCCCGATCAAGGGCAACTCCAAGGTCAGTCGCGAGACGCTGGTCGAACTGGTTCGCGGGCTGGATACCGAGCTCGACCAAGACGTCGAGGGCATCGAACTGGAGATTCACCGGGTCCAGAATCTGATCAGCGAGTCTGTCGGTGAACTCACAGCGAGCTTCAACCGCCTCCACGCCATCGCCCGCTCACAGAGCGAGCTGTTGGAAAAGAGCCTTGGCGGCGGCGCCGACCCGGCCGAGGACGGCGGCAGCGCCGCAACCACCGAGGCGTTGCAGAACTTCATGGAGGCGCTGGTGACCGTCAGCTCCCAGAGCGTCGCCATGGCCACCGATACCGAAAACATGCTCCAGCACCTGCACGGGATTTTCCGCGTGCTCGAGGAGGCTCGCAGCCTCGCCGAGCAGACCAATCTGCTGGCGCTGAACGCGAGCATCGAGGCGGCGCGTGCGGGCGAGGCCGGCCGCGGATTCGCGGTCGTGGCGGACGAGGTCCGCAAGCTCTCGCAACGCTCAGCGGAATTCAACGAACAGATCCGCGAGCGGGTCGAGGAGACCCGCGAAGCCGTGGCCCGCGTGCAACATAACGCACGGGGCCTGGTCTCCTTCGACGTCGCCAAGACCACGGCCGAAAAGGAACGCATCGCGCACACGCTCAAGCGGGCCGAGCAGGCCCGCGGCGAGATCCGCCACAAGCTGATGGCCGAACTCGCCCCGATCAACGCCAACTTGCAGAAGACCGTGGCCGATGCCGTCCGGTCACTACAGTTCGAGGATATCTCCTCACAGGCGCTGGGCACTGCCGCCGAGGCGGTCTCGCGGCTGACCGACCTGCGCGTCGAGGTACATGCCTCCGTGAAGGAGGCCGAGGATCCCCTGAGCTGTATCCCGGTTCTCGCCGAGAAACTCGGCACGTTGCGGCAGCGACGGGAGAGCCGCATGCGGGCACGGCCCGTTGCCCAGACCTCCATGGAACAGGGCAGTGTCGAGCTGTTCTGACTCGGCCAGGACCCCATTCGCTTCCCGTAGCCTGGCCGACTGCTACGCACCTCAGGGGGGCTGGTCACGGCTATCACCCCTGGGTCTGCGCACCTTTTTCAGACTCGCTGATCGCTGGGCACTGACCCCTCGAGAGCAGGCCATCCTGCTCGCCAGCACGGCGGCGAGCATACGCCGTTGGCGCCGGAGCAGTGAACGCAGCCGGCTGCACCGTGACCAGATCGAACGGATCAGCACCCTGATCGCGATCGACGCCGGGATCACGGCACTGTTGCCGCCCAGCCGCACACCGGCCGCATGGCTGCGGGATGCGGCCGCCCTGCCCTTCGCTAACGGCACACCACCCCTCAGCCGGATGCTGGGCGGTCATGTCTCGGATCTGCTGACCGTGCTCAGCCTGATCGATTACGCCACGCCGCCCGTGGTCAAGGAAAGTGTCAGGCGCGGCGCGGTCTCACCAGAGTGAGGACGTTGTAATGGCAGCACAGCCAAACGCCAGCGGCGGGACGCCACTGATCATGCCTGATGTCGGGACGCGGGTCAGCCTGGAGAGTTCCCGGCTGACCGGGCGCATGTGGTCGCGCATCGTCGGTTGGAAGGAACAGCACTACCTGCTACTGGAAACCCCGGAGGCGCACCTCCCGACCGGTATCAGCACTGCATTCTCGGTCGACGACGTACTGACCCTGCGCTACATGCACGATGGCATGATCATCGGCTTCCGCACCCCGGTACTCGGTCGCATCAGTCAGCCCCATCCGTTGACTGTCGTCGCCTTTCCGCATCACACCGAAACGCATTCGCTGCGCCGTCATCCGCGCATGGCGTGTTATCTGCCATGCCGTGTGAAGCTCGACGAGCTCGAAATCCCGCGGGCAGTGATTCGCGATGTCAGCCTCAACGGCTGTCGTATCCGCATCCCGGGGGAAGAGCTCACCACACTGAGAGACTGCGGAACTGAGCTGGCGGCTGATACGCCCGTGGTCATCCATGTAAAGTTGCCGGATGATGCCGATCCACAGATCATTGCCGGGCGGGTGGTGAGCTTCGACCGGGAAGCCGCCTACGCCATGCTCCGCGTCGAGACCAACGTCGAACTGCGATCCCTGGTCGAGTTCGTGGGCATGTTCACCACTCGCCTCGAAGTCTCGGATATCGTTTGAGCCCCAGATAAAACCACCCCGGAGGCAAACGGCGTCCTCCGGGTCGTCATGGCGTGTGGCAGTTGCCGCCCGCCACCGCGCGGCAACCGCTCAGGCGGGCGTGGTAAGCGTCTCCGGCGACACCTCGACCTCCAGCTGACCGGTGGCATCGGACTCCGGGCCCGCTGCCAGATCTTCCGCACCAATGGCAACTGACGGCGCGCCGCTCCACGATGCAGCCTCCGACGCCTGCGTGCGGAATCTCGAAATCAGCACCCCGAGTCCACGGGATTGCTCGCTCAGACGCTGACCCACCGCGGTCGACTCTTCGACGAAGCGGGCATTGTCCTGGGTGATCTGGTCGAGCTCATTGACCGCCTGGTTCACCTGGTTGACGCCGGCGGACTGCTCGTTGATCGCATTGGCGATCTGCGCGACCATACGCTTGACTTCCCTGGCCGATTCGCCGAGGCACTCCAGCGCACCGCCACTCTCCGCCACCAGCGTGCTGCCCTCGGCGACGATGTCTCCGGTTCGCCCCACGAGCGTACGAATCTCGCCTGCGGCATTGCCGGCACGCTGCGCCAGACTGCGCACCTCCGCAGCCACCACGGCGAACCCGCGGCCGTGCTCGCCCGCCCGTGCCGCCTCGACCGCCGCATTCAGCGCCAGCAGATTGGTCTGGAAGGCGATATTGTCGATCAGCGTGGTGATCTCACTTACCTCTGCACTGGCCTCGCGAATGCGGCTCATGGCTTCGCTGGTGCGGGTGCCGACTTCCACCCCGCGGCCGACCAGCTGTTCGCTGCGCTCGGCGAGATCGACAGCCTCGCGAGCCTGCGACGCGGTCTCCTTCAAGCCCACGGCCATTTCCTCCATGGAGGCGGCCGTCTCCTCCAGTGAAGCGGCCTGGCGAACGGTCCGCTCGTTGAGCAGTCCGCTGTTGTCAGCGAAGGCAGCGGACTGGTTGGCCACCTGCTCACCAGCGCGGGAGACTTCGATTACCAGGGCCTCGAGCTGCTCGCCTGCGGTATTGAACGTCTGCTGCAGGTGCTGGAGACGACCTGGGAACGCACCCTCGACACGCGCTGTCAGATCCCCGTCGGCCAGCGCCTCGCAGGCACCGCCTATTCCATCGATCGCACCATCGACGGCATCGAGAGCCGAATTCAGTGCGGACTGCATCCGCGCCACCTGACCATGAGCGCGGAACTCCAGTCGCTGTGAAAACTCGCCTGAAGCCAACCCCTCGGCCAATCTCTCGAGTTCGCCGAACACCTGTTCCAGCGCGCCCATCGCCGAATCGACCCCGGCGCGGAAGCGCTCCGGCACCCGTCCGTCCATGCGAATCGAGAAATCCCCCGATTCCAGTCCCTGCATCACGCGACCCAGCTCTGTCATGTTGAACTGCAGGGCCTCACCCGCATCGGCGACGCCGTCGGCGAGACGCGCCAGGTCCCCAAGCCCGGCACCCTCTGCGGCCGCAGTGCGCTCGAAGCGACCGGCGGCAATGACCTCAACGGTCGTCATGGTATCGCGCACCGCGCCATCCAGCGCATCCATCAAGCTGTTAAACGCCGCCAGCGGGCCACCAGCGACCTGCTCGGTACGAATCCCGAAGTCGCCCGATTCGGCAACCCGCTCGATAGCCTCTTCGAGCAGAATGCTCTGCTGGAAGGCGCGGCTGATCTGCACCGACAGAAACAGCAGCATACCCACCTCGGCGATGACGAATGCGGCATGCAGCAACACGATGTCCAGCCCCGTGCCATAGTCGAAGACCATGATTGGCATGCCGGCGATCGTCAGCCCCGCGGCCTGACAGTAGTTGAAGACCAGGTGGTGCGTGGCAATCACACCGGCCGCGGCAAGCAGCGGCGTGGGATCGCGATAGCGGATGAGCAGCGCCAGCGCAGCGAAGATGTGGAAGTGAAACTCGATCCGTCCCATGTTCTGCTCGATGAACAGCGCCGAAAACAGCATCAAAGAGACGCCCATGGCGACCCGGGCCTGCCATTGGCCGCGATACAGCCACCACGTACCGCCGGCGAGCACGACGATAAGACCGCCACCTACCAGTCCGAGCAGCCAGGTGCCGTACGGCAGGCTGGTGAGCAGCACGGCCACCGGCCAGTGCGCTGCGATGATCATGAGCATCTGCGTGTCGGCGGCGCGGAAGTCCGCCTCAAACTTCCGACGCTGCTCGCTTGGTTTCGGCACACGGGCCCAGGCATACAGGGAGGCCAGCGCCTCGCGAAACCCGTGCTTGATTCCTGCGTTGTTGCTTGACATGACGTTGACCTTGATCAGGAGCGTGGAGAGTGCAGCGTGTTTGCCGACATCGGGCCTCGCGGGTCGCCAGCACCCTCGCGTGCCAGGCGTTCGAGACGCGTCCCGTCGGGGCGACGGCTTCGGTCGATGACGGTCCAGGCGCCGTCCGGGCTACGCCGGAGCAAAACGAAATAGTCGGCGTGGGTGTGGCCGCGGCCCGCCACGGGGCGGAGCACCAGCCCCAGGCGTCTCTCGAGCAGCGCGAGGCCCTCCTGGCCGGGCAGATAGGCGTTGATGGCTGGATTGAATCCGCTCATCCAAGCGTCCAGCGCGCCCCGATCGGCCCACGGGTCGATGTTGACGAAAGCGAATTCCACGCGCTCATCCAGCCCTAGGGACGCGAGCTTGATCTGCAACATCGACAGCGCCGCCAGGGCAGCTGGGCAGGTGTCCGCACACCCAGGAAAACCGAAATAGGCGAGCACCAGCGGCGCGGCATCGTGGCGTCCGAGCAGAAAGGCTTCGGCATCGATGTCAACATGCCCCTTGGGCAGCTGTGGCAACGCCAACAGCACTCCAACCGCGAGCACGGCCAGCAGGGCCGAGCCGGCAAGCGTACGCACGACACCCGGCACGGCTGGCGATGATTCTAGGAGGCCGGACTCCAGCGGTGGCCGGGACGGAACGGACAACTGCCTGTGCATGAACTCCCTCTCAGGGCATCTGGCGATGTGCCGGTCGAAGCAGGATCGGACCGGCCTGTCTGCAGCGCATGTCGGCGCCACCAGGACAATCTTGAGCACCCGTTCAGTCCGATACCGCAGGACGTGATGACCCTCACCCGGGTATGCCTCGACGTGTGATGCAGTTCACAGTTCCGTCGACCGCCCCCGCCTGCGAACTCAAGTATTCCCCGTCACCGCCGACTCGCGACTGGCCGGCGCGCGATACACCGCGGCGCCCTACTCGGCGCGGCTACGGTCGCCTACGCCATGATTCGTTCCAGAACCCTCGGCTTTTCCAAGGAGTGCCCCATGCAGCGTTATCTGACAGCCCTTGCGGCCGCCATGCTGATGTCCGGTCAGGCGTTGGCCTGCGAAGTCCCCGACATCGCCTCGCTCGACATCCCATCCGGCGCGTCGGCGACTGAGGCGGAGATGATTCAGGCACAGCAGGCCGTTGCCGACCTGGTCAGCGCCATCGAGGCCTATGCGGCCTGTGTCGACGGCCTCGCACGTGCCGACCAGCGCGACCATATCCGCGATCGCGACGATGCCGTCGATGCTGCCCACCGCCTGGCGACCCGCATGAACCGTGAGATCCGCAACTTCAATCGCGCCGTCCAGCTCGCCTCGCGCTGAGCGGCACGCCACCCCTGCAAACGCCGGGACACAGCGTCATTCTGGGTCTTGATACCTTGTCATGGCGCCGTGTCCCGGAGGCGGCATTCAGTCGTCCGGATGCATGTCCAGCGACTCCTCGATCACCTCATTGGCCCAGCGCATCGCCTGAATGTAGGCCATAGAGAACCGCCGGGTCTGCGCCAATACATCCTCTGACTGATCTCCCGGCGCCTCGAACGCCAGCACACGAGCAAGGCAGCCGCCAAGCGGTGCGGTGTCGTCACCGGCAAGGGCACGTCGGGAGCCGTCAGCAAGCGCCATTTCCGCAGCCAGCACGGCCACCTCGATGCCCAGCATCCGCTCTGCCATGGACACCAGTCCCACCAGGAACGCCGCCGAGCTGTCCGCGCTGTATTGCGGCGCGAGCAGTTCGCAGGCGCGCGCGCGGGTGAGTGCCACCCGCAGCAGCTCCGCATCGGCGGTGCTGGCGCCCAGACCGCTGAACGCCACGAGACTGGCCAGCTGCTGCAGCCGACGCGTACCCAGAAACGCCACTGCTGTGGAAATGTCTCCGAATGTCCGTGCCCCGGCGATCAGCGCACTGTTGCAGAGTCGCAGCACCCGGATGGCAAAGCCAGGGTCCTGCGTGATCAGCGCGCTGATGGCCTGCAGATCGATATCGGGCTGCTGCAGATCACTGAGCATCCGAAGCGCCGTGCTGCGTACCGGATTGACCTGACGGTGACGGATCAAGCGCGGCCTAGCATACAGATGCCCCTGAAACAGTTTGAAATCTAGACTCTCGCAAATGACATGCTGTTCCCGCGTCTCGACTTTTTCGGCCAACAGCATCACGCCGCGGCGATGCAGTGCCGCTGCGGTATCAGCCAACTGGCGATGCGAAAACGCGGGAATCTCGACCTTGATGATGTCGGCCAGCGGCAGCAGGGCGTGCTGGCGACTGCACTCCGTCCAATCGTCCAGGGCGATCCGGTAACCGGCCTGCTTTAGCGTATGGATATCCCGGACAAGCGTTGCGTCGACTTCGACATCCTCAAGCACTTCCACCACCACCGCATCGCGTGGCAGGGTGGTAAACATCCCGCTCGTCAGCGTGTGACGTGTCGCGTTGATAAACAGTCGTCGGCCACCTGAGAGCGTCTTGAGACCGCCCCCGCCATGTATCCCTGCGATGACCCGCGCCGTGGCGATGTCACCATCCACCGGTTCATGGCCGGGGCCTGCCGTGGTAACCACTGTCGGGTCCTGCCGGAATAGCAGTTCATAGGCCACCGTCTTGCCACGGCCATTGACGATCGGCTGCCGGCCAACGAAAAAATCAGCCATGGCCGGCGATCCGGACTAGATGACCGGACATTCCAGCAACACCTGAGCGCGCACAGTCTCGACCAGCGCCTCAGTCAGGCCCAGCGCTGCAGCGCGCGAGCCGAGCAACTCCGGCGACAGATCACGCTCGAAGCTTCCCGGCAGTCCTGCCGACAGGCTGTCTGCCAACTGACAGACTCTCAGCAGAGCCGCCTCAGGCCCCGCGTCAACCACCGGCGTGTGATGCGACGCCACCAGTTCGACCGCCCAGTCCGGAAACCGCCAGAGCCGTAAGGCGTCGGCCCCGATCCGGGTGTGATCCTCACCGAATGCCCCGCGCTCGGCCAGCAACCACGCCTCCGGCGCCTGACCGAGTACGCTGCAATAGGCCTCGCGATCCATCTGGATCTCGACGATATGACCAATGTCATGCAACAGCCCGGCAAGGAACGCCTGCTGGGGATCGATACCACCGACGTGCAAGGCCAGCCGACGTGCGGCAGCTGCGGTAGTGGAGGCGTGATACCAGAGGCATTTGGCATCGAAACCGGAACAGATTCGTCCCTGACGAAACAAGCGCTGGATGGTCGCTGCGTAGATGAGATTGCACAACGCGTTGAAGCCGAGCACCCGCAGCGCCTGATGCAGCGACTCGACCCGCCGCGGCAGACCGTAGAAGGGCGAGTTGGCAACCGCCAGTACGGTGCTCGACAGCGCGACGTCCAACTGCAGTAAAGACAGGACCCGCTGGTCGGAAACATCGGGATCGCGGAGATAAATCATCAGCTGACTGGTCGCGACCTCGAGAGTTGGCAGGCGGCGCGGCCGCCCTCCTGCTCCCGTGGCGACGGCGGACGGCGTGTCATCCATGGGCATACCCTCCGGCGGTCAGTGCCCTTTCGCGCGGCCAGTTGGCCAGACACCCCTGGGCATCCGGCACCGCACGCACTTGTCGCGAACGCGCGAGCCCGATGATGTCCTCCCAGACCACCGGCCGCGAAAAGAAGAATCCCTGCCCCATGGCGCAATCCATGCCCTGCAACGCAGCCACCTCGGTCTCGGACTCCACGCCCTCGGCGATCACCTGCAGTTCCAGGTAGTGACCGAGCGTGACGATGGCGTGCACGATCGCCATGAAACTCTGCCGGCTGGTGAGTTCGCGAATGAATTTCTTGTCTATCTTGACGACGCTGATCGGCAGTTCCTGCAGGCTGTTCAGCGACGACTGTCCGGTACCAAAATCATCCAGCGCCAGCAGGAAGCCGGCATCACGCAGCTGCTTCGCCGTGTCAGTGATGTCATACCGCGCATCGACGAAGGCCGTCTCGGTGATCTCGAGCATCAGATCCTGCGGCTGCAACCCGTGGGTTTTCACCATCGCCTGCAACCACGGCACATAATCCGGCTCAACCAGTTCCCGACGCGAGACATTGATCGCCATCCGCAGCGCCGACATGGCGGGTTCCTGCGCGCGCATGGCCACCAGATCCGAACAGGCCTGCTCCGCAATCCAGCGGCCGATCCCCACGATAAGCCCGGTTTCCTCGGCCAGGGGAATGAATTCGTCCGGCCGCACGAGCTCGGTTTCCCCAGGGCGCTGCCAGCGGACCAGCGCCTCGAGCAGGCTGATCTGCCCGGTTTCCAATGAAATCACCGGTTGGTAGCGGAGCATCAACTCACGATTGGCGACACACTGGCGCAGGCCCTGCTCCAAGTGCGCCATCCGCGCCATCCGCTCGCGCAGGCGACTGTCGAAAAACTGGACGCGCCCGCCGGACGCCTTGGCCTGATACATTGCCGCATCGGCATCCCGAAGCACGGCATCGGCGCTGTCGTAACGCGCAGCCTCAAGGTACAGCACCCCGATACTGGCAGAGCAGACAATCTCGAGGCCGCCCTGAAGCGCATAGGGTTGGCCCAGCGCGGCATGCAGCCGTTCGGCGCGTACTCTCGCCTCCTCCGCATTGCCAACCCCCGGCAACAGTACGGCGAACTCGTCTCCGCCGAAACGGCAGGCGATGTCGCCGCCTGACGTCTGCTCGCGCAGGCGTTGACCAATGCGCCGCAGCAGTTCATCGCCCACCGCATGCCCGTGAACATCATTGACCTGCTTGAATCTATCGAAGTCCATGGCGAACACGGCGGCCCGCAATGCGGACTCTTCGCGCTGGCGATAGATCAGCTGGCCGACCCGGTCCATGAACAGTTCGCGATTGGAGAGTCCGGTCAGGGGATCATGCAGCACTTGCCACTCGAGGCGTTCACGGGCTTGCTGCCATTCGTGCACATCGGAAAGCGAGCCCGACATGCGCACCACATCACCGGTCTCCTGGCGACTGAGCTCACCGCGAATGCGGAACCAGCGCCAGTCGAAATCGCCCACCCGCAACTGGACCACGACGTCGAAAGGGTGCCCCGAATCGTGGTGTGCGCGCCAAGCCGCCCGGACCATGGCATGGTGGCCGGGGTGCAGCCTGCGAAGAAGGCTCAGCAGCGGTCGATGGCCCGCAAGTGCCTGCTCGGGTCGGCGACCAAGCAGCTCGTCCATCCGGGCGGAGACCCAGATTGTCCGGCTGGCAAAGGCGTAGTCCCACAGTCCATCGGTGCTGCCGCGCACCGCGCGCTCGAACCGTTCTTCACTCCGGCGCAGCTTCCGGGCTGTCTCTACGCGCGAAGTGACATCGCTGAACGAACCCCGATAGCCGGCCAGCGCACCATCGGCACCGATCAATGGCGTCCCGCTGAACTCCAGCCAGCGCCGATGGCCCGCCGCATCGAGTGCGGGCAGATGGTAGTCGCGAAACTCCTGACGGCGGCCGCGTACCCCGCGCATGTTCTCCTGAATTCTGGCCCGCGCCTCTGGGTCACACAGCACCAGAAAGGTCTCACCGACAAGGTCCGCAGGACGATAACCCAGAATCTCCTCGACGTTGTCACTGACGAAACTCAAGCGCGCGTCGACATCGGTTTCCCAAAGCACCTCGTGCGTCAGTCTGGCGATATCGGCGAAACGCTGGTGTGACTCCCTGAGTCGTCTTTCCATGACCCGTCGCTCGGTCACATCCCGCACGAAACCATGGAATACGGTCGAGCCGTCTACGTGGACGACCGACCGGGATACCCCGGAGATATGCCGCTCGCCCCCGTCCGGTAACAGAATACGGTAATCGTAGGCCAGCGCCTCTGAAGTCCCAACCACCCCTTCGACCTGACGAATCAAGGTGGCGTAGTCATCCGCCGGAATCCGCCTCTGCAACTGACGCAGCACATCGGCGTCGGCATCGGCGTCCTCGCCGAGTCCATGGAGCTCCCGGAACTGATCGCTGCAGTAATCCATGACATGATCGCCGTCAGGGCTGATGCGATACTGGTAAAGACCGCCCGGCACCAGCTCGGTCAGCGCATGCAGCTGCGCGTAGAGTCGCTGCAGCTCGCGCGCCCGCTCGCTTTGTTCGGTGATGTCGGTCTGCACGGCCATGAACCCGGTAACGGTCCCGTCAGCGCCGTCAATCGGCTTGATCTCAGCCTGCACCTCGTAGGGACGACGGTCCCTAGTGTAATTCAGCAGCTTCACGGTAATGGGCTCACCCTGGGCCACGGCTGCGCGGATCAGCCCTATTGTCGCGGGGTCAGTCCCCGGCCCTTGCAGTAGCTCACCGGGCTTGCGGCCCCGGATCTCCTGCAGCGTGAAACCTGTGGCCCGGCTGAACCCTTCGTTGACCCACGTCGTGCGCCCGGCGCGGTCGGTGAAGATCACCAGATTGTCTGTGTTGCTGGCAATCAGTGACAGCCGTTCGTAGACTCGCCGCTCGCGGGCCAGCAGGTGCTCCAGACGCTTGCGCGATGAGACATCGATCACCATGCCGGCGAGTCGGGTCGGCCTGCCCTCCTGGCTCCAGGCGACGACCCGGGCGACGGCAAGCACCCAGAGGGGCCGGCCGGCATAGTGACGCAGGCGCACTTCATCGGCGAAGGTGTGCTCGGCGATCACCCCCTGGCGGGCCCGTCCCACCCAGTCGATCAGTCTGCGGCGCTCGACCCGGGCCACCAGATGATGCCAAGCAGGCGTCTCCGTCCGGCGCCCGTCTTCGGGATGCCCCAGCAGATGTAACAGACCGGCCGAATGGCTGACGCGGCCCGTCCTGACCGACATTTCCCAGAGGGCAATACCGGGCTGATGATCCAGCGCCTCGAACAGCTCAAGGTGCTCGCGACGATCCTCCCAACTGCGCCGCGAGAGGGTGATGTCCGTATGGGTCACCAGCACGCGGCGCTCACCCTCCGCTACAAAACCCCGGGCACGCATTAGAAACCATCGGCGTATTCGCGGCGCATGACACGGATACTCGCAGACGGTCTGCGTCAGCCGCCCGGCCAGCACATCACCGAGCGTGCCGACGATCGCCGCAACGCTCATCATCGCCGGATCATGATCCTCCAATGCCCTCTGCTCGGTATCGCATGCGGCCAGATAATCCGCACCGGGACCGATCGCGGCCGGATCGCCACCGTTCTCTCGCGCAAAGTCCACCCATGCGGTGTTGACGGTCAGGATCACACCATCGCTGGCGAGCACACAGGCCGGATCCGGCAGGGCGTCCAGCAGCGTACGCCAGTGCGATTCAGGCGCCATCAGCCAGAATCCCCTGCAGGCTGCCCATTTCATTGCGGACACTGTCTTGCAAGTCGGTCCGTTCTGACCAGTCGAAGGCCAGGTACTCCAGTACCGCATCATCCGGCGTCACAGGCTCCGAGGCACCCGCGAAACCCAGCTCGGCATCCGCGGCCAGGCTGTCCGCCAGGGCGACCACGGCGGCGAGTTCACGCAGCGGATCCTCGGCCGTCAACGGCGCATGATGGCAGGCGATGGCGCCGACGATACGTTCTGGCAACTGCCACTCCGCGAACACCCCTGCAGCTCTCTCCCCGTGAGCAGCACCGAAAAGTGCCGTCTCCATCGCCAGCCAGCTCGACGGCGTCGCCGCCTCTCCGATCGGCATGTCGGCCGCGAGCGTGGCGAAGTCGGCAGGCGAGCCATGCATTTCCAGCAGCAGGCCGAAATCATGCAGCAGCCCCGCCATGAAGGCCTCTTCCCGGCACAGTCCCTGGCGAGTTCGCGCGAGGTGGCGACTGGCCAGCGCGACCGCGAGCCCATGGCTGAGCAGCGCCTCCGGAGTGACGCCACCGACCGAACCACCCATGCGCCGCAGCCGGAAACAGCCGGCAGCCATGGCGATGCTGCGTACCGCGGGAAAACCGAGAACAACGACCGCGCGCTCGACCGAGGCGATGGTTCGGGACTGCCCGTAGTAGGCCGAATTCACCACCTTCAGCACCCGCGCGGTCAGCGTCAGGTCTCGGCTGAGCGCGTCGCTGATCTCGGTGGCCGTAGCCTCCGCAGCGCCGATGCTGCGAAGCAGCTCGATGACCGCGACGCTGATGCCAGGCAGGGATGCCGCGGCGCGCGCATCAGAGAGACGGGGCGGCACTGTACTCATCGGTTCACTCCACCTCGACCAGGCCACGCGCCGCCGTGATGGCCGTCGACCTTGAAGATCCGCTTGATGACGATCGGCTGGGTATTCGACATTTTGCTGCCCGTCAGGCAGGGACAGACGCCGGTGTGCCTTTCAGTTCCTCTTCGAGCTCCTCGAAGTCGGGCCACAATTCGGGCGGGATGACGTTTTGATCCGCCAGAATGCCCGGATAGGCTTGGAACAGCTCGCTCGATTCGGGCTCATCGATATCGGCCTCGATCGCGAGCATGACCACGACACTAACGATCAGCAGGTTCATTGTGGTTCCAACCCTCGTGACTTCACTGCGCGACCGCGCTGATGCTGTATCGGCGCCACCGATAGAGACTTTAGCCGTGGGTGGCACCCTCGAGCCCCGGCGCGCGTCGGGCTGACGCCTGGGCCAGCCAGCGCGCGCACACGTCGATCAGTGCGCCGCGCTTTATCGGCTTGGTGGCGTAATCGTCGCAGCCGGCTGCCAGGCAGCGCTCCCGATCGTCAGCCATCGCATGGGCCGTCAACGCAATGACCGGCAGCCTCATCCCCTGACGCCGCAGCTCGCGGGTGAGGCTGCAGCCATCCATCTCCGGCATCTGGATATCCGTGACCAGCAGATCGAAGGGTTGTCCGCCCTCCTGGGCCGTCTCGAGGTGCGCCAAGGCCTCGAGCCCGTTGGCCGCGACGGTCACATCGGCCCCGGCGCGGCGCAGATGAAAGGCGATCAGGCGTTGATTGTCCGGCCCGTCTTCAGCCAGCAGGATCCGCCCGGTAAGCACCGCAGCGACCGTGCCGCGCGGCACCTCGATCACGCGATGCTGCCGCTGGGCCCAGGCCGACAAATCCCTGATCTTGCCTTCACCCTCGGCCTCCAGGGGCAGCTCGATGATGAACCTTGAGCCCAGCCCCGGGGCCGACCAGTCAAGCCGCACATCACCGCCGAGCAGCTCGGCAAGCCTGCGGCTGATGACCAGCCCGAGCCCGGTGCCCCCGTAACTGCGCGTCACCGAGCTGTCGGCCTGGCTGAACGACTGAAACAGCCGTTCCTGCTGGGCCGGGGTGATTCCCGTACCCGTGTCACTGACGCTGACTCTGAGACACGGGGGATTGCCCGCCTCGTCAGTCGCCTCAATCGCAACCCTGACCTCACCCGCGTCGGTGAACTTCAGCGCGTTGCCCACGATATTGACGAGAATCTGGCGAAAACGCGTGGGATCGCTGCGCACCTGCTCGGGGATCGTATTCACCACTTCGAAGGCAAGCTCGATTCCCGTCGCCTGGGCCCGCGGCGCCAGCAGCGACTGCACCTCGAGCAGCTGCTGCGGCAACGACATGGACAGGGACTCGACGCGCATATGACCGGCCTCGATCTTGGACAGATCGAGAATGTCGTTGATCAGCGCCAGCAGATGTCGGGCATTGCTGCGTACCGTCTCCACGGCGACGAGGCTTTCGGCATCCTCGCGGGTCGCCAGGCGCTCCTGCAGCAGTTCCAGATAACCCAGGATAGCGGTCATGGGCGTACGGATCTCGTGGCTCATGTTCGCGAGAAATTCCGACTTGGCGCGGCTGGCCGCCTCGGCCCGCTTGCGGGCCTCCTCCAGCGCCTGCTGCAGCTCGCGCGGACGTGTGTTGTCCAGGTGCAGACCGGCCATCAGGTGCGCTGTGCCGTCTTCATTGAATTCGAGAGTATTGCCGATGCCCTTGATCCACACCCAATGACCATCACGGTGACGCAGGCGGAATTCGACCTCGTGCACCCCGCCCGACGTGTCCACCATGCGCATGAGCGCCCGCTCGCTGTGCGCCTGGTCATCGGGATGAATCAGCGCGCGCCATTTGTCGGGTGTGACCTCGCCAAATGACTCATGGGTATGACCGATCATGGCCAGCCAGCGCTCGTTGACGAAGACCTCGCCGCGGTCGCAGTTCCATTCCCAGGTGCCGACATTGGTCGCGGCGACCACATTGCCCAGGCGCGCCCGGATTCGGGCAGCCTCGGCCAGCCGCAGGCGGACTTCACCGAGGGCCGGCACCAGCGCAAGCCCCACCAGCAACATGACCACCAGCGCGAAGACGAGGCGCAACCAACCCTCGACGCGCTGACGCGCGAGTTGCTCGCGGGCCGCGTAGTCGCGGTAAGCCCGGGACAGGTCCGCGTGTGCCGGCGCCAATCCCGCCTTCACCGCGAGCAGCTCATTGATCGCAGCATCCTCGGAGACACGTTGTTCAAAATAACCGCCCAGCGTGCGCTCGAAGTCTTCCATCTGCGCCATCAGGGCAGGCAGCTGGCTGGCGAGCGTATCCGGACGTCGGCCGAGATCCTCACGCAGGCGCGCGAAGTTTGCCCGCAGCGCCAGGATGCCTTCACGAATGGCCATTCGCGAACCGATGATGTCGATCCCGGACACCCCAAACACCACCGGCCGCGCCTCATTGCTCAGGGACAGGCGTGCGACCAGCAGGTCTCGCGCCAGGCGTTCCAGGATGATGCTCTGCTGCTGACTGATCTCGACCATTTCATCGACCAGCGCCTGGGCGCGACGCTGCTGCGAGAACTGTTGGTTGCTCCAATTGATCAACGCCGCGAGCAAGACCAGCAGCACACAGGCCACGAAAACCAACCGCAGCCGCAGGGTCCGAAGATCGATGTCGACAGCGGTTGCCGCAGACTTGCGGGCCCTCACCGGAGCTCCTCCCCGGATCGCATCTCGCCAAGTCGACTCGATGAGGCCCGCCCCATCGCCGACCGATACCTGGCCAGCTGGCGCCCACAGGCATCCACCAGGCTGCGCCGGTCGACCGGCTTGCTCAGATAGTCATCGCATCCAGCGGCCAGACACTTCTCGCGATCACCGGCCAGCGCGTGCGCGGTGAGCGCGATGATCGGCAGCCGACACCCACGCCCACGCAGCGCCTGGGTGGCAGCATAGCCGTCCATTTCCGGCATCTGCATATCCATGAGCACCAGATCCACTGCGGGGTGCCCGCGCTCGATCCATGCCACCGCGCGCGCGCCATTCTCCACCAGCATCACTCGGGCCCCTGCACGGCGCAAGTGGTGGGATAGGAGACGCTGATTGTCGACACCATCCTCAGCCAGCAGTATCCCGACGCCCTCAAGTGGACGGCTCTCTGCGGCTGCGCCGGCAGCGACCTCGCCTGCATCCATCGACGGCCGCCCGCTCGACTGCCGACGTGGCAGTGCCAACGTGGTCGTCTCTAGCCAGTCGATCGTCTCCACCAGTGGCACCCCGACCAGCGGACCGGTGGTGAGGGTCAGCGTGAATGTGCTCCCCTCGCCCGGTGTCGAATCGACGGCGATACTCCCTCCGAGCAGCGTGGCCAGCGTGCTGGAGATCCGAAGGCCAAGGCCGGTGCCACCGTAACGCCGACTCATGGTGCTGTCGGCCTGCGAAAACGCCTCAAATCGCGCGATCCGCGCCCGCTGTTCGGCGCTCATGCCGATCCCTGTATCGAGAACGACCACCTGTAACCGGTCCGCCGACACGTCACAGCCCAGACGCACACAGACCGCGCCGGCGGCCGTGAACTTGATCGCGTTGCCCACCAGATTCACTAGAATCTGGCGCAGGCGCAGTGGATCGCTGAGAATCGTCTCCGGGATCGGAGTGGCCATCTCACAGGACAACGAGAGCCCCCTGGCGCGCGCGCGCGGACGCATCATTTCGAGCACCTGGGTCACCACCTCGACGGGCGAGACCTCGATCTGCTCCACCTCCATCTGACCGGCCTCGATCTTGGATACATCGAGGACGTCGTTGATGACATCGAGCAGGTGCTCGGCGTTGCTGCGGATCGCGTGCAGCATCTGCGCCGGGCTGTCAGCCTCGACAGGCGTCGTCACCGGCAGCCGCTCAGCCAACAGCTCGGCGTAACCCAGAATCGCGGCCATCGGCGTGCGGATTTCGTGAGACATGTTGGCCAGGAAATCGCTTTTCGCCCGATTGGCGGCTTCGGCTCGTCGGGCAGCCTCACGCAGCGCCTCCTGCTGCGCCGCCCGCGCTTCTGACTCGCGACGCAATTCGGTGACGTCCGCCATGCTGGCGACGACTCCGGCCACCGCCCCATCCTCACCATGCAGCGGCGCAGTACTGACCGATATCCAGCGCAGTGATCCACCCGGCAGATGCACACCATGCACCAGCCCGCGGACAGGCTCGCCAGTTTGCAACGTGAGGCTTGCCGGGTGCTGGTCCCCGGGAAAATCACTGCCATCCTCGCGGATCGCTCGCCACCGCGGGTCACGTGGTGTCCGCCCGAGGATCTGGTCCCGGCTGAGCCCCAGGATGCGCTCCGCCGCCGGGTTGGCCTCGACGATCCCCCCGTCGGCGTTCATCAGCACGATCCCCTCGGCAACCGTCTGGTAGATCGAGTGCAGGCGCTGGCGATCACGCACCTGTGCGCTGATGTCGCGCACCACACCCTGGACCAGTGTTTCCCCTTCGATCTCGAGTGCGCTGAGCTGCACTTCGCAATACACCGGCAAGCCCGTGTCCCAGCGCAGGTGTAACCATTCGAAGCGCGCATCGCCGCCGGCGAATGCCTGGTCGAGATACCCCTGCGCCGCCGCGCGCGAACATCGGCCGTCGGGCTGAAACGCCGGCGAGAGGTCAGAGGGATGCAGCGCCTTCAGCGCTGCTTTCGACGAGATGCCGAACAGCGCCAGGGCGGCTGGATTACAGTCGTAGAGGCCGTCGCGGTTCATCATCATCACGGCATCACGGGAACGATGGTAGAGCGCGCGATAACGGCGCTCCGAGCGGTGTCCTGCCGCGATCAGCCGGCGCAAGGCCGTGATATCCCGGAACATCACCAGGCTGGCGCCCGAAGCCATGCTCCGCACCCGGGCCTCGAACCATCGCCGGGCCGGTTGGGCCAGTTCATGGACGAACCGGACAACGCGAACCCCGGCCCGCGCGTCGGCAATGGCCTGTCGCGTCCGCAGCGCAAGCTCCGGGGAAAGGATGTCTTCCAGCCGCCGGCCCGGAATCGCGTCCGCCGGCTGGATCAGCCGGGCCTCATCGCCGCCATGACAGGCGAGGACCTGTCCATCCCCATCCAGCAGCAACAGCAGATCGGGGATGACACTGGTCATGGTCCCGAGCGACTGATCGCCAACGGGATAGCCGCCGGACGGCATCCCATCGAAAAGCGTGGTAGTGGTCTCGGACAAGCAGCGCTCCTTCCGGCGCGCCGCGCATCCTGCATGGCGACGCCCTTAATCCCCGCCTGTATCGGCGCGCGCCGCCGCGGCTTGAGCGACGATCCGCACGCGCTCGAGATCCTCAAGGGTGTCGACCCCCGCGGGCGGGAGCTCCGCCGCATCGGCCACCTGGATGCGCATGCCAAGCCACAGCGCCCGCAGCTGCTCGAGCTTCTCGGCCTGTTCCATCGCGCAGGGCGCAGCCGCCGCCAGTTGGCGAAGCGCAGCCACCCGATAGGCATACAGCCCGACATGCCGTCGGTGCAGCCGCCCGCTCGCCCCGTCTGCGCCCCCCGCATCACGCACGAAGGGAATCGGCGCACGACTGAAATACAGCGCCCGACCATCGGCCGCGGTCACCAGCTTGACGGCGTTGGGGTCGGTAAGCGCCTCGGCGCTGTCCAGGGGGACCCCGAGCGTGGCGATGGCGATCCCTGGTGCGCTGCTGCAGAGCTCCGCGACCTGGCGGATGTTGGCCGGCGGAATCAGTGGCTCATCACCCTGAACGTTGACCACCACGCTGCCAGGATCCCACCCTCGGCGGCCCGCCACCTCGGCCACCCGGTCGGTGCCGGAGGCGTGCCCCGGATCGGTGAGCATGACCTCGGCCCCGGCCTGCCGGGCAACGGCGGCGATGCGCTCATCGTCGGTGGCGATCCACACCTCATCGGCACCAGCCGCCTGCGCACGCATCCAGACATGGATCACCATGGGCCTCCCGGCAATGTCCCGCAGAGGTTTGCCCGGCAGCCGCTGGGAGGCGTGACGCGCCGGGATGACCACATGAAAACCCGGCGCCCGGGTGCTGTCCCTCTCATCGGCCACTGTTCACCTCCCGTGCCAGCCCGGTACCGAGCAACAGCCGTTCCAGCAAGGCGTCCGCTTGCATCTCGGCGATGTCTGCCTCGACCGGCAACCACCACACCCCGGACCCGGTCCAACCCTCGCAGCGCACGGCATCCTTCTCGGTCATGATCACCGGATGCGCATCGGGAAATTCGACATCCTCGCGCCGCAGGGGCGCGTGATCGGGCAGCGGATGGGCGATCACCCGCGCCCCGAGGTCGGCGAGCAGGCGAAAAAACCGTTGGGGATGGCCGATCCCGGCGACCGCATGCACGGTCACGCCCTCGAGGGTGTCGAGCGCCCGCGGGGTGCCGCCGCCAAGCGGCTGCAAGGCGCCTGGCACCAGCCGCATCCGCAGCGTGCGCGCGAGCGGCAGGCCCGGGGGCAGCGTCCGGCCGCCGTTCACCACCACCGCATCGACTTCGCCCAGGCGCGGCGGGGGCTCGCGCAAGGGCCCCGCGGGCAGGCACAGCCCATTGCCCAGTCCACGCTCGCCGTCGACGACGGCGAGCTCCACAGCCCGCGGCATCGCATAATGCTGCAAGCCGTCGTCGCTGATCGCCAGCACCACCCCCTCCTCGGCGAGCCGGCGCACCGCCGCGGCGCGGGCCCGACACACGACCACCGGCGCGCCGCTGCGCCGCGCGATCAGCAGCGGCTCATCGCCGACGTCCGCAGCGCGATCCGCCGGATCGACCAGGCGCGGCTGCAGCTGAGGCCGGCCACCGTAACCGCGACTGACCACGCCCGCACGGATGCCGCGGGCCGCAAGGGCAGCCAGCAGCCAGAGCACCAGCGGCGTCTTGCCGCTGCCGCCCACCGTCAGGTTACCCACCACCACGACCGGCAGGGGCACCCGCTGCACGCGGAACAGGCCCAAGCGGTAGGCCGCGCGGCGACTGACCACGCCCGCGAGAAACACCAGCGACAGCGGCCAGAGCAGCCAGCGCCAGCGCGAGGCGCCGTACCAGAGCCGTTCGACCCAGCCGGGCACGCAGGTCAGCTCTCGGCGAACTGCATACGGTGAAGCATGGCATAGTGTCCGTCGCGCGCCAGCAGCTCCGCGTGACTGCCACTCTCGATGATCCGCCCGCTGTCCATCACGATAATCCGGTGAGCCTTCTCCACAGTGGAGAGCCGGTGGGCGATGACCAGCGTGGTGCGGTCACGCATCAAGGCCTCCAGCGCCTGCTGGATGTGGCGCTCCGACTCGGTATCCAGCGCCGAGGTCGCCTCATCGAGAATCAGGATCGGCGCGTCTTTGAGCACGGCACGGGCAATGGCAATGCGCTGGCGCTGTCCCCCGGAGAGCAGCACCCCGCGGTCGCCAACGAGCGTCTCCAGGCCTTCCGGCAAGCTGGGCAGGAATTCGCTGACGTGTGCCACGCGCGCGGCCCGCTCGATCTCCTCGCGCGAGACCTCGTCGCCGAGCCCATAGGCGATGTTGCGAGCGATGCTGTCGTTGAACAGGGTGACATCCTGGCTGACCAGGGCAATCTGGCGACGCAGATCGGCGAGGCGATAGTCACGGATGTCATGACCATCAAGCAGCACCTGGCCCTCGTCGATGTCATAGAAGCGCGGCAGCAGGCTCACCAGAGTGGACTTGCCACTCCCGGAGCGACCGACAATCGCCAGGGTCTGGCCGGCCGGCACCGTCAGGTCGATGTCAGCGAGCACCGCGCCCTTGGCGGAGTCGTACGTAAAGGCGACGTGTCGGAACTCGATCTCCCCGCGGACCCGCGCGGGCGCCAGCGTGCCGCGGTCCGGCTCCGGCGGCTCGTCGAGCAGCGCGAAGATGGTCTCGCCGGCGGCGATGCCCCGTTGCAGGGCGACGTTGACGTTGGTCAGGCGCTTGAGCGGTGCCATCAGCAACAGCATCGCCGACAGAAACGCCACAAAACGCGCCGGGTCGATGGCATCGATGGCACTCTGGATGGTCGCGACATACACCACGCCCGCCACCCCCAGCGCCGCCAGGAACTGCGTGGCCGAATCGCCAAGCGACTTCGCCGTGATCAGCTTCATGTGCTGGCGGCGATTGTGCTCATTGACGCCGCCGAACTGCGCGGCCTCGAAGTCCTGGCCATTGAATACCTTGATCACCCGGTGCCCCGAGATGGCCTGCTCGGCGACCCGCGTCACGTCCCCCATGGAACTCTGGATACGACCGCTGTAGCGCCGAAAGAGCTTGCTGAGATGACGGATGAGGATGGCGATCAGCGGTCCGACCACCGCGATGAACAGCGACAGCGTGGGGCTCAGGTAGATCATCACCGCGATCAGCCCGAGGATGGTGAGCGTGTCGCGGATCAGGATGGTGAGGACATTACTGGTCGACTCGGCCACCTGCTCGATATTGTAGGTCAGCTTGGACAGCAGCATGCCCGAGGAGGTGCGGTCGAAGTAGCGTGTGGGCAGTCGCGCCATGTGGGCGAACACCTCACCACGCATCTGCCGGATCACCTGCCGACCGACCCAGCCCAGGGTGAAGTTGGAGGCGAATCCGGCGAGCGCGCGGCTCACGAACAAACCCAGTACCAGCAGGGGCATCAGCAGCGAACTCGCCGCCTCCCCTGCCTCCAGCGAACGCAACAAGGGCTGCATCAGCAGGGCAAAGCCCGAATCCGTCGCCGCGTAGAGGATCATGGCGATCATCGCGAACACCAGCACCCGCAGATGCGGCCGCGCATAGGTCAACAGGCGCCCGTAGACCCGCAGCACCTCCTGATCGACGCCGAACCGACTCATTGACCAGGCCTAGCGCGCATCGGGATTGCTGACTGTGGCGATGCTGATGTCGCTATGGCCCAGCCGCCCGGCGACATCCATGGCGGTGACCACGGCCTGGTGTCTGGCCTCGGCATCGGCCCGAATGATCACCGGCAGGGAATCGCGGCCCTCGCTCACGGCCAGAATCGCCCGGCGCAGCGTGGCTGCGTTGCTGGACACCAGGCTGCGTCCGTCGACCAGGTAGGTTCCGGCGGCGGTGACGGTGATCTCGATGACGCGCTGCTCGGCCGGCGCCGGCGGGCTCTCGGTGGCTTCGGGAAGATTCAGGCGGATCTCGGATTCGCGGACAAAGCTGGTCGACACCATGAAGAACACCAGCAACAGCAGCACCACATCGATCAGGGACGTGAGATTGATGTCAGGCTCTTCGCGCGTGCGGGTCTGCAGCTTCATGAATCGACCGCGACCCCCGAACTCTTGCGGTATTGCAGCGCCTCGACCAGCTTCATCGCCTCTTTCTCCATTTCGACGACCAGCCCATCGACCCGCCCACGCAGATAGCGATAGCCCATCAGCGCCGGAATCGCGACCGACAGGCCGGCCGCCGTGGTGATCAGGGCCTCGGAGATCCCGCCGGCGAGCACGCCGGGATTGCCAACGCCATGGGTGGTGATCGCGGCAAAGACCTTGACCATGCCGATCACCGTACCCAGCAGACCCAGCAGCGGCGTGATCGCGGCGATGGTGCCCAGCGGATTGAGATAGCGCTCGAGCTCATGGACCACATGCCGGCCCGTGTCCTCGATGCTTTCCTTGAGCTCCGCCCGCTCGCGATCCCGGTTCACCAGCCCGACCGCAAGGATCTGGCCCAGGGGCGATTCCTGCTGAATCCGCTGGATATGTTCCTGGGTGAGCTGGTTGGACTTCACCAGCTGCCAGACCTCGGCGGTGAGGTTGCGCGGCACGACACGATCCTGCTTGAGCGTCCACAGACGCTCGAGGATGATCGCGGCAGCACCGATGGAGCAGAGGATGATCGGCAGCATGAGCCAGCCGCCGGCACGGACGATCTCTAACATGAGGTCCTGTAACGGGAGGTTAAGTCAAACGCCGACTATAGCCGTTGGGCCGCGGGCAGGCCAGAACACAGGCCACAGTTCAGTCGAGATGCCAGAAGCGTCGCCGCCGCTCCCGCCAGCCCATACCCACCTCGATCTCCCCCTCTGGCGAGACCCGGAGTTCCACGGCGCCCAGCTGAGCGGTGCTCAGCAGCTCGGCCCCGGCGGCTTCCCAGCGGGCCACCACCTCTGGCCGCGGCAGTCCCCAGCGGTTGGCGTGGCCGACGCTCACCAGCGCATAGGCCGCCGCCGTCGCCCGCACGAACCCGGGACTGGAGGAGGTCCGGCTGCCATGATGCGGCACCTGGACGATGTCATGCGCCAGTGCAGCCGGCCCCGCCAGCAGGCTGGATTCCCCCCAGAATTCGATATCCCCGGTCAGCAGCAGCGAGCCGCCACTGCCGCGCACGCTCAGGACACAGGAGCCCTCGTTGCCCCGCAGTCGGGCACTGGCCGGATGCAGCATCTCGAACACCACGCCGTCCCAGTGCCACTGCTCACCCACCCGACAGGCCTCACCGCCCAGCCGGGCGGCGTCCGCACCGCCCACGAGCAGCCGCCCCACCGGCAGGCCTGCGCGCACGGCCGCGAGCCCCCCGGCGTGGTCATTGTCACCGTGACTGATCACCAGCGCATCGATCCGGCGATGCCCCAGATGTCGCAGCGCGGGCAGCACCACCGCCCGCCCGGCGTCGAACCCCTCCGGCGAGGCCGGCCCGGTGTCATAGACCAGCAGGTGGCCGGTCGTCTGCACCACCACCGCGAGCCCCTGCCCGACGTCCAGCAGCCAGACATGGAACCCACCCGGCGACGGCGCCGATGGCCGCCAGACGACGATCGCCAGCACCAGCGGCAGCGCCAGCCAGCGCCCCGGCCAGCCGCGCGGCATCAGGACCAGCCAGGCGGCCAGCGCGAGCGCGAGCCACAGGGCCGGCGGCAGCGCCGGCAGCGAAACCACCGCCAGAGGCAGGGTCGCAAGCTCGGCGAGCAGGCGCCACATGAGCTCCAGCACGCCCACGAGTGCCCCGAGGACCGCGCGCCCCACGCTCGGCGCCAATGGCAGAATCAACAGTCCAAGCAGGGTCCCCGGCACCACCAGCAGGCTGAACACCGGCACCAGCAGCGCGTTGGCCACGGGTGAGAGAAGCGGCACCTGGCCGAACCACAGCCCGGTGACCGGCGCCATGCCGATGACCAGCCACGCCTGGAACAGCAGAAACAGGCGCACCCCCTGGCCCAGGCGCCAGCCCCTCTCCAGCGCGCCCGCGACGCCTGCGCCGGCCTCCCCCGCTCCTCCCGGGTCGGCGATACGCCCGTGAAACACGAGCGCGATCACGCCCACCGCGAGGAATGACAGCCAGAAACTCGCATCCAGGCTCGCCAGCGGATCGGTGACCAGCACCCCCATGGCAGCCAGCATCAACCCCCGCCCGGGGCGCAACGGTCGGCGCAGACACAGCCCGGCGAGCACCACGGCGAGCATCAGCAGGGCCCGGCGGGTCGGGATGGCGAACCCGGCGAGCAAGGCGTAGACCGCGGCCAGCCCGAGCCCCAGCCAGGCACCGGCAAGCAGCGGTGGCACCCGTCGGCAGCGGCCCGGCAGCCATGCCCAGCCCGCGCGGAACATCACCAGGCCCAGCGCAGCCACCAGCCCGACGTGCAGCCCGGAGATGGCCATCAGATGGCTGGTGCCGGTCCGGGCCAGGATCTCCCGATCCTCAGCCGCCAGCAGGTGACGCGTGCCCAGGCCCACTGCCAGCAGCACCCCGACCTCACGACCCTCGCCCAGGGCCTCGGTCAGCCGCGCCGCCAGCGTGGCCCGCAGTGCCAGCAGGTCACGCGTCACCGGCGGTCGGCCCGGCGCGAGTTCCCGCCGGACATAGCCCGTCGCGCCCGTCCCGGCGCGAAACAGCCGGCCCGCCTGGTCGCTGCCGCCTGGGTTGGCGAGTCCGCGGGGCGGGCGCAGCCGCACCTCCAGCGCGAGACGCTCACCCGGTGCCAGCGCCCTGGGGACGCCGTACCAGGAGAGCTGCAACCGTCGCGGCACCCCCGCCGGAGCCTTATCCACCTCGAAAAGGAAACTGCTCCGTGCCTGTCCCTGACGGGGAAAATCGGCGATCCGGCCAGTGACGGTGACATCTTGACCGGAGAGGGCCTCGCCGAGGCGTGTCTCCAACGCCTGGCTGGCCGTCCAGCCGGTCCAGGCCGCCATCGCCAGCGCCACCGCAGGGCCTGGGTAACGCCAGGCGAACAGCAGCGCCGCCCCGGCCGCCACCAGCAACAGCCAGCCGGCAGGCGGCAGCGCGGACAACTGCAGCACGAACAGGTTGCCCAGCAGCATCCATGCGCCGAGGCGAAGCATCTTCCCTCCGTGGCGGCTTCGTGGATAATCCCCATCGCATGTTGCGACGCTTCCTGCGCCGGGTACTGCCCCGCCGCGAACACCTCAACGCCCGGTGGTATCTGCGCCCATTCCGTGCCCTGCTGCACGATCCGGCGCTGTGGGCCATCCACCGTCGAGGCGTGACGCGCGCCTTCGCACTCGGGGTCTTCGTCGCCTTCCTGCCCATCACGCCGCTACAGCTGCCGCTGCTCGCAGCGGTGACGATCTGGTGGCGGGTGAACCTGCCCGTGGCCGTGGTCGCGGTGTTCCTCAACAATCCGCTGACACTGGTCCAGCTCTATTATCTGAACTACCGCATCGGTACCTGGCTGCTCGGCCGCGAGCCCCTTGGTTTTCCTGAAGCCTTGAGCCTGCCGCTGATGATCGAGCAGCTGGCGCGGATCGGCGCGCCGCTGTTTCTCGGCGGCCTGGTGGCGGGCAGCATCGCCGCCGCCCTCGCCTATGGCCTGCTGAACGGGCTGTGGCGCCTGGCCCTGCGCTGGCGTTTCCGCCGGCGCGGACGACGCCAGCGCGAACGCCTCGAACGGCTCTAGGCGGCCAGCTCTGCCGGCGACAAACGACCGTCATCCAGCGTAAGCACCCGGTCCATTCGCCGTGCCAGCACGAGATCATGCGTGACGACCACCAGGCTGGTATCGCGCTCGCGATTGAGTTCGAGCATCAGCTCGAACACCCGCTCGCCAGTGGCGCCGTCGAGATTGCCGGTGGGTTCGTCGGCGAGCACCACCGAGGGCCGCGTCACCAGTGCCCGCGCGACCGCCGCGCGCTGACGCTCGCCACCGGAGAGCTCCGCGGGCTTGTGATCCAGGCGCGCGCCCAGGCCGACACGCTCGAGCACGCCGGCGGCCTCGCGCCGCGCCTCGGCCACGGGCAGTCGCCGGATCAGCAGCGGCATGGCGACGTTCTCCAGCGCCGTGAACTCGGGCAACAGATGATGAAACTGGTAGACGAACCCCAGCGTGCGATTGCGCAGCTCGCCCCGCGCCGCCTCGCCCAGCGCAAACAGCGGCTGGCCGTTGATCCGCACCTCCCCGCCACTGGGCCGGTCGAGCCCGCCGAGAATCTGCAACAAGGTGGTCTTGCCCGAACCGGAGGCGCCGATGATCGCGATGCGCTCGCCGGCGTGAATGGTCAGATCCACCCCCCGGAGGACATGCAGCGCGCCGCGCACCTCGGTGAAACTGCGCTCGACGCTCACGGCCTCCAGCACGGGCGGCGTAGGCTTGCGGCCGGCGGCCGGGTCGGGATGCGTGGAGTCAGTCATGTCGCAGAGCCTCCGCGGGCTGGATACGGGCGGCACGCCAGGCCGGGTAGAGCGTCGAGACCAGGGACAGCGCAAGCGCCGTGAGCGCGATCAGCGCGAGGTCCTGCCACAGCAGCTGGGCGGGCAGATCGCTGATGAAATAGACGTCCGGGGCGAGAAAACGGGTATCGAACACCCGCTCGACCACGCCGATGAGCCGCTCCAGATTCAGTGAGAGCAGCGCGCCGAACAGGACCCCCATGGCGGTCCCGAGCACGCCGATCACCGTGCCCTGCACCATGAAAACGGCGGTGATGTGACGTGGCGCGGCACCGAGGGTGCGCAGAATGGAGATGTCGGACTGTTTATCACGCACCACCATCACCAACGTCGAGACGATGTTGAATGCGGCAACGGCCACGACCAGCAGCAGAATCACGAACATGATGGTCTTGGTGAGCTGGATGGAGCGGAAGAAGTTTGCGTGCCGGCGGGTCCAGTCGTCGATATAGACCCCACCGCCCACGTCGAGGGCGACCTCACGCACCACCGTACCGGCCCGGAAGATATCGGTCACCGCCAGGCGAACGCCGCTCGCGCGCTCGCCCAGCCGATACAGCCGCTGCGCGTCGGCCATGTGCACCAGCGCCACGCCCCGATCGAATTCGTACATCCCGGCGCGAAAGATGCCGACCACCTCGAAACGCCGCATGCGCGGCGCGATGCCGGCGGGCGTGACCGTGCCTTCCGGAATCACCAGCACGACGCGCCCGCCCGGCTGCACCCCGAGCGCCAGCGCGAGCTCCTCGCCGAGCACCACGCGCCACGCACCCGGGGCAAGCGCATCCAGCCGACCTTCGACCATCAGCCCATCGATGCCTGCCACGGTGGCCTCCAGCGCCGGATCGATGCCGCGCAGCGCCACACCCGACAACGCCTCGCCATGCAGCGCCAAGCCCTGACCCTCGACAAAGGGCGCCGCACCGCGCACCTGCGGATGGGCCAGCGCCGTCTCGCTCACCGCGGCCCAGTCTGGCAGCGCGGCGTCGAAACCCGTGATCGTGGCGTGGGCGGTCATGTCCAGGATGCGCTCCCGCAACTCGCGTTCGAAACCATTCATCACCGACAACACGACTATCAGTACCGCAACACCCAGCGCGATGCCCAGCATTGAAATCAGCGAGATGAAGGAGATAAAGCGGTTGCGACCGCGGGCACGCAGGTAACGCAGGCCGATGAACAGTTCGAAAGGCAGACGGGTCACCGCAGGTCTCAGTCGTAGCGCAGCGCTTCGGCCGGCGCGATGCCCGCCGCGCGCCGCGCCGGGTAGACCGTCGCCAGCAGCGTCAGCACCAGCGAGGCGGCGGCGATCAAGCTGACATCCGGCCAGCGCAGTTCGGCCGGAATATCGGTCACGTAATAGACATCGCCGGGCATGATCTGGAAACGGAAGGTCTGCTCCAGCCAGGGCACGAGGGTCTCGATATTGAGCGTGAGCCCGATGCCGAGGCCGACGCCGAGCGCGAGGCCGACGGTGCCGATCACGCACCCCTGCACCATGAAAATCCGGTTCACCGCCGGCGCTGACAGCCCCAGCGTGCGCAGAATGGCGATGTCCGTGTGCTTCTCGGTGACCACCATCACCAGCGAGGCGACGATGTTGAACGCCGCGACCGCGACGATCAGCAGCATGATCGTGGTCATCATGGTCTTTTCCAGGCGGATGGCCCGGAAGTAACTGGCATTCTCGACCGTCCAGTCGCTGTGACGCAGGCCCAGCTCCGCGGCGAGCGCACGCGCCAGCCGCGGCGCGGTAAAGACGTCGTCGGTTTCGAGCCGCAGCCCGGTCACGGCCGTCCCCAGCCCCGCCAGTCGCGCGGCCTCATCGAGGTGCACGAGCGCGAGTCCGCCATCGTGGTCCTGCAGGCCGGCCTCGAAAATACCCGAGACCGTGAAGCTGCGAAGCCGCGGGCGGATACCCGCGCCACCGGGGACCAGTTCCGGCACCAGCACCGCGACCTCGCCACCCACCTCGGCACCGATCGACAGCGCCAGCACCCGACCGAGAATGATGTATCCCGCCTCCGGCACCAGATCGTCCAGCCCCCCCCGGCGCATGAACTCCCCGATCCTCGAGACCTCCGGCTCCAGGGCCGGCAGCACGCCGCGGATCTCGGCCCCGGCCAGCTGGCTGCCGTGGGCCAGCATGCCCTCGAGCCGAACGTAGGGGGCCGCGCCGCGAATGCCGGGCGTGGCGCGCGCGGTTTCGCGGTGTACCGGCCAGTCTTCCAGCCCGCCCGACGGGGCCTGCAGCGAGGCGTGGGCGGTCATGCTGAGCAGCCGCTCCCGCAGCTCCCCCTCGAACCCGTTCATGACCGAGAGAATCACGATCAGCGCCGCCACGCCCACGGCCACGCCCAGCATCGAGGCCAGGCTGATGAACGAAATGAACCCGTTACGCCCCCGGGCGCGCAGGTAGCGCAGGCCGATGAAGCATTCCAGGGGACGAAACATGACAGCATTAGACCATAGCGGATATAGACGTGGTTCGCGCTTCGGAGTCTGGCGACGGTGCTATAGTTCCGGCAGCCACCACCGGGAGGACTGTTGCCCATGGCCCATTTCCGCATCGCACTTGGCAGTGCCCTGCTCAGCCTTGGACTGGCCTGGAGCACGGCGCCTGGTGCCGACACGCTGCTGATCGAAGGCATCGACGCCGCGGCCGAGACCGCGGCCGAGCGGCCCAGGCGCGGCATGAGCAAGACGGCCGTCGAACGCCAGTTCGGCGAGCCGCTGGTCCGGACCTCCGCGGTCGGCCAGCCGCCGATCACCCGTTGGGAGTATCCCGGGTTCATCGTCTACTTCGAGTATGAACTCGTGCTGCATGCTGCGCTGACGCGCGAGACCCGCTGAGCGCACCCCCCTGCGCCCCTCCGCCGAGGGGTGTAGAATCCGGCGCCTTTCGCAACTGCAGCATGGGTGCCGTGACCGCCATCGATATTCGCCAGAGCGTCCTGCCGGGCGCCGCCGGACACCGCGTCTGCTGGGGCAGCCTGCATGGATCGGCCGACGCGCTGGCCATTGCCCAGGCCCACCGTCACGCCCCTGACCAGCAATGGGTCGTGGTCTGTGCGAGCCCGGCCGAGGCGGACCGCATGGCCGCGCGGCTGGCGTTCTACCATCGTGATCAGGCGGCGGTACGGCTGTTTCCGGACGCCGAGACCCTGCCCTACGACAGTTTCTCGCCGCATCCGGACCTGGTCTCCGAGCGCATCCGTCGTCTGGCGGAACTCGCGCGCGGTGAGCGCTCACTGATCGTCGTCTCCGCCGCCACGCTGCTGGCGCGGCTGCCGCCAGCCGCCTGGGTGTCACGCTCGCTGTCGCTGGTCCCGGGTCAGCAGCTCGATGGGGTGGCCCTGCGCCGGCAGCTCGAGACCGCGGGCTACACGCACGTCTCGCAGGTGATGGAACACGGGGACTACGCCGTCCGCGGCTCGCTGATCGACCTGTTTCCCATGGGCGAGCACGCCCCTGTGCGCATCGATCTGTTCGATGATGAAATCGATTCCCTGAAGCTATTCGATCCGGAGACCCAGCGTTCCACCGACACCCTCGAGCGCCTGGACATCCTCCCCGCGCGCGAGTTTCCGCTCGACGAAGATGGCATTCGCGGCTTCCGCCGACGCTTCCGCGAACGTTTCGAAGGCGATCCGGCGCGCACGCTGATTTACCGCGAGGTGTCGGCGGGCAACGCGCCCGGCGGGATCGAGTATTACCTGCCGCTGTTCTTCGACCAGACGGCCTCGCTGCTGGACTACCTGCCCGACGACAGCATCCTCTGCCTGCCTGACGGCATCACCACCCTGCTCGAGACGCAGTGGCGGCAGGCCTGCGAGCGCCACGAGCAGATGGCCGTCGATCCCGAGCGTCCGCTACTGCGCCCCGATGAGGCGCTGTGTCCGCCGGCGCCGCTGCTCGACGCGCTGTCATCCAGACACCGTTGCATCGAGCTCTCCCGCACCGAGCTGGCCGGCGCCGACGGCCGGCAACGGGTCAATTACGCGACCGCGCTGCCACCGCCAGTCGCGTTCGACGCGCGTGCCGAGGCGCCGGCAGCCAAGCTGGTCGCGTTCCTCGACGAGTTCGGCGGGCGGGTTCTGCTGGTGGCTGAAAGCGCCGGCAGACGGGAGATGATTCTCGACGTGCTGCGCGCGCGCGAGCGCTTGCCGGTCGCCTGCGAGCACTGGCAGGGCTTCCTGGAGCGCTCGCCGGCGCTGGGGATCTGCGTCGCGCCGCTGGACAGCGGACTGGTCCTGCCAGAGTCCGGGCTGGCAGTGATTGCCGAGGAACAGCTGTTCGGCGAGCGCGCGCGCACCGCGGGGCGCGAGCGCCGGCGCGCCGAACGCGACCCCGCCACCCTCATCCGCGACCTGCGCGATCTGCGCCCCGGCACCCCCGTGGTCCACCAGGATCACGGCGTCGGCCGCTTTCTCGGCCTGGTCACGCTGGATGTCGGCAGCGTGACCCAGGAGTTCCTCGCACTGGAATACGCCCGTGAAGACAAGCTCTACGTGCCGGTCCAGAGCCTCGAGCTGATCAGCCGTTACACCGGGGGACCGCCCGAGTCGGCACCGCTGCACCGGCTCGGGGGTGAGCAGTGGACCAAAGCCCGCCGCAAGGCCGCTGAGAAGATTCGGGATGTCGCCGCCGAACTGCTCGACGTCCACGCGCGGCGTGCGGCGCGCGAGGGCCACGCGTTTCGCCTGGATGAAGCCGACTATCGGGCCTTCGTGGCAGCCTTCCCGTTCGAGGAGACCGAAGACCAGCTCACCGCCATCGAGCAGGTGCTCGACGACATGCGTGCCCCCCAGCCCATGGACCGGGTGGTGTGCGGCGACGTCGGTTTCGGCAAGACCGAGGTGGCACTCCGGGCGAGCTTCATGGCCGTGCAGGGTGGCCGCCAGGTCGCCGTGCTTGTGCCCACCACCCTGCTGGCCCAGCAGCACTACCAGACCTTCATCGATCGTTTCGCCGACTGGCCAGTACGCATCGAGCTGCTGTCGCGGTTTCGCACCGGCAAACAGGCCGCCAAAGTGCTCGAAGAGCTGGCCTCCGGGCAGGTCGACATCGTGGTCGGCACCCATAAGCTGCTCTCGGAAGGCGTGAAGCTGAAGCGGCTGGGGCTGGTCATCGTCGACGAGGAACACCGCTTCGGTGTCCGCCACAAGGAGGCACTGAAACGCCTGCGCTCCGAGGTCGATCTGCTGACGCTGACCGCCACACCGATTCCACGCACGCTGAACATGGCGCTGGGTGGCCTGCGCGAGCTCTCGCTGATCACCACGCCCCCCTCCGATCGGCTGGGCGTCAAGACCTTCGTCACCCAGTGGTCCCCGGCGGTGATCCGCGAGGCCTGCCTGCGCGAGATCAAGCGCGGCGGGCAGGTCTATTTTGTCCACAACACCATCGAGACCATGGAGAAGATCGCCGGGGAGATCGAGGCGCTGGTCCCCGAAGCCAATCTCCGGATCGCTCACGGGCAGATGCGCGAGCGCGACCTCGAGCAGATCATGCTGGACTTCTACCACCGCCGCTTCAACGTCCTGTTGTGCACCACAATCATCGAAAGCGGGATCGACGTACCGACAGCCAACACCATCCTGATCAATCGTGCCGACCGCTTCGGCCTGGCCCAGCTCCACCAGCTGCGCGGGCGGGTCGGCCGCTCGCATCACCGCGCCTACGCCTACCTGCTGGCTCCGCCGACCCCGGCGTTGACCCCGGATGCCGTCAAGCGCCTCGAGGCCATCGAAGCCCTGGAGGACCTCGGCGCGGGCTTCGCCCTGGCCTCGCACGATCTCGAGATCCGTGGCGCGGGGGAGCTGCTGGGCGATGAGCAGAGCGGACAGATCCACGAGATCGGCTTCACCCTGTACATGGACCTGCTCGAGCGGGCGGTGGCCGACCTCAAGGCCGGCCGCGAACCTGCACTTGAGCAACCGCTGTTCCACGGTACGGAGGTGGATCTCGGCGTCGCCGCCCTGCTGCCCGAGGACTATCTGCCCGACGTCCACCAACGCCTGGTGCTTTACAAGCGCATCAGCGCCTGCAGCGACGACGACGCCCTGGATGAACTCCAGGTCGAGATGATCGACCGCTTCGGATTATTGCCCCCAGCGGCAAAGCATCTGGTGCTCGTGACCCGCCTGAAGCAGCGAGCCAGCCGGTTGGGCATCCAGAAACTGGACATGACCGCCGAGGGCGGGCGCGTCCGATTCCATGGCGACACCCCGGTCGACCCGCTGGTGCTGGTGGGTCTGGTGCAGCGCGAGCCCTCAGTGTACACGCTCGACGGCGGCACGTTGCTGCGGGTGAAAAACCGCCTGCCGGAGGTCGACGCCCGCTACGCGTTCGCCAGCGGACTGCTGCAGACGCTCGGTTCGCCGCCCGTGCGGACGGATCGCCTATAATCAGGGCATCTTTCCATCCCCGCGACACCGCCAGGGCGGCTGGCGCGGCCATCCAGGACCCTTCACGGCATGGCACTATCGGGACTCTGTCTGAGCACCCTTCTGCTGGCGGGCAGTCTATCCGCCCAGACCCTTCCGGCGCAGACCCGTGACACACCCCTGTTTCGCGTGGAACTGGTGATCTTCGCGCACGAGGGCGGTGCGCTGGAGACCGCGGAAGATTTCCTGGTGGCGCCCCCCGCCCTGCCCGAGCCGGTACTCGAGAGTATTGAACTCACGGTGAGCGTCCGCGGTGATCTCGGGGCACGACCGGATCGAGCAGATACGCCGCGGCTCGAGCCCGTGGCGCTTCCGCCGCGTCTCCGGCCCCCGCCCCCGCTGGAGCCCGTCGCTCTGCCGACCTGGCGCCAGCTGCTCGACACCAGTGCCGGGGAACTGGTCGCGGTCTATCGGCGGCTGGCCGCACAGTCCGGCTATCGCCCGCTGATGCACCTGATCTGGGAACAGCCCGGCGAGGTCGACCAGCCGGCGCCAGTGGTGGGCTTTGAGCGTCTGCGCCTGGGAAGTGATGAGCTCGTCGGCGCAGCGCGGCTGTCGCGCTCGCGCTTCCTGCATCTGCAGCTCGACCTCGAGTTTCTCAACCCGGAAGACGGAGTGGCCGTGCCGCGACCGATGGGCGACGACGGGACTGGAGAGGTCCGTCTGCTCGTGCCACGATATCGTATTGAAGAATCCCGGCGCATGCGCAGCGGAGAGGTTCATTATTTCGACCACCCCGCGTTCGGGGTCATCGCCACCATTCAGCCGGTCGAACGCCGAGACACAGGCGTCACGATGACCCGCTGACCGCCCGCGCCCGCCGCCTGTCGGGCCGCCGCCAGCCAGTCCTCGATATCCTCGGCCACAGCGGGAACGCCGGCGCACGCCCCGGCGGTCACCTGCACATAGCGTGCTCCGGGTGCACGCGGGTTGTGGATGCCCAGTGCCGCCACGGCCGCTTCTATCCGGGCCAGGTGCGCCGCTACAGCCTCCACCGGCATGTCCTCGGCCAGTGCCGCGAAGGTGCTGTCGCCGACCCGGGCCACCAGATCTGTGGTCCGGCGCAGACAAGAGGCGATGCCGTGGGCCACCAGGCGCAGACAATTGTTTGCCGCGTTGCGTCCATAGGTGTCGACGTAGGCGTCGAAGGCCTCGACCTCGAACACCATGACCGCCAGCCGACGGTCATGGCGCCGTGCGCCGGCCACCTGGTGGCGACAGAATTCCACGAACCAGCCGCGATCGAGCATGCCGCTGACGGCGTCGTCGCGGATCAGGCCGCGCTGACGGGCCGCCACCCCCTCGGCACGGGCACATTCGAGCAGCCAGCCCGAGGGATCACCGGCCCCACCCCCCAGGGCGGTGGCCCGCAGCCGCCAGCGTACCGGCTGCCTGAGGGCATCCTGACCCTCCACCACCAACCCGCGATGCTCGGCGGCGTCGGCCTCGCTGGCACGCAGCGCGGCCGACAAGGCCTCGGGACGACTCAGCCAGGCGTCTGGTGCCGCGGCGAAGCCCTCCGCGCTGAAGCCTGTAAGCCGCAAAAATGCCGGATTCCAGCAGAGCGGTTGCTCCGCGGCTGCCGCCGGACCGAGCACCAGCACCGGCGTGTGCAGGCCCTCGATCACCCAGCGCGCGAGTTCCGGGGTCAACGCATTGGCGGGCGACACAGGCGCTGCGGCGTTCATCTTCCGAAGCCTACCCGCCGCGCGGCACCGCTGCCACCGGCCAGCCGTTGGCAGGTCTCGAGCAGTTGCGCCACATTCACCGGCTTGCTCAGATAGTCGTCGCAGCCTGCCTCAAGACACCGTTCCCGATCACCACTCATGGCGTGAGCGGTCAGCGCAACGATCGGCGCGGTCCAGCCGGCGGCACGCAGCGCCCGGGTCGCGCTGTAGCCGTCCATCACGGGCATCTGCATGTCCATGAGGATCAGGTCCGGACCTGCCTCCCTCGCGGTCACGAGCTCCATGGCTTCGCGGCCGTTTTCGGCCAGTGACACTCGGGCCCCGCCACGCACAAGGTGATGGCGGATCAGCCGCTGGTTGTCCATACCGTCCTCGACCAGCAGGATCGCGAGACCGGCAAGCGGCTGCCCCCCCGACGACCGCGGCGCGACGGCCGTGCTGGGGGCCGGCGCCCCGACCACGCCGGCCGGGTGCAGCGGCACACCAGTGATGTCGCCTGTGCTCACCGTGACCGAAAAGGTGCTGCCCACCCCCTCGCGCGAAGTGAGCGTCAGGTCCCCGCCGAGCTTCTGTGCCAGCGCGCGCGAGATCCTGAGTCCCAGGCCCGTCCCGCCGAACCGCCGTGCCATGCTGGCATCGCCCTGGCTGAACGCCTCGAAACGCGCGATCCGGGCACAGGCCTCCGGACTCATGCCGATCCCGGTATCCACGATCCGGAAGACCAGCCACCTGGAACGCTCGTCATGCAGCACGTGGACCACCACCTCACCGGCCTCGGTGAACTTGATGGCGTTGCCGATCAGATTCAGGAGAATCTGTCGTAACCGTACCGGGTCGGACTGAATGGTCTCGGGCACCTCTGAATCGCACACCAGGCGCAAGCTCAGACCCTTGGCCGCCGCCTTCGCCTGAAGCAATTGCAATGCGTCCCGGACCAGCGCCAGCGGCTGCACAGGGACCTGTTCGATCTGCAGCTGCCCCGCTTCGATCTTGGAAACGTCGAGGATGTCGTTCAGCACGGTCAGCAGATGTTCGGCATTGCGACGGATGGTGTCTGCAGCAGGCCGGAACTGAGCGGGGTCCGGTTCTGTCGCTTCGGCAAGCAGTTCTGCGTAGCCGAGAATCGCGGTCATCGGCGTACGGATCTCGTGGCTCATGTGAGCGAGGAATTCGCTTTTCGCCTGGCTCGCCGCCGCGGCCTGCCGCATGGCTTCACGCAGTGCCTGGATGTCGATATTGACCCCGATCAGTCGCCGGGGCGACCCGTCAGGCCGTCGCTCGATCACCCGTCCCACATCTCGAATCCAGCGCCACTGCCCCTCGGCGGTGCGGACTCTGCGTTCGTTCACATAACCTGGTGAGCCGAGGTAAATATGACGCTCCATCGCCACCTCCATGCCGGGTCGGTCCTCCGGATGACACTCCTCGTAGCCCTCATCGAGGGGGACCCGTCCCTCCCGCGGTGGTCTGCCGCGCAAGGTGAACCAGCTTTCGGCGCAATACGCACTGCGCAGATCCAGATCGGCATCCCACAGGCCGATACGCCCGGTTTCCATGGCCAGGAGCAAACGTTGTTCGGCATGCTCCAGCGAGCGCTGCTTGAGCTCCAGGTCTCGCGTCTGCTCGCGCAGTTCCTGTTCCAGACGCTTCTTCGCGGTGATGTCGAAGCGCAGCGTGATGTAGCGCTCAGGCCGTCCATCACCATCCAGCTGGGGGATATGCGTGGAGTCCACCCAGAACAGGGCACCGTCGCGGGCGCGGTTGCAGATCTCGCCACGCCAGACCCGCCCGGCCAGCAGAGCGCCCCACATGCCCTGCCAGAATTGCTGGTCGTGATAGCCGGAGCTGAACACCCGATGATCGCGCCCGAGCAGGTCCTCGCGACGGAAACCGCTCAGGCGGCAGAAGCCCTCGTTGACATCGACGATCCGCCCGCGTCGATCGGTAACGGAGTACAACATATGCCGGCCGATGGCGCTCCGCAGGGCGTCGAGCTCGCGCAGCGCGCTCTCTTCGAGATTCCGATGCAGCGACAGCACGACTCCGCGGCCATCGAGGACGATACGCCGCGCGGAAATCGCCACCTCGAACTCCCCACCCTCGGGGGCGACATGGCGTTGCCGGAAGCGCAGATGCTCTCCGGCCTCCAGCCGGGCCATCCGCGCTTCGACCTCCCGCGCGCCTTCCGGGGTGCCCATATCACGCATCAGACGGCCACGGTTGCAGGTGGGGTCCAGACCGTAGAGCCGGATGGCCGCCGAATTGACCCAGAGGACGCGGCCGCGTTCCGCGCCTTCCAATCCGATCAGATAGGCGGCGTCCGGGAGACGTTCGAGAACCTCGTGATAGGCCAGTTCGCGGCCGCGCGCGGCCAGTTCATGTTCGACCAGAGCGCCGAATTCCACCAGCGTACTCAGCGCTTCCTCATCGAAACCACGCGGTTCGACATCCAGCACACATAGCGTGCCGATACGCTGTCCCTCTGGCGAGCGCAGCGGCTGTCCGGCATAGAAGCGAATGCCATTCTCCGCCGTCACCAGCGGTGCGGCGGCGAACCGGACATCGCGGCGTGTATCGGGCACCACCAAGGGGCCCGCTTCTTCCAGTGCAAGTTCGCAGAAGGTGCAATCCCGTGGCACTTCCCGGGCCGCGAGACCGTAGCGCGATTTGAACCAGACTCGCTCGGCGTCTACCAGGCTGATCAGCGCTATCGGCACCTCCAGCACGCGCGCGACCAGGCGGGTCAGTCGGTCAAAGCGTTCTTCGTCCGGGGTATCCAGCAGCTCCAGGCGATGCAGGGCCGCAAGGCGAACCTGTTCGTTGCCCTCGTCTCCGCGGTACTCCATCGCGCATGCCTCTCAACCATCCGACGGCGGCAGACCCGACGCCTCCCGCGGGGTATCGACCGGACGACGGGAAAATGAAGGCGCCGGTCACGCCCAGCGCCGGCACGCGCTTCAGGTGAAGCTTTCGTCGCGCGATGGCCACGGTAACGCGGCAAGCGCTGGCAGCGCCGCGCGCAACAGGGCCAGTGCGGCGGCTGTGGCGGCCGCCATGGACTCGGTCATCTCGACATGTAGACCGCGGGCACCGCGACCGGCGGCCCAGTTGACCGACAGGGCGATGCAGGCATAGGCCAGTCCAAGTTCGCGGGCGATGGCCGCCTCCGGCATGAGGGTCATGCCGACCATGTCGCACCCGTCGCGGGCCAGGCGTTCGATCTCCGCGCGGGTTTCCAGCCGAGGCCCCTGGGTCACGCCGTACACGCCGCGTGGTGTCGGCGCCACCTCGAGCCGGCGCCCCGCCTCGCACAGGCACGCGTGCACCGGCGGAGCCATCGGGTCGGTGAACTCCACATGCCGCATCTCACCGGGGCCGTCCCAGAGGCTCTGACAGCGGCCCCAGGTGTAGTCGATCAGCTGATCCGGCAGGGCCAGGCAGCCCGGTCCCAGCCAAGACGCAATGCCCCCGACGGCATTGAGTCCGACAACCACGCGTGCACCGGCAGCCTGCAGGGCGGCAAGATTGGCGCGATAGTTGACCCGATGCGGCGGCCACTCATGCTCCAGACCATGACGGGCGACAAAGACCACGGGCACGCCGGCCATCTCGCCGAGCACCGGCGCGGCCGACGGCGTTCCCCAGGGCGTTGTCATCGGCCGCTCAACGCGCGCCTCCAGAAGCTCGGGCTGGTCCAGGCCAGTGCCGCCGATCAGGCCGATCCTCGGCGGATCAACGCTCATGCTCGACTCCTTCGGTGGCCACGGCATAGATGGCCGGCAGGTTTCGCCAGTATTCATCGACGTCCATGCCGCAACCGAACACGTACTCGTCGGGCACTTCCAGCGCGTGAAAATCGACAGCGACACCGGGTGCCCGCCGGTCATGACGCTTCAGCGCAAGCACCGCCGTGGCCACGCTGCGCGCGCCAGCGCGATGACAGGCCACCTGCACCGCGGCCAGTGTATGGCCCTCGTCGAGGATATCGTCGATCACAAGCACTGTGCGGCCCTCGAGTGCCAGCCGAGGCGAGACCCGCCAGTCGAGTTCACCGCCGCGTCGTCCGCCGCGATAGCGGGTGGCATGCAGATAGTCCACCTGGTGGGGAAAGCCGAAGCGCCGGCCGAGCTCGACGGTCGGCCACATCCCCCCCGACATCACGGCGAGGACCAGGGGGTCCGCATCTGCCAGCTGCCGGGCAATCGCTACGGCCTGCACATCCAGGGCATGGGCCACCGCCGCCGGGTCGTGGATGACACGCGCGCGAGCCAGCAGTTGTTTCGCACGCTCGGCGCGGCTCATCCGTTCACTCCGGGTCAAGCACCAGACCGGGCGGCGCAGCCAGCCGTGCGATCTGCTCGCGGGCACTGTGCCATTGCGGGAACGCGCGCAGGGCCTGCCAGTCCAGCTGCCGCCGCGGGCGCAGGCGCACCAGGCGAAGCTGCGCCGCGGGATCGACGTGGCCCTCTAGGTCGGTCACCACCCGACGTGCTGCCGCGGGATCGTTGCACACCAGCACCATGTCGCAGCCAGCCTCAAGGGCCGCCTGCGCCCGCCCGGTGGGCCCGCCGCCAGATACCGCGCCTTGCATACTGAGATCATCACTGAACACCGCGCCAGCGAACCCAAGGCGTCCGCGCAGTTCCTCCCGAATCCAGCGTGACGAGAAACCTGCCGGGCGTGCGTCGACCGAGGGATAGATCACGTGGCCCATCATCAGACCAGACAGGCCCGCATCGATCATGCGCCGGAACGGTTCGATATCGTCCAGCAGCTCCCCCCACTCACGCCGGTCCACCGCCTCGGCCACATGCGAGTCGGCCACTGCCGCGCCGTGACCCGGAAAGTGCTTGCCCACGGCGGCCATGCCGGCATCCCGCATGCCGAGCATCAGCGCCTGCCCCAGGACCGCGACCGCGTCGGGCGCGCGATGCAGCGCGCGATCACCGATCACCTGCGCCACCCCGCGATCGAGGTCGAGCACTGGCGCAAAACTCAGATCCACGTGACAGGCTCTGAGCTCAGCGGCCAGCAGCCAGCCGAACAGTCGCGCCAGCTCACGCGCTTCACGCGGGCAGGCGTCGTAGAGATGGCCAAGCAATCTCACCGGAGGCAGTGCGGTGAAATCCTGGCGGCAGCGTTGCACGCGCCCGCCTTCCTGATCGACGGCCACGAGCAGCGGCGGTGTGCGCAGCGCATGGATGCTGTCCACCAGCGCGGTCAGCTGCGGTGCCGAGGCATGGTTGCGCGCAAACAGGATGACGCCGCCCACCTCCGGGCGCATCAGCAGCTCACGCTCGTCGGGCCTGAGCTCCGTGCCGGCGAGATCAACCATGACCGGTCCGAGCGTCACTCGACGATCCTCACCCCGGTACCGACGACAACACGGTCGAACAGTTCGATGACATCCTGATTACGCATCCGCACACACCCATGGGACCGGGGGATGCCCATAGGTTCGGTCTCTGGCGTCCCGTGGATGTAAATGTACCGGCGCATGCTGTCGACCTTGCCCAGCCGGTTGACGCCGGGCTCCAGCCCGCTCAACCAGAGGATTCTGCTAAGGATCCAGTCACGCTCCGGATAATGCTCCGCCAGGACCGGTGACCAGAGCTCTCCGGTGGGACGTCGGCCCACCAGGACGGCACCCGCAGGCAGACCCGCGCCGATCCGCGCGCGGACGCAATGACGACCGCGGGGGGTACAGCCACTGCCTGCCTGCTCCCCGGGGCCCAGCAGCGCCGTGGAGACCGGGTAGTCCGCAACCCGCACGCCAGCCTGCCACAGGCTCAGGCACTGCTCGCGCAGCGAGACTTCCAGGTGCAGCACCGGGTGACGCCGCGCGGCGTCAGGCATGTCGAGGGCCACCTTATCCATGGGCCTATCTTACCGGAGCGCAGCGATTGAAGAATTCCGTGCTGCGGACGATACAGGCACGAGCACTGCCGATCACCTGCCTCGGGGAGCCTCCATGGGGGACACGTCCAACGTCAACGCCTTCCACCCGGCACTGTCCGTCAAAAAACTGGTTGCCGACATTCAGACCCGACCCACGGCGGTGCTGGAGACGGATGCCGCGGGCGTGATCTGCTGGTGCAATGCCGCGTGGGAACGCGCCAGCGGATGGTCGACGACAGTTCTCGCCGGCCAGACCCTGAGCTCGCTGCTCGCACAGCGCTGCGAAGACTCGCCGGAGCGCGAGGCACTGCTTGCGGCCCTCGCCACCGGACAAGCCTCCCGGGCCCGGCTGCAGCTCCGCCACCGTGACGCCGGCCACTACTGGGCGGAGGTCGAACTGGAACCCAGGGATACGCGCGGCTGGCTGTTGATCGAGCGTGACATCAGCGAGCGTCTGATCCATGAACGGCGGCTGCAGGCGGTTGTGCAGGCCGGTACGGACGGCATCATCGAGTTCGCCGCCGACGGGGCTGTCGTGGCCTGTAACGACGCCGCCCAGGCCATCCTGGGACTATCGGCCGCCGACTTGATCGGACGCAAGCCGACCGACCCGTCCTGGCAAGCGATCCGGGAAGACGGCAGTCGCTTTCCCGGGGAAGACCACGCAGCGAGTCTGACCCTGCGCAGCGGTGAAGCGGTCGACGACTGCATCGTCGGCATCCCCGCCGCCCACGGCCGAATCCGCTGGATCAGTTCCTCGAGCCGCCCACTGCATGATGCTGCGGGTGCGCTGGTCGGTGCCATCGCCGTGGTCCGGGACGTGACCCGGCAACGCGAAGCTGCGAATCGACTGAGCACGCTCATCCGCGGCGCCGGCGTGGCCACCTGGGAAGTCGATCTCGCCACCGGCCGGGTCAACCGCGACGCGGCCTGGGGCGAGTTGCTCGGCCTGAGTGCCGAGGACATCCCCGATTCGATCGACGGTTGGCAGCGACTGGTGCACCCGGAGGATTATCCGCGCGTCGCCGCGGCCCGCGACGGTCATCTCGCCGGCACCTCGCCTGAATACCGGTGTGAGTACCGGCTGCGTCGTGCCGACGGTCAGTGGGCCTGGATCCTCGACGCGGGTCAGGTCATCGAACGGGATTTCGCCGGTCAGGCCAGACGGATCGCCGGTGTCCATATCGACATCTCCGAGCTGCGCGAGGCCCATGCTCAGGTCACCCGTGCCAGTCGACGGCTCGCCGAGCAGCGTAGCGAACTCCAGGCCATCATCGACGCCATTCCGGCGCTGGTGTTCTACAAGGACGATGGCAACCGCATCCTCGATCTAAACCGAACGGCGGCGCAGGCTCTCGGGCTGCCGGTGGAGGACGTTCGCGGCCACCGCGTGGAGGAACTCTTTCCGCCCGAGGATGCTGGCAAATACCTGACAGACGACCGGGAAGTGCTGCGCACTGGCCGACCAAGATTCGGGATTCTCGAACGCTACCGCGACGCCAACGGCACTTACCGAAGTCTGTGTACGGACAAGATCCCGCTGCGAGGGCCGGACGGACACTGCGACCGCTTGGTGTCCGTTGCCGTCGATGTCAGTGAACAGCTTGAGCGCGAGGGCCGTATTGAACAGGCGCTGACCGAAGCCCGGGCCGCCAGCGTCGCGAAAAGCCGCTTTCTGGAAAGCCTGGGTCATGAGATCCGCACCGCGCTGACCGCGATTCTCGGCTATGCGGACATGCTGGGCGATGCCGCCGCGGTGCCGGTCGGCGACGCCCGCGACGACACTGCAGCCGTGCTGCGACGCGCCGGCGAGCGCCTGCTGGCCACAATCAACGATATTCTCGACCTCTCGCAGCTCGAAGCCGGCACGCTCACCCTAGAATCTCGCGACATCTCGCTGGTGGATCTGGTGCGCGAAATCGAACTGACGATGCGGCCGCGACTCGCGGAAACGGGCGCTCACCTGCGCCTCGAGCTGCGGCACGCCATTCCGGAGCGCATCCTGAGCGATCCGCTGCGTCTGCGCCAGATTCTCGTCAAGCTGGTCGATTACGCGGTCAGGACAGGCCTGGGCGGCGAGGTCGTCATGGCCATCAGCCGTGAGCTTTCACCCGAGGGCGAGCGACTGGTCATTTCTCTCCGAGACAGTGGCCCAGGGCTGGATCCGGCGGCGACCGAAGTGCTGTTCGAGTCGACGCCCAACGACAGCGACGCCATTGCGCCACGCCATGACGGCACGCAGCTCGGACTGATGACTGCCCGCAGACTGGCCCGACTCCTGGGGGGCCAGCTGGATGTCCAGCCGCCGGCGCCTGGCGACCCGGCAGGCTTCATGCTCAATGTGCCGCTGGTCGCCAGCGCCGGCGCGAGCCTGGTCACGACCCTCCCCGAGAGTCGCGCGATCATGCAGTCCCGAATCGCCAGCGAACGGGCGCTCGAGGGTCTGGAGGTGCTGGTGGTCGAGGATGGGGAAGATAACCGCCGGTTGATCTGCCACTACCTAGACAGTGCGGGTGCCAAGGTCACGGATGTTGCCGATGGGGCTGCCGCGCTCACGCACCTGCGCCGCCGGCACCAGCAGGGACGACCCCCAGCGCTCGTCGTCAGTGATATCGACATGCCCGTCATGGATGGTTATGAACTCGCCCGCGAGGCGGCGCGGCTGGCGATCGCCCCACCGATGCTGGCACTCACGGCGCATGCCCTGCCCGAGGACCGGGCGCGCTGCGAGGCTGCAGGGTTCGACGCCTACCTGGTCAAGCCGATCGACCGCCAGGCGCTGCTCGAGACCTGCCTTGCTCTGGTGGGCAGCGACCATGACGTGAACGCGATCACGGCGCGCCGTCCTGACAATGGAGATCATCACCCCATGTTGAGTGAATTTGCCCATGACCCCGACATGCAACCCTTGCTCGCCGAGTTCGTCGGCGAGCTGCCGGAGCGCATCAGCCACCTGAACGTGCTCGCCACGGCTGGCGAGTACACCGAGTTGGGGCGACTCGCCCACCAGCTCAAGGGCGCCGGCGGGGGCTACGGCTATCCCGCGATCACCGAAGCGGCAGCGCGTCTGGAACAGGCCGCACGTGATCCGGCCGTCGAGGCGGCCACAGTGGCCGATGCGCTCGCCGAACTGGCGGACAGCTGTAACGCGGCTGCAGTTGCGCTGGACATCCCGGATGCTCTCCGGGTCGGCGGGGGCATGCCGTGACCCGACGCGCCGAGGCCACCCATCAGATCCTACTGGTCGATGATGATCGGACGATCCAGCGGCTTACCGAGGCCTTCCTGAAGCCGCTGGATGTCGATTGCGAGTTCGCCGGCTGCAGCGCCGAGGCCTTCGAGTCGCTGGCACGCCGGCTGCCGGACCTCATCCTCCTGGACCATGAGCTGCCGGGAGAATCAGGTCTCGAGATCCTCGAGCGGCTGAAGGCAGACCCTATCCTCGCCCAGATCCCGGTCATCTATGCCACCGGAACCGCCAAAGAAACGGTCATCAGCCGGTGTTTCGAGGCGGGTGCCAACGACTACATCCAGAAACCGATCCGCCGGCCCGAACTCGTTGCCCGTGTGCAGTCGGTGCTGGAGCGTCAGCGTATGATGCGCGAACTCTGGTCCAACGCGCGTACCGACAGCCTGACAGGCCTGCCCAACCGCCTGTTGCTACAGGAGACGCTGGCCCGGGCCATCGAGCGCGCCCGTCACGACTCGCGTTACCACTTCGCCGTGTTGTTTCTCGACTTCGACCGGTTCAAGACGATCAACGACAGTCTTGGCCACGAGATCGGCGACATGCTGCTGCAGCAGATCGCCGAGCGGCTTCGTACGAATCTCCGCAGCGAGGATGCGATTGTCCGCGACAGCCAGATGACGACCCTCTCACGCCTTGGCGGTGACGAGTTCGTGATCCTGCTGGGCGACATCCCCGACGAGGCGGCCGCGTCCTCGGTGGCCAGACGCCTGCTCGGTGTGCTGAACCGTCCCTATAGCCTGGCGGGCAATACCGTGAACTCCACCGCCAGCGTCGGCCTGGTGTGCAGTGACCACGACTATCAGACCGCCGACGAGATGCTGCGCGACGCGGACATTGCCATGTACGAGGCCAAGGCCCGCGGCAGAGGCTGCTACGTCGTGTTCGACCCGTCCATGCATGCCGCCGTGGTCGAACGTCATCGCATCGAGAACGATCTTCGCGCCGCCGTGGGCACAGACCAGATTCACCTCGTCTATCAGCCAATCTTCGCCATCGAGGATGGTGGGGTCATCGGCATGGAAGCCCTGGCCCGCTGGACCCATCCGCACCTGGGACTGATCCCGCCGGACCGCTTCATTCCGGTGGCCGAAGAAACCGGACTGATCGTCCCGTTGGGGGAACAGGTGCTGCACGCCGCCTGCACCCAGTTTCAGCTCTGGCGACGTCAGCACACGCGCCTGAAGTATGTCAGTGTCAACGTGTCCCGGGCCCAACTGGAAGTCCCGGGTTTCGCCACTCTGGTGAGAGATATCGTTGCCCAGCATGGCATGGCGCCTGCACAGTTGCAGCTCGAGGTCACCGAGTCGATGATCATGAGCCGGCCCGATGCCGCAGTGACGCTGTTGCAAGCGCTCAAGGCGCTGGGTATCCGTCTGGCGATGGATGATTTCGGCACAGGCTATTCGTCGTTGTCCTGTCTGCACTGTTTCCCGTTCGACGTGATCAAGATCGACCGTTCTTTCGTGCAGGAACTCAACGGTGAGCGCAGCGAGTTCGTGGCGCTGGTTCACGCGATCGTGAATCTCGCCTACAACCTCGGTATGGAGTGTGTGGCTGAGGGGATCGAGACCCATGAGCAGGTGGCGGTCCTGCTGGCCGTTGACTGTCTCTATGGCCAAGGCTACCTGCTTGGACGCCCTGCCGCGGGCGGTGAGACCTGTCCGGACGCCTGGTGCACCCGTTCTCCCCGCGCCAGTACTCCCGATATCGCCGAAAAACTGACAGCCTGAGTTGGACATTCGCGGCTCGCTTGCGCAAGCCGCCTGTTCGTATCCCGAGGCCACACCGCGCTCCCGCTAATTCTCGCGGCCAATCGTAAGCGCTGCTTGAAGGACACCCTTCACGTACCGCTTACCTTCGTGCGCGTGATGCGCTACTGGTTTCGATTGGACTTCCCCCGATATGACGACACCCCGGACCCTCACTTGAATTCGAGTCTGAATCTTTGACTGCTCATCGCACTTCCTCCTATGATCAAATCATAGCCCGCAAGTGTCATCTATACTGGGGAAATCCAGTCTGATACACAGGCCAAAGGGCCGCGCTCTGACAGTGTTTGATTTACAGACGGGCTGCTCCGTCCTCAGCAGTGATTCCATCGTCGCGGATCGCCTGCTCGGCCGCCCGGTTGAGCACCAGAATGGAGACCCGGCGATTCATCGGATTGGCCGGGTCTTCGGTATCCAGCAGCACCGTCGAGGCGAGTCCCACGATGCGCATGATCTTGTCCGGGTCCATGCCGGACGTCACCAGCTGCCGGCGCGCCGAATTGGCCCGATCATTGGACAGTTCCCAGTTGCTGTAACCCGCGTCGCCGGCTGCGAACGGCGTCGCGTCCGTATGTCCGGTGATGCTCACCCGGTTGCCCACGGTGTTGAGCAGTATCGCCAGCTCATCAAGGATTTCGATCGTATGCGCCTGCAGTCTCGGGCTGCCCCGCTCGAACATGGCGCGGCCCTCGAGATCAATGATCTGGATACGCAGGCCTTCGTCGGTGATTTCGATCAGCAGCTGATCGCGATACTGGCTGAGCGTCTCGCTCGCGTCGATCGCATCTTCGATCCGCTGCTTCAGTTCTTCGAACTCAGCCGCCTCAAGCGCCGCGAGGGTCTCCTGCATGTCTGCCGGCGGCAAGGCACCGCGGAACACCTCGCCGTCCTGGCGGCGGAAATCATCGCCACCCCCGGGAATCGGCCGTGACTGCTCACCCACAGCATCGCCCCCCTGCATGGCAACCCGCAAGGGGTTATCGAAGTACTCGGCAATCCCGCGGCGCTGCTCTTCGTCGGTGACACCGAGCAGCCACATCAACAGGAAAAAGGCCATCATGGCGGTGACGAAATCGGCGTAGGCTATTTTCCAGGCGCCACCGTGGTGTCCGTGGCCACCTGATTTCTTGACCCGCTTGATGATCAGCGGTTGTTCTGCGCTCATTGGAGATGCCTGTCGGGGCCGCGCTACTTGGCCGTCTTGACCGCTTCGCCCAGCTCTTCAAAGCTTGGACGGCTCGCACTGAACAGCATCTTGCGCCCGTGCTCGACAGCGATCGCAGGCGCCGCGCCTGCAAGGCTTGCGAGCAGTGTGGCCTTGATGGCCTCCATGGCCTTCGCTTCACTGGTGTTCTGATGCTCCAGCACGGCGGGGATGGGTGCGAAGATGGCATAGCCGAACAGAATCCCCACGAACGCCCCGACCAGCGCTTTGCCGATCAAGGGCCCCAGCTCCTGGGGCGGCAGGTGCAGGGAACTCATGGTCAGCACGACGCCCATCACTGCCGCGACGATGCCATAGGCTGGCATGGAGTCGGCAAGTTTGACGAGCAGATTCAGCGGCACCTGGGCTTCCTCATGGTGCGTTTCGATCTCCTGGTCCATCAGCGACTCCATTTCGTGCGGCTGCATGGAACTGGTCACCATCATGCGCAGGTAGTCGCAGATGAAGTCGATCAGGTGGTGATCCGCCAAGAGCTTCGGATACCGGGTGAACAGGGGGCTGTTGGCGGGATCGTCCACGTCGGCCTCGATCGACATCAGCCCGTCCTTGCGCGCCTGCTTCAGCAACTCGAACAGCAGGCACAACAGTTCCGTGTACAGGGCCTTGGTGTACTTGTCGCCCTTGAACGAACGCGGCAACACCTTGAGGGTCGCTTTCAGTACCCCGATGTTCGACGAGGCGATGAACGCGCCTAGACCGGCGCCCACGATCATGACCACCTTGATGGGTTCAGCCAGTGCAGCGATATGCCCCCCAGAGAGCACGAAGCCGCCGAGCACGACGGCCAGGACGGTCACCCAACCAATGACAATCAGCATGTATTCCGCCCCTTGACGGCTGAAGCGTACAGGTCTGTTCGCGTTGGCCGGATGACTCCGGCGCACCTGCTTAGTCGGCCGCAGCGCCGCCGACTTTAGCCGCGATCAAACACCGCCACCGCTTCGGCATGGGCCGTCTGGGGGAACATGTCCAGGACACCGGCCGCTGACATGTGATAGCCGTGGCGCTGCACCAGCACACCGGCATCGCGCGCCAGCGTCGCCGGATTGCAGGAGACATAGACGATGCGCCCGGGTTCGAGCCGATCCATGGCCTCGCAGACCTGTCTTGCGCCAGCGCGCGGCGGATCGAGCAGCACCCGATCCCAGCGCCCCTGCATCCACTCGGCGGCCGGGGAATCGTCGAACAGATCCGCCAGCGCATGCTCGACCTCCGGCAAGCCGTTGCGCAGCGCGTTCTCCCGCGCCCGCGCCACCAGAGTGCGCTCACCCTCGACCGCACGGACCCGACAGCCCCGTCGCGCCAGCGGCAAGGTGAAATTACCCAGGCCGGCGAACAGATCGAGCACCCGGAGGCCCTCGTGCGGCTCAAGCAGGTCGACGACTCGACCAACCATCGCCTCATTGAGCGCCGCGTTGACCTGGACGAAATCCGTTGGCAGGAACTCGAATTCCACATCGAAGGCCGCCAGCCGGTAGGTCAGCGGCCGACTCCGTGAACTCAGCGGCACTACGGTATTCGGACCACCGGTCTGCAGATACAACGAGACGTCATGCTCGGCCTCGAAGGCGTCGAGCAGCGCCCGGTCGTGCTCATCCGGTGGCGCGAGCACCCGTAGCACCAGAGCCAGGGCATCGTCCCCCGCCGCCAGCTCGATCTGCGGCACGCGCTCGCGGATGGACAGGCTGCTGATCAGCTCGCGCAGTGGGACGATCAGCGCCGCCGCCTTACGCTCGAGCGTGTGACACCCCCGCATATCGGTCAGGAAATACTTGAGACGCTCGCGAAAACCGACCAGTGCCCCGCCCTTGCCGGGCACGTACTTCGCGCCCAGGCGCGCGCGGCGGCGATAATGCCACGCCTCACCCGTCAAGGGTGCCAGCCGCTGCACCGGTGCGTTGCCGGTGGCACGGCCGAGCTGGTCGAAGAGCGCCTGCTCACGGAATTTCAGCTGCAGTGCGGGGGACATGTGCTGGGTCGCACAGCCTCCGCAGCGGCCGTAGACCTCACAACGCGGGGTCACGCGCTCCGGCGAGGCCTCATGAATGGCGATGGCATCGGCCTCATCGTGATCCCGGTGGCTCCGCGTGAGTTCGATGTCGACGCGCTCGCCCGGCAAGGCGCCGTGAATGAATACGGTCTTGCCCTCGATCCGGGCGATCCCGCGACCCTCGTGGCTCAAGGATTCGACGCTGACGCCCTCGATTCGCCGGGGTTCCCGCCGGCGCCTGCTCATGCCTCGGCCTCCTGCCAGGCGGCCAGAAATGCCTCGAGATGCGGCTGGCCACTGTCGGCCAGGGTCTCGCGCCCCCTGGCCTGCTCGGCGGCGAGCCCCTCGGCGTCCAGAGTACCGCGGAGACGTTCGAACTCGAGGTAGACGAGATAGGTGTTCAGCGCGTCGGTCTCACAGTAGTGCCTGATGTCGGCGATTTCGCCCCGCTGCCAGGCCGGCCAGACCGCCGCGCCACTCATGCCCATCTTGCCCGGCAGGCCGAGCATCAGCGCGACGTCTTCCAGCCGGGCACGGGCGCCAGCCTGGTAGCCGGCCAGCACGTCCATCAGATCGGTATGGCGGGCATGGAACCGGTTGAGGTAGTTATTCCACCGGAAAGCGGGATCCTGATCTCCGGTCTCCCAGTAGCGCGGTGCGGCCACCCCGTGGCGAAGCGCGCGATAGTGCAGCACGGGCAGATCGAAACCCCCGCCGTTCCACGAGACCAGCACCGGCGAGAAGCGTTCGATGCCGTCGTAGAAGCGCTCGATGAGTTCGCGCTCGGGCGCGTCCGGTTCGCCCAGGCTCCAGACGCGCAGGCCCTCGCGGGTACGCAGCGCCACAGAGATCGCCACCACCCGCTGCTGGGGCAGGGGCAGGAAGTCCCGACCGGTCTGCTGGCGCCGCCGGAAGAACATGAACTCGGCGACGTCAGCGTCATCGAGCCCATCGAGCCCGTAAAGCCGTCGGCCGAGTTCGGTGTCGGGAATGGTTTCGATGTCAAAGGCCAGGCAGTGCAGCATCGTCGTGTCCTCAGACCTGCGGAGCCCCGGCACGGAGCAGGACGGCCATCGCCACCACCAACCCGGCTTCGTCGGTCAATGTAAGGTGGCCGTCGCCGGCACCGAGTTCGCGACGGCGGGCGGCCCCGCGCGCCGACCAGATGATCTCGGGCCGGCCCCAGGGGTTGGGGACGAAACCGACATCCCGCAACCCTATCCCGTGGGCAAACCCGGTACCCAACGCCTTGACGATGGCTTCCTTGGCGGCGAAGCGCATCGCCAGAAAACGCACGGGGCGACGGTGCCCGGCGAACAAGGCCGCTTCCGCCGGCATCAGCAGTCGGCGGACGAAATGCTCGCCAAAACGCGCGTAGACGCGCTCGATCCGCGCCACTTCGACGATATCGCTGCCAATGCCGTGAATCACCGGTGCCGGGCTTCGAGAATCAGGTGCTTCATCTCGGCCACGGCGGTGCCGAGGCCGTCGAACACCGCACGGGCGATGATCGCGTGCCCGATATTGAGCTCGACAATCTGGTCGATCGCGGCCACCGGGATCACGTTGTGATAATGCAGACCGTGACCGGCGTGCACGGTCAGATCGAGTTTTTCGCCGACGAGCGCTGCCGTACGAATACGCTCGAGTTCACGCTCGCGGGCGGCATCGGTCGCGCAGTCGGCATAGGCACCGGTGTGCAGCTCGACCACCGGTGCACCGACCTCACAGGAGGCTTCGAGCTGGGCCGGGTCGGGGTCGATGAACAGCGACACGCGAATGCCCGCCTCGCGCAATCGGGCGACAGCCTCGCGCACGCGCGCGCGCTGGCCGACCACGTCCAGGCCGCCCTCGGTAGTCAGCTCTTCCCGACGCTCCGGGACCAGACAGCAGTCCTGCGGCTGCACCGCCAGCGCGATGCCCAGCATCTCGTCGGTGACGGCCATCTCGAGGTTCATGCGCGTCTGCAGCACACCCTTCATGGTGTGCAGATCACGATCCTGGATGTGGCGGCGATCCTCGCGCAGATGCAACGTGATCGAATCCGCCCCCGCCTGCTCGGCCATCAGGGCTGCATAGACCGGATCGGGATAGCGCGTGCCGCGTGCCTGTCGCAGCGTCGCCACGTGGTCGATGTTGACTCCGAGAAGTATGGGTTTCATCAGCGTTCCCTGCTGTGTGGATCAGTCCCGGCCCAGACCCCGGCCCAGGCGCAGTGTGGCCTCGAGCACCTGCCGGCTCTTCAGTGGCCGACCGCCCAGGTAGAGATCCAGGGCCACCGTGAACAGCCGACGGGCTGCCGCGCGGGTGGCCGGCACCTCGAGACGAAGCTCGGCGATGTCGAGCAGCGTCTGACCGGTCAGACACAGCGCACCCGCCGGCGGCTCACCTGCCAGGCGCCTGGGGCCCTGCTCGAGCACATACTCGTAGCGCGCCGCCGGGTCCAGCGGCAGGCCGTCAACGATATCATGATCGAGATTGAGCCCGTAGCCGAGTTCCTCCAGCAGACTGCGCTCGAAGTGCCGTAACGGCAGGGCCAGCTGCTGCGGTGTGGCCAGGGCCGCGAGCGCCTCGCCGTAGCGCGCGAACAGCACGGCGTGCTCGTCACCGCGGGCGAGCAGCCGCAGCAGCAGTTCATTCAGATAGAACCCTGCCAGCAGACGAGTGCCGCTCAGCCGGATCGGCGGGCCGTGCGGCTCGGTGCCGGTGAGGGTGGCGAGCTCGCCGCTACCGCGCCATGACAGCTTCAACGGTGTGAACGGCTGCAGCAGTGCGCGCTCCCGGGAGCGCGCCCGACGGGCACCCTTGGCCACGAGGCCGACACGACCATGCTGCCGGGTGAACACCTCGAGCAGCAGACTGCTGTCGCGGAACGGACGCGGATGCAGCAGCCACGCCGGCTCGAGCTGCACCTGATGGCGCACGCCGCTTCAGCCTTCGCCGGAGTAGCCGAGTTCACGCAGGGCACGCTCGTCGCGCGACCAGTCGCGGCGTTCCTGAACCCAGAGTTCGAGGTGCACCGGCCCGCCGAGCAGCTCGATCAGGGCCTGGCGAGCCTGGGTACCCACGGTCTTGAGCAGTTGTCCGCCACGACCGATGACCATGCCCTTGTGTCGCGACTGCTCGACCCAGATCGCGGCCGCCACCTGCCAGCGCCCGCTCTGCTCGCGCACCAGTTGCTCGACAGTGACGGCAATCCCGTACGGCAGCTCGTCGCGCAACTGGATCATGAGTTTCTCGCGGATCTGTTCGGCGACGCGGTAGGCCAGATCCCGATCGGTGATCATGTCCGGCGGGAACAGCGCTGGACCCTCAGGCAGCAGCGGGACCAACGCGTCGAGCAGTCTCTCGAGGTTGTCGTGCCGACGAGCCGACAGGGGCACGATCGCGGCGGCCGCCGGCCAGCGTGCGCCGAGCTCTGCCAGCACGGGCAGCAGCGCATCGCGCGGGCGGACCCGATCGGTCTTGTTCGCGCCGATCACCACAGGACGACCACTGTCGAATGCTGCCTCCAGCACGGACGCGTCGTCTTCGCTGAGTCGGCTGGCATCGACCAGCACCAGGATCACGTCGGCATCGTGCATGGCCTGGCGGGCGGCATCGTTCATCAGCCGGTTGAGCGGACGGCTGCGACGCTCGTGCAGCCCGGGGGTATCGACAAAGGCCAGCTGGCTGCCATCTTCACGATGCACCACACCGAGAATGCGCTGTCGGGTCGTGTGGGGTTTGGCGGTGACGATGCTGAGTCGGCTGCCGATCAGCGCATTGAGCAGCGTCGACTTGCCGACGTTCGGCCGGCCGATCAGCGCGATGAAGCCACCGCTTACGGGTTCATCGGGGGCACCCTCCATCGCTGCGAGTGGCCGGGAATGACTGTCGCTCATGGGTCGCCGCGCTCCAGGCGCTCCAGCACGGCCAGCGCGGCCACCTGCTCGGCACGTCGACGACCACTGCCCTCCCCCGTCGCGCTCAGCGCGGGGTGCTCCAGGTGGCAGCGTACCGTGAAGTGCTGGGCATGCTCTTCACCGGAGACGTCGGTGAGCTCATAGTGCGGCAGCGGCCTACCGCGGGCCTGCAGCCATTCCTGCAGCCGCGTCTTGGGATCCTTGAGGTCTGCCGCGTCCGGCAGCGCATCCAGGCGCGCGGCAAACAGCCGCTCGACCACCGCGCGCGCGGCGTCGAGCCCGCCATCGAGATAGATGGCACCGAGGACGGCTTCCAGGGCATCAGCGAGGATCGAGCGGCGTCGATGCCCGCCGCTGCGAAGCTCGCCTGCACCCAGGGTCAGACAGCGGCCGAGATCGAGTTCGGTGGCAATGTCCGCCAGCGTCGCGCCGCGCACCAGACTTGCCCGCAGGCGACTGAGATCACCCTCATCATCATCCGAGCGCACGTGATAGAGGCGATCGGTGATCAGAAAGCCAAGCAGGGCGTCGCCGAGAAACTCGAGGCGTTCGTTGTGGCGACGGGTGTTCGCGCTCCGGTGCGTCAGCGCCAATGCCAGCAAAGACGGGTCGCGGAAGCGGTAACCGGTGACGGTCGCGACCTGCTCGGCCGCGCCGGTCACCGCCTGATCTCGACCTGCCTGTCGAACACCACCACCAGTTCGATGTTGGCGAGATAAGGCGCCCGACCCTCGTGCTCCAGCGACAGCGTAAAGCCGTTGGCCGTCTGGCTGATCCGAAAATCGCGGGCAGAGACACTGACGTTTTCCACGATCAGTCGATTCTCCACCGCACGACGGATGGTCGGCGGAGTGGCGCCCTGTCCGTCGAGCTCGGTCTTCACGCTGTTCATGACGCTCGAGAGCGTCATGTACTCGGTGTAGACCGGCACGAGCCGAAGCACGCCGTAGGCCAGCAGGCCGATGAGCCCGGCCAGCAGCAGAAACCCGATGAAGGTGATGCCCTGCTGTCTGCGATGCATGGTCAATCCTCATGACCGCCCGGTACCGAAAGGCGGGGAAACTGGATTCTACCCCGTGAGCCGTCACTGCGACCATGCACGCCATGTGACGGCAGCCACACTACTGTCAACGAATCGCCTGGCCGATGCGACTCCACACCACGCCGGGCCGGGTGGCGTCCCAGCTCATCCAGATCCGTTCGGCCCGACCCACCAGCAGGGTCTCCGGAATCATACCGACCTCGGGATAACGGCTGTCGGTGCTGTTGTCGCGGTTGTCACCCATGACGAAATAATGCCCATCGGGAACCACGAAGCGCCCTTCCCGGCTGCCCCCGCCCGGCCGCCAGAGCACCTGGTGCGCCTGCTCACCCAGACGTTCCGACCCGAGTACGACGCGGGCGTGCGGCGCCTGGGGCCACGCGCCCAGCTCCTCCAGCGGCACAGGCTCGCCGTTGATCCACAGCTGGCGGCCGCGATAGACGACGATATCGCCCGGCGTGCCCACCACCCGCTTGATGTAGTTGATGGCCGGTTCGCGCGGCAGGCGAAAGACCATGACATCTCCGCGCCGCGGCTCCCCGGTTGGCAGGATCACGGTGTGGGTCACGGGCAGCCGCAGACCGTAGCTGTACTTGCTGACGAAGATGAAATCACCGGTCAGCAGGGTCGGCATCATCGAGCCTGACGGGATGCGGAATGGCTCGAAAGCAAACGAGCGCACCAGCAGCACGATCAGGATGATGGGGAAAAACGACCGCGCGTATTCGACGATGGCAGGTTCACGCGCAGAGACGCCTTCGGCCGCGACCCGCCGACGACGGAACCACGCCGCATCAGCCGCCCAGATCAGCCCACTCAGCACACAGGCCACCACCAGCACCAATGCGAAATCCATGATCAACCCCACTCTCCAGTCCGCCCCGCAGGGCCGCTTACTTGCGATCCACCTGCAGTACGGCGAGGAAGGCCTCCTGCGGAATCTCCACGCTGCCGACCTGTTTCATGCGCCGCTTCCCTGCCTTCTGCTTTTCCAGCAGTTTGCGCTTGCGGCTGATATCGCCTCCGTAGCACTTCGCAGTCACGTTCTTGCGCAGCGCCTTGACGCTGCTCCGCGCGATGACCTGGTTGCCGATGGCCGCCTGGATCGCCACCTCGAACATCTGCCGGGGGATGATCTCACGCATCCGCTCGACCAGATCGCGGCCACGTCCGTAGGCACTCTCGCGATGCACGATGGTCGACAGGGCGTCCACGCGATCCTTGTTGATCAGCACGTCAAGACGCACAAGATTGGCAGCCTGATACCGCTCGAAGTGATAGTCGAAGGAGGCGAAACCGCGGCTGCAGGACTTCAGGCGATCGAAGAAATCCAGCACCACCTCGGACAACGGAAGATCGAACTCGAGCTGTACCTGACTGCCCAGGTACACCATCTTGCGCTGGACACCGCGCTTTTCCATGCACAGCTGCATCACCGCGCCGATGTAGTCCTGCGGGGTGAGAATGTTCGCGACGATAATCGGCTCACGGATCTCGTCGATCTTGTTCACCGGGGGCAGCCGCGCCGGATTGTCGACGTAAAGTGTCTCACCGTCAGTGGTCAGCAGTTCGTAGATCACCGTTGGGGCGGTGGTGATCAGTTCGAGCTGGTACTCGCGCTCCAGGCGCTCCTGCACGATCTCCATGTGCAGCATGCCGAGAAACCCACAGCGGTAGCCGAAGCCGAGCGCACTCGAGGTTTCCGGCTCGAAATGCAGGGCGGCGTCGTTGAGGCGCAGCTTGTACAGCGCATCGCGCAGATCCTCATACTGCTCGGAGTTCACCGGAAACAGCCCCGCGAACACCCGCGGCTGTACCTGCTTGAACCCCGGCAGCGGCTGGGCGCAGGGCCGGTCGTGCAAGGTCACCGTATCGCCCACGGGCGCGCCGTCGATCTCCTTGATGCCGGCGATGAGAAAGCCGACTTCGCCGGTATCCAGAGCCGCCCGGTCGGTCATCTTGGGTGTGAAACTGCCGATCCGATCGGCCGTATGGACCCTGCCGGTGGACAGGATACGGATCCGGGCGCCCTGGGCGAGTCGACCGTTGACCACCCGGATCAGCGAGACCACGCCCACGTAGTTGTCGAACCAGGAATCGATGATCAGCGCCTGCAATGGCCCCTCAGGCTCGCCCTGCGGCGGCGGGATCCGACGCACGATCTCCTCGAGCAGCTCGGCGATACCTTCACCGGTCTTGGCGCTGACCCGCAGGGCATCGCGCGCCTCAATACCGATCACGTCCTCGATTTCCTGGGCGACACGCGCCGAATCGGCCTGCGGCAGGTCGATCTTGTTCAGCACCGGGACCACCTCCAGGCCCTGGTCGATGGCGGTGTAGCAGTTCGCGACGCTCTGGGCTTCGACCCCCTGGGCCGCGTCGACCACCAGCAGGGCGCCCTCGCAGGCGGCCAGCGAACGGGAGACTTCGTAGGAGAAATCGACGTGCCCGGGGGTGTCGATGAAATTCAGCTCGTACTCACGGCCATCGCTGGCGCGATACCCCAGGGTCACGCTCTGCGCCTTGATGGTGATGCCGCGCTCGCGCTCGAGGTCCATGGAGTCAAGCACCTGCTCGGCCATCTCCCGATCGCTCAGACCACCGCACAGGTGGATCAGGCGGTCGGCCAGGGTCGACTTGCCGTGATCGATGTGCGCGATGATGGAAAAATTGCGGATGTGATCCATGAAGACGTCCACGCAGCCCGGGACCGGGCGACCAGGCGCGAGAGTATAGCCTGCGTCAGGCGTCGCCGCCGTCTAGAACCGCAAGCACGGCAGCAGCGTCGAGGTGATACTGGCAGAGATCCACGTCGCCGTGGGCGAGTACGGGAATGCGACGGCCGTAGCGGGCACGCAAACCGGGATCGCCGTCAATGTCCACGACACTGACGCTGCCGCGTCCGGCCAGTAACGGTTCAAGGGCCGCGAGCATCACCTCGCAGAGGTGGCAGCCGGGGCGCGAATACAAGGTGAACTCGCTCATGAGCCGCCCTCCCGGTCCGTCACGACGACAGGCGCGAGCCGGGGGGCAAACCTCAGCGCAAGCCACCGCGCCAGTGCCGTGCCGCCCACCAGACCCGCGAGGCCACCGGTCGCGGCCCACGCCTCTCCGGCGGGCTGGCCCAGTACCGCGCCGCCGAGCAGACCGGCCAGCGGCGGGGCATAGACGAGCAGCGTCGCCTGCAGCAGGCGCCGCGCCGGGAGCTCGAGCATCACCCGGTCACCGGGCTGGGCCGACCCGGTCGGCAGGTGGAGCCGGTGAGGCGCGCGCCGTCGGAACCATGCGGCCTGGCCGCAGCCTTCCCCCCGGGCACAGCGCGGACAGCCACTCACCGGGGCGCAGTCGAGCCTGCCGACAGCGCTGACCGTAGCGCTCACCCGCAACGGCTCAGCGCCCATCGTCTGGTGCCTCGTGCGGATCACCGGCTTCCAGTGAGCGTGCAATCGCCTCGACCGTGCGGGCCGGCACCTCGCCGATGGCGGTGACCACCCGCCCCGCGTGGCGCAGGCTGTAGGCGTTGGCACCACCCACCCGCGCCAGTCCAAGGGTCCAGTCGCCTTCGGCCTGGGGATCCTCGATGAATACGGATACCGAGGCCAGGCCGTCCGAATAGACCAGGTGCTGCACGGGATAAGCGGAATCGGCCATCATCGACACCGAAGCTGCGGTCAGCCGGAACCCCGCCGGCACTGCCGCTGCTCGCCACTCCACACGCTGCTCGCCACGGTCCTCGCCCGTGGCTCGCCGCAGCCAGGTGAAGCCTTCAGTGGACGTCACCGGCGCCAGCGCGGAGGCCGGAATGTAGTCGGGCATGCTGATGTTGGTGAACAGGATCTGTTCGACGACTTCACCAGTCTCGTCGCGCATTTGCGTCTTCAAGGGCATGGCCGTTTGCCGGTCCAGCCAGAGCTTGTAGCCGTAGCGGTAGCCATCCAGGGGCTGGATGGTCAGCACCTCGGTCGGCCGCTCGGCGATCCGGGTCTGGCCGTGCAGCAGCAGTTCATAATGGACCCCGAGGGCCGCCGCAGAGGACGGCAAGGCGCTGACCAGCGGACTGAGTTCGCGCCGACCCTCGACCAGCACCGTGCGCTGGTCGGGAAGGATGCAGGTGACCTCGTCCTCGTGACGCACGATCTCGCGACCCGCCCCATCCAGCGAGACGATCCGCTCGCTGACCCGGCCATCCATGTACCGGTGCACCACGTAGTGGGTTTCCGCACGTCCGCCGTGCATGTGTACGAACACCCCCTCATAGTTCAGCTCTTCGACGGCGCGGTGCATGCGCTCGAGCCAGGCGTGCGCTTCACCGTCGTCCGCCTGCACCGATGACGCGCTCAGCAGGGCCAGCGCAGCCAGTGCGGCCGCCAGCACGGCGGGAGCCAATCGCAGGGACGCCGCCATGTCAGTCGACCTGCAGATCAACGGAGTCGCTTTCGGGGCCTGCACCCATGATCTCGGCGGCCGAGCTGCCCACGATGCCGGAATGGATGGTCTTGCGGCCCAGCGTCCCGGCCACTTCACCATGGGTCATCAGATAGTTGGTCAGGCGAATCGGTGCCTGGACCGCCACGGGTCGCGCCGCGGGCTCCGGGCTGCGGCTGGCCGGCGCGACCGGCGCGACGGGCGCGACCGCGGGGGTCGCCGCGAACGCCGGCGCCTCGGGCAGCTGACTGCGGTTGGCGTTCTGCAGGCCAACAATCGCCAGCAGCGCCACGGCCGCGGCCGCTGCGGCGCCACTGGCGGGTCGCCACCAGCGGGCGGGTGCCCGGGGGGCGGCATCGGTGGCCAACTCGAGTTCGGTGGACGAGTGTTCCGCCTCGTCGCCCTCGGCATCGATCCGCGCCCGCACCTGCTCGACGAAAGCCAGCGGCCGGTCACCGAGCAGTTCCCCACGCAGGGCCTGGCCGACCAGCAGGTAGCGGATGGCCGTCGCGTGGATTGCCTCGTCGCGGCCCACGCGACGGACCAGCAGCTCGCTCTCAGCAGGCGGGAGCTCGTCGTCTAAAAAGGCCGAAGTCTGGTCGCGAAGTTGTTCATTCATACTCGTTTCCCGGGTCAGTCCAGCAGGGGGCTGATGCGCTTGTCGATGGCCTCGCGGGCGCGGAAGATGCGCGAGCGCACCGTGCCGACGGGGCATTCCATGGTCTGGGCAATTTGCTCGTAACTCATCCCTTCCATCTCGCGCAGGACGATGGCCGTGCGCAGATCGGGTGGCAGTTCCGCAATGGCGTCCTGCACGGTCTGCCGGATCTCATCGGTAAGCGCGAGACCCTCGGGCGTATCGATGTCCTTGAGCAGGTGCTGGACGTCAAAGGGTTCCGAATCCTGGAGATCCAGATCGAAGTCGACCGGACGGCGTTTCTGGGCGACCAGATGATTCTTCGCGGTGTTAATCGCGATCCGGTACATCCAGGTGTAAAAAGCACTGTCACCACGAAACCTCGGCAGCGCCCGATAGGCCTTCAGGAACGCATCCTGCGCGATATCAAGCGCATCGGCCGGCTCACGCACGTAGCGCATGATCAGCTTGATGATCTTGTGCTGATATCGCAGCACCAGCAGGTCGAACGCTTTCCTGTCACCCTGCTGGACCCGCTTGACCAGATTTGCATCCGATGTCGACTCGCTCACCGGCACCGCTCCAGAGGCTGTGCCCGTGACCATATCCCACCTCCCCGTAGACTTCCCGGGTTGACGAAAGTTCTCTGTACTGGGCGAGGATGCAGCGCCATCGGCAAGGTCTTTGATCGTGTGTTGTCCAAGGCCATCACCGCAGGCCGCGAAGACGCCCGTCAGGCGTGAGCCAGCCGCGCGCGCAGCCGCCGCCAGTCCTCTGGGGCGAGCCGCTCATGCGAGATGATACAGCGCCTGCGGGAACTGTCACGGCGAAGCTCGAGAATGACGTGGTGCTGGCCCAGGCGGGTCCCCGCCCCCAACTGCCAGGGCCCGTCCCAGTCCGCGTCGCTGCCGAGCCACCAGCCCGCCGGGTTTTCCCAGACCCAGCACCGGGGCATGCGCGCTGCCCGCCATGCGGACACCAGCACCGCGGCCACCAGCACGCCCGTCAGGCCTGGCGCCAGACCGGAGATCAGCAGCACCAGGCCGGTGAAGGCATGCAGCACGAGCAACAGTGCGCGCAGGCGCGGCCCGGGGCCGCACTCAACCGGCGCGCCCGCCACGAATCCGCTCCACCAACGCGGCCATCTCCGGGTCCTCGGGCTGCTCCCGCCCGAGCATCCAGCCATAGAGCAACGGATCCTGGAGTTCGAGCAGCGCCTCGAACAGTGCGACCTCTTCAGCGCTCAGATGCGGACCCCACGCCTCGAGAAAGCCCGTCAGCAATGTGTCGAGCTCACGCATGCCGCGCCGGCAACGCCAGCGCAGCCGCGGCAGGTTCACAGCCTCGCCGTCCACATCGGGCTAGTGCCGACGCTCGGCCATCATCTTCTTGATCTCGCCAATGGCCTTGGCCGGATTCAGGCCCTTCGGACACGTGCGGGTGCAGTTCATGATGGTATGGCAGCGGTAAAGCCGGAAGGGATCCTCGAGCTGGTCCAGTCGCTCGCCCGTCGCCTCGTCGCGGCTGTCGACCAGCCAGCGGTAGGCTGCGAGCAGGACCGCCGGACCGAGGTAGCGGTCGCCGTTCCACCAGTAGCTCGGACAGGAGGTGGAGCAGCAGGCGCACAGGATGCAGGCTGACGGCTCGTTGATCTTGGCCTGATCTTCACGCGACTGCAGCCGTTCACCGTCCGGCGGCGGCGGGGTCTTGGCCTGCAGCCATGGCTTGATCGAGGCGTACTGGGCATAGAAGTTCGTGAGATCCGGCACCAGGTCCTTGATCACGGGCATGTGCGGCAGCGGATAGACCTTGACGTCACCCTTGATGTCTTCGATCGCCTGGGTGCAGGCCAGTGTGTTGATGCCGTCGATGTTCATCGCGCAGGAGCCGCAGATGCCTTCGCGGCAGGAGCGTCGGAAGGTCAAGGTCGAATCGATGTCGTTCTTGATCTTGATGAGCGCGTCCAGAACCATCGGGCCGCAGCTGTCGAGATCCACCTCGTAGGTGTCGACCCGCGGGTTCTCGCCATCGCCCGGGCTGTAGCGATACACGGCAAAGCGACGGGTGTTTTTCGCAGTGTCCGGCGCGGGGTGGTGCTTGCCGCGGGTGATGCGGGAATTCGCGGGCAGTCGGAATTGTGCCATGGCCAGTCGTTCCTCCAGGCAGTCCGGTCAGTAGGTCCGCGCGACAGGGGGAATCACGTCCACCTCGTCGCTCAGAGTGTGCATGTGTACCGGACGGTAATCGATACTCACTTTGCCGGCTTCATCGAACCAGGCCAGTGTGTGCTTCATCCAGGTCTCGTCGTCACGCTCGGGGTGATCCTCGCGGGCATGGGCACCCCGGCTTTCCTTGCGATTCTCGGCGGACACAATGGTGGTCATGGCCTGGCCGAGCAGATTCTCGAGCTCCAGCGTCTCGACGAGATCGGTATTCCAGATCAGTGATCGATCGGCGATCCGGACATCGGCGAAGGCGTCGAGCACCTCGCGCATCTTGGCCACCCCCTGGGCCAGTGACTCGCCGCTGCGGAATACCGCGGCATGCGCCTGCATGGTGCGCTGCATGCGATCGCGGATATCGGCCGTGGAGGTCTCGCCGGTGGCGTTACGCAACCGATCGAGACGCGCGATACTCGCCGCGCCCGCCTCTTTCGGCAACGGCGGCTGACGCGCGCCCCGCTCGAGGGTGGTGCCCAGATGACGTGCCGTGGCCCGGCCGAACACCACGAGGTCGAGCAGCGAGTTCGAGCCCAGCCGGTTTGCGCCGTGTACCGAGACACAGGCCGCCTCACCCGCGGCGTACAGCCCGGGCACGACCGTATCCGGCTCGCCATCGCGCAGCGTGACGACCTCGCCGGTGTACTTGGCAGGGATCCCGCCCATGTTGTAGTGCACCGTCGGCAGCACCGGAATGGGCGCCTTGGTCACATCCACCCCGGCGAAGATCCGTGCGGTCTCTGCAATCCCGGGCAGACGTTCGTGAATCACCTCCGCCCCGAGGTGTTCCAGGTGGAGATGGATGTGATCCTGGTTCGCCCCGACTCCGCGTCCCTCGTTGATCTCGATGGTCATCGAGCGGGAGACCACATCACGCGAGGCGAGGTCCTTGGCGTTTGGCGCATAGCGCTCCATGAACCGCTCGCCTTCGGCATTGGTGAGATAGCCGCCCTCCCCGCGTACACCCTCGGTGATCAGGCAGCCGGCACCGTAGACCCCGGTGGGGTGGAATTGCACGAACTCCATATCCTGCAGCGGCAGTCCGGCCCGCAACACCATCGCGTTCCCGTCCCCGGTGCAGGTGTGCGCCGAAGTGCACGAAAAATACGCCCGGCCGTACCCGCCGGTGGCCAGTACCACGGCCTGCGCACGGAAGCGATGCAGCCGCCCGGTGGCCAGTTCCCAGGCGAGCACGCCGCGGCACTCACCCTCGTCCATGATCAGATCGAGCGCGAAAAACTCGATGAAGAACTCGGCATCGTGCTTGAGGGACTGCTGATACAGCGTATGCAGCATCGCATGGCCGGTGCGGTCGGCCGCGGCACAGGTCCGTTGCGCGGTACCCTGACCGAAGTGCGTGGTCATGCCACCGAAAGGCCGTTGATAAATGCGCCCATCTTCCGTCCGGGAAAACGGCACACCGTAGTGTTCGAGCTCGATGACCGCATCCGGCGCTTCCTTGCACATGTACTCGATCGCATCCTGGTCGCCGAGCCAGTCGGAGCCCTTGATGGTGTCGTACATATGCCAGCGCCAGTCGTCTTCACCCATATTGCCCAGCGCGGCGGAGATGCCCCCCTGGGCCGCCACCGTGTGGCTGCGGGTGGGGAACACCTTGGTCAGGCAGGCGGTCTTCAGTCCCTGCTCGGCCAGCCCGAAGGTGGCCCGCAGGCCGGCGCCACCCGCGCCAACGACGACAACGTCGTAGGTGTGATCGATGAATTCGTACTCGGCCGTCATGGCGCTACTCCAAAGGAAATCCTCAACACGGCGAACATCCCTGCCACCGCGGCTGCAACGAACACGAACGCAATCACCACCAGGCTGAGCACCTTCAGCCAGCCGGCGGCGATGTAATCCTCGATGACGACCTGGATGCCCAAGCGGGCATGAAAGGCCGCGGTCGGCACCAGCAGCAGCAGTGCGACCGTATTGAACGGCGCCGCCACCCACGCCTTGACCGTGGCATAGTCCAGCGACGGCAGCAGTGCCAGCGAGACGGCAAACCAGCCGCCCAGCAGAACCAGTCCGACGGCGCTGACCCGCTGACCCCACCAGTGCGAGAAGCCATCCTTGGCTGAACCCAGGCCGAGCACCCGGCCCAGTGGTGAACGCAGACTCATATGACCGTTCTCCCTCAGGCCGCGACGAGCAGCCAGAATCCGAGCGTCAACAGCAGCGACACGATGACCACCGTCCAGCCGCTGACAATGACCTGGCGAATCTCGAACCCCCAGCCGGCGTCCCAGCACAGGTGCCGGATGCCGTTACAGAGGTGATAAAAGAACCCGAAAGACGCGGCGATCAGGACCAGCCGTACCAGCCAGTGCCCGAAAAAGCCCTGAGCGGTGGCATAGGCCTCCGGCCCGCTGGCGGCCGCCAGCAACCAATAGATGAACAGCAGACTGGCTGCAGCGAGAAAGACGCCACTCGCACGGTGAGAGATGGACAGGACGGATGTGATCTGCGGTCTGTACACCTGCAGATGAGGTGACAGCGGTCGCTCGCCTTGAGCCATGGTCGCTCCTTCAGTTTTCCCCGATTCCCGTATCACAGGACACCGCGGCGACCGGTTGGACGCGCGGCATCAGAAGTCGATGCAGCGGCCGTTCTTCTCCCAGTCGCCGTAGCGCGTGGGCTCCGGCCCGGGCGGACCGTTGAGCTCGCGCACACGTGGCTGCTCTGCGCCGACCGACGCACCTGTGGGGGTGCTGGCGGCGGCCGAGGACTCTTCCGGGGTAGGCTCAGGAGGTGTTTCGGACTTCCATATCCGCGGTTCCACGCTCCTGGCGGCGGCTGCATTCCCTGCTTTTTCCGTCATCCGCGTAGTGTGCCAGAATCGTCGCCTGTTTTCACCCGGAACGTGTGGGAGGACGACGAATGACAGGGATGCCGTGGGGACGGGTGAGTGTCTGCGGAGGCGACGCCGCGACGCTGCTGCAAGGCCAGTTGACCCAGGATGTCAAGGCCGCTGATGGACACCACGCACCGCTGGCCGGCTGGTGCACACCCAAAGGCCGGCTGCTGGCGGTGTGCCGGGTGCTCACGCCGGCGCCGGAGCGCCTCGAGCTCGCCGTTCCGGCGGAGCTGACCGCCGCGATCGCCCGGCGCCTGTCGCTGTATGTGCTGAGGGCCGCGGCGACGGTCACCGATGAGGGTGCCGGCTGGGCCCGGGTGATCGTGA
>PWZL01000051.1 GCA_003567475.1 Gammaproteobacteria bacterium | reverse complement strand
TTGAACGTCCCTGTCCCATCGACAAACTATCGGGTCTGCCCATCATAATGCGGTCCGGAACCATTCTTCCATTGCAGGAACAGACAAGCTTTCTTGATCAGGCGGTTCCGGAACGACTTCGTTTGGTGATTTATCCGGATACGGCAGGCTGTGCCTCGCTATGTCTTGACGAGGCGGAAATGGACAAACTGCCTGTCCCTTGGAAGTGCTTGGAAGCGTTGACGAACTTTACGTACACTTTTTTGGCTTTTTGGCTTGTATATCAACTTTAAAAGGGGTATATAAGGAACAGCTCAATCCTCTGAAACTGGTCGCATGATTCAATGATCACCTTTAAGAGAATTCATTCCGCGCCTCGCGAGGCTGGTGTTGTGTATACGAAGCCATGGATGGTGGAACTCGTGCTGGATCTGGCCGGGTATGCGCCGGAAAAACGCTTGGCGGAGTTGGTGGCGCTGGAGCCATCGGCTGGTGATGGGGCGTTTTTGAGGGCAATGGTCCAGCGTTTGGTTTTGTCCTGCAAACGCCATGGCATTCCGCTGACCAATGCCGCGGGGGCATTGCAAGCCTTTGAGATCGATGCTGAGGCCGCGGAGCGCGCGGTGGATTTGGTTCGCTTCACGCTTGTTTCTCTCAAGGTTCCCTCTGCCGCGGCCTCCATGCTCGCGAGGAGATGGATTAAAATCGGCGATTTCCTTGAAGCTTCACTCTGTTTCCCTGTCGCCGACTTTGTCATCGGCAATCCTCCCTACATCCGCTCGGAGGAAATTCCTGCTAGGAAGGCCGCCTTCTACCGTAGCGGTTTCAGCGCCATGCGTGGGCGAGCTGATATCTATGTAGCCTTTTACCAGGCTGCGCTCAACCAGCTTAAACCCGGCGGGGTGTGCGCCTATATTTGCGCCGATCGCTGGATGCTTAACGATTATGGCAGTGCTTTACGCAAGTTCATAACCACCGAGGGATACAATGTCCGCCACATCATCGAGGCTCACGATGTGCAAGCATTCGATACCGAGGTGTCCGCTTACCCCGCTGTCACCATTATCGCCCGCGAGGAGCAGGGATCAGTGATCGTTTCCAAAGCCCTGCCGGGTATCGAGACCGAAGACCGGGACCGTTTAATCCGTGCTCTAACCACACTCGATTCGAATCCCAGAATCCGTAGTGCCCGTTTTGGCGACTGGTTCCATGGCACCGAGCCTTGGCCATGCTCCTCGCCCGACGCATTGCGGCTTCTAAAGCACCTTGAATCCACCTGTTTACCTCTCGAATGCAAGACCACGGGAACCAGAATCGGCATCGGCGTCGCCACCGGGGCGGACCATGTGTTCATCACCCCGAAAGTACCAGACATCGAGCCTGATCGGATCCTCCCCATCGCCATTGCCTCTGATTTGAAGGAAGACCGTGTCGATTGGTCCGGGCATTGCCTGATCAACCCGTGGAACGAACGTGGCCTCGTCGATCTTGATGACTACCCGCGCTTTGAGGCTTGCCTGCTCCCTCATCATGAACTCCTCGCCGCGCGCCACACCGCTAAAAAGGACCGTGCCGAACATTGGCACAAGACCATCGATCGCGTGAACCTTGCCCTGTTCAATAAACACAAACTCTACATCGCCGATATCAAGGACCGTCTTCTTCCCGCGCTCGATACCGGCAAGACTTATCCGCATCATAATCTCTATTGGATTACCTCGGAGACCTGGGATCTCAAAGTGCTGGGCGCACTTCTCCTGTCTGCGGTCGGAGAGTTTTTCATCCGCTGCTATGGCGTTCGTATGCGCGGCGGATACCTGCGCTTCCAAGCCCAATACCTTCGCCGCATCCGCGTGCCGGATCCAAAAACAATCTCGCCGACGCTCGCCGAGACTCTACGACATGCTTTCGACACACAAGACGTTGCGCTTGCCACCAAGGCGGCATTCATGGTCTATCAGATCGATGGGATTCCATCATGAGATCAAATTCCGAGACTGACCTGTTTCACGAGGCGATTCGATATTGGTGGGATTCGAAAAAGAACGTGTTCCCCAAAAGAATCCAGGGCGGCACGCGTGACGCCAATCTCCACGGAAAAACGATGGACGGATTCGCTTGCGCCATCCAGGATTTTCTCATCGGTCTGAATGTAAAACCCGAACACATCTTCGCCGGAGGCCACCTCACGGCCACGCCGTCGATTCTGCCGTCCTATTATCGCCCGTCAAAGAACTGGGATCTCATAGTGCTCGAGAAAAGCCGTTTCCATCCGAGGAAAGGAGAAAATGGCGATCCGGTTCTCTATGCCGCTATAGAATTCAAATCGCAGGATAAAAGCATCGGCAACAACCAGAACAACCGACTTGAGGAGAGCCTCGGTAATGCCCACGATTTTTGGACCACCTATGCTCATGACGGATTTATGCGGCAACAACCGCGACCTTGGCTGGGCTATCTCTTCGTTGGAAAGTACGACCCTTCCGCTGACGACAAACCGGTGAGAATCAAACAACCACACTTCGAGGCCATGACTCCTTTTCGCAAGTCCGGAAGCTCTGACCTCGAATCATTCAACGGACCGTCTTACGCGGAGCGCTACCAGATTTTCATGAAAAGAAGCATC
>PWZL01000090.1 GCA_003567475.1 Gammaproteobacteria bacterium | reverse complement strand
GCGATGACCGCACAGATGACGCCCCGCGGTCCGGATGGCGACGGCCTGTTCGCCCGCGGGCCGTTGGCGCTCGGTCATCGACGCCTGCGCATCATCGATCTCTCCGACGCCGCGCACCAGCCCATGCACGACCCCGAACTCGGGCTGACCCTCGTGTTCAACGGCTGCATCTACAACTACCCGGAACTCCGCCGCGAGCTCCAGCAGATGGGCTATCACTTCTTCTCCCACGGCGATACCGAGGTCATCCTCAAGGCCTGGCATGCCTGGGGCGCGGACTGCGTGCATCGCCTCTACGGCATGTTCGCCTTCTGCCTGTGGGAACAGCATGGCGAGCGCGCCCACCTCGTGCGCGACCGGCTCGGCATCAAGCCGCTGTATTACGCCCTGGATCACCAGCGGCTGCGCTTCGCCTCCAGCCTGCCGGCGCTGCTGGAAGGCGGCGGACTCGACACCTCGCTCGACCCGGTCGCGCTGCATCATTACCTGAGCTTCCACTCCGTGGTGCCGGCGCCGCGAACGATCCTCGCCGGCGTGCGCAAACTGCCGCCGGCGACCATTCTGAGTATCGAAGCCGACGGCAGCAGCCGCGAGAAGGAATACTGGCGGCCCGCCTTCGGTCTGCAGCCGGGCGATGAGAAACGCAGTTTCGCGGACTGGCAGGACGAGACGATTGCGGTGATGCGTCGCGCGGTGGAGCGGCGCCTGGTGGCCGACGTGCCGGTGGGCGTGCTGCTCTCCGGCGGGCTGGACAGCTCGCTGGTGGTCGGTCTGCTCGCCGAAGCCGGACAGACCGGGCTTGCGACCTTCTCGATCGGCTTCGAGGCGGTGGACGCCGAGAAAGGCGACGAGTTCCAGTACTCCGACATCATCGCCAAGCACTTCGACACCGACCATCACCAGATTTTCATCGATGCCAGCCGCACGCTCTCGGAGCTGCCGAACTGCATCGCAGCGATGTCCGAACCCATGGTCAGCCACGACTGCATCGGCTTCTATCTGCTCTCCGAGGAAGTCTCGAAACATGTGCGGGTGGTGCAGAGTGGCCAGGGCGCCGACGAGATTTTTGCCGGTTACCACTGGTACCCGCCCATGATGGCCGACGGTGATCCACTGGCCACTTACCGCGCGGCGTTCTTCGATCGCGACCACCACGAGATGCTCGAGGTCCTCGATCCGCGACACCATGGCGATGACGAGAGCAGCGAGTTCGTGCGCCGCCATTTCGCCCTGCCCGACGCCGAGCGGGCCATTGACAAGGCCCTGCGCCTGGACACTCAGGTGATGCTGGTCGACGACCCGGTCAAGCGGGTGGACAACATGACCATGGCCTTTGGCCTGGAGGCGCGCGTGCCCTTCCTCGATCACGAGGTCGTCGAGCTGGCCGCGCGGATTCCGGCCGAGCACAAGGTACCGGAGGGTGGCAAGTACGTGCTCCGCGAGGCGGCCCGGCGGGTGATTCCTGCCGGCGTGATCGACCGGCCCAAGGGGTACTTCCCGGTGCCGGCACTGAAATACCTGCGCGGACCGTATCTCGAGCGGGTGCGCGACGTGCTCACCGACAGGCGCGCCCGCGAGCGCGGGCTGTTCAACCCGCGCTACGTCGACACCCTGCTGGCCAACCCGGAAGCACACATCACGCCGCTGCGCGGCTCCAAGCTCTGGCAGCTCGCCCTGTTGGAAACCTGGCTCCAGTCCCGGGGGCTGTAGGCCATGACCGACCGCCGGCCCCGCCATCCGCAACGCCCGCAGCAGTACCGGATCGATCGGTTACGCGCGCGCACCATGCGGCCTACGGGAGGCGCGGCACGCGATCAGGACGGCACGCCCCCGAGCAACGTCAGCCTCGACTGCGGCTGGGGCAAACTGCACTTCGCCCAGACCTTCGAGGACGCCGCCGACCTCACCCGGGTCCTGCAGAACGAACGTCCCGATCAGCGCGATATCGCCTTCTACGTGCGCGATCCCCACGTGGTCCTCAGCAAGGCCCCGCAGGACGTGTTTCTGGACCCCTCCCACACCTATCGACTGGACCTGCACACCTATCGGCCCAGCCGCGGGCGCCACCCCGGTTTCCATATCCGTCGCCTGTGCACGCTGGCTGACGCCGAAGCGGTAAACCGGATCTACACCGCCTGGCACATGGTGCAGGTCGACCCGCAGTTCTTCTGGGCCAAGCGTGACAGCCGCGCGCTGACCGTCTTCGTGGCCGAGGACGACGCGAACGGCGACATCCTCGGCGCAGTCACCGGCGTCGATCACCGGCGGGTGTTCGACGACCCGGAGGGTGGTGCCTCGCTGTGGTGTCTTGCCGTGGATCCGCAGGCCCAGCATCCGCGCCTCGGTGAGATGCTGGTCCGCCAGCTCGCCGAGCATTTCCAGACCCGCGGCTGCCATTACATGGACCTCTCGGTGCTTCACGACAACAACAAGGCCATTGCCCTGTACGAGAAACTCGGCTTCGTGCGGGTGCCCGTCTTCGCGCTGAAAAACCGCAATTCCATCAACGAGAAGCTGTTCTCGGGACCGCCGCCTGAGGAGGCCTTGAACCCCTATGCACGCATCATCGTCGACGAGGCCCGCCGCCGCGGTATCAATGTGGAGGTGCTCGACGCGCAGGCGGGCTACTTCCGCCTGAGCCATGGCGGGCGGGCGATCATCTGCCGTGAATCACTCACCGAGCTGACCACGGCGATCGCCATGAGCCGTTGTGACGACAAGGCGGTGACCCGGCGCCTCATGGCCGACGCCGGCCTGTCGGTCCCGCGCCAGCAGGCCGCCGGCGACGCCGAGGCCAACGCCGCATTTCTCGAAAACTGCGGCAGCCTGGTGGTCAAGCCTGCCCGGGGCGAACAGGGGCGCGGCATCAGTGTCGACATCACCTCGGTCGATGAACTGGCGGCCGCCATCACGGCCGCGCGCCAGGTCGACACCGATGTGCTGCTCGAGGAATTCGTGGCCGGACAGGACCTGCGGGTCATCGTCATCGATTATCGCGTGGTCGCCGCCGCAGTGCGTCGCCCACCACGCGTGCGCGGCAACGGCCAGCACACGGTACGCCAGCTGATCGAGCGCCAGAGCCGTCGCCGGCAGGCGGCCACCGGTGGCGAGTCGCGTATCCCCATCGATGCCGAAACGGAACGTTGCCTGGCCCGTGAAGGTCTCACGCTTGACGATGTGCCCGAAGAGGGCCGCGCCGTCGAGGTGCGCCGCACCGCCAATCTGCACACCGGCGGCACCATTCACGACGTGACCGACGAGCTCAGCCTGACGCTGGTCCAGGCGGCCGTACAGGCCGCCCGCGCTCTGGGTATTCCCGTGGTCGGCATGGACTTCATGGTGCCCGACCCGGCCGGGGAGGAGTACTGGATCATCGAGGCCAACGAACGCCCCGGGTTGGCCAACCACGAGCCGCAGCCCACGGCCGAGCGCTTCGTCGATCTGCTCTTCCCGCAATCCATCCCGACGCATCTGCGCAAGTATCAAGGGAGCCATCTTTGAAACGCCTTAAAATCGATAGCGTCTACCTGAAAAAAACGCTCAAAAAACTCCTGGAGATTCCAAGCCCCTCGGGCTATACCGACCAGATCGTGCACTTCTGCTGCCGAGAACTCGAACGCCTCGAGGTGCCCTACGAGCTGACCCGGCGAGGTGCCATCCGTGCTGTGCTCAAGGGCCGGGTGCATACCCCCGCCCGCGCACTGATCGCCCATGTCGACACCCTTGGCGCCCAGGTCAAGGACCTGAAGGATAACGGCAGACTGGCACTGGTCCGGATCGGACACTGGTCATCGCGCTTTGCCGAAGGCGCACGCTGTACGGTGTTTACCCGTCAGGGCGCTTACCGCGGCACCATCCTCCCGCTGAAGGCCTCCGGCCACACCTTCAATGACGAGATCGACACCCAGCCGGTGTCCTGGGACCACATCGAACTGCGCGTGGATGCGATGTGCTTCGGGCGCAAGGACCTGTTCGACCTCGGCTTTGCCATCGGCGACTTCGTTGCCATCGATCCCCAGCCGGAATTCCTCGACAACGGCTTCATCAACTCGCGCCACCTCGATGACAAGGCCGGCGTGGCGGTGATGTTCGCGGCCATCAAGTCTCTCAAGGAGGCGGCTCTGGAGCTGCCGGTAGACACCTATTTCCTGTACTCGATTGCCGAGGAGGTGGGTGTCGGGGCGTCCACCATCCTGCACGGCGACATCGCCTCAATGGTGACGATCGACAACGGCACGCAAGCACCGGGACAGAACTCCAGCGAATTTGGCGTCACCGTCGCCATGGCCGACATGACGGGGCCGTTCGACTATCACCTCACCCGCAAACTGATCGACCTGTGTGAAGACTATGGCATCCGTCACCACAAGGACATTTTCCGGTACTATCGGTGTGACAGCGCGTCGGCCATTGAGGCCGGCAACGACATCCGCACCGCGCTGATCACCTTCGGTATCGACGCCAGCCATGGTTACGAGCGCATCCACATGCATGCCCTGGTCTCGCTTTCCGAGCTCGTTGGCCTGTATGCCCAGAGCCCGGTGAAGATCGCCCGCGACGCCATCGAACTCGGGCCGCTCAAGGGCTTCACCCACCAGCCGGTCAAACGCGCCGAAGGCGCGGACTAGCGAGGACCCCCCGATGACCTCCACTGCGAGCATCCACACCCAGGCCCGCGGCTTAATGGCAGGCACGGCCGCGATCTTGCTGCTGCTGCTGCTGCCCTGGCTTGGCGCAGCCCAGGCCGACGCCGGCGAACCGGCGGCCTGGACCCTTGAGCGCAACGACAGCAGGGTCATCCTGCTGGGGTCCATCCATCTGCTGCCGCCGGGCATGGCCGAGCTGCCAGCACGCGTGCGGACACTCTACGACGAGGCCGACACCCTGGTCATGGAGCTGGCCATGGATCAGCTCGACCCGGTGGCCTTCCAGCGGGAGGTGAACCGGCTCGGCAGCCAGCCCCAGGGCGGCTCGCTGGCGGGCAGTCTCGGCGAGGCCCGCTGGGAGGAGGCCCAGGCGCTGGCGCGCGAGATCGATCTGGAGCTCGCACTGCTCGGCAACGTCAAACCCTGGCTGGCCGCACTCACCATCACCCAGCTGCGGCTGGCACAGCTCGGTCTGGCACCGGAATTCGGTCTCGAAGTGCAGCTGACGGGGCTGGCGGTGCGCGACGGCAAGCCGATCAGCGGACTGGAGACGGCCGAGGCGCAGATCGGCCTCTTCGCCAGCCTGTCAAACGATGAGCAGATCGACCTGTTGATGCAGAGCCTGGGCGATGCGATCACGCTGCGCGACGACATCGACATGATCGTCTCCGCCTGGCGCAGCGGCGATATCGCGCGCATGGAAACCGAACTGCTGGCCTCGGTGCGCGAATCGCCCGGACTCTACGAGGCGGTCGTGGTTGAACGCAATCGCGAGTGGCTTGCCCCCATCGAGGCGCTGCTGGAGCGCCCGGGCAACCATCTCGTCGTTGTCGGCGCCCTGCACCTGGTCGGTGAAGACAGCGTAGTCGCGATGCTCGAGGCGCGCGGCCACGCGCTGCGGCGCCTCTGAGGCGGTTCCTCCACCTGCGCGTCGATCAGACTTCGGTCATCTCGAAGTCTTCCTTGCCAGCGCCGCAGTCGGGACACCGCCAGGACAGAGGCACGTCGGCCCAGGCGGTGCCCGGCGCGAGGCCGGCATCGGGATCGCCCTCCGCCTCGTCGTACACGTAACCGCAGATCAGGCACATCCATGTTTTCATCGGGACACCGCAAGTCTGATTATCAGGCGCGCATTGTCCCACCGTTGGCACACCCGGCAAAATAGTCGATGACCGAAACCCGGCGGCGAGCCGCCTGTCCAATCCTGGAGCAAGGACGCCCAATGAGCAGCACACTGATCGAACAGGCCCGCGAGGTCATTCCCGGCGGCGTGAACTCGCCAGTTCGCGCCTTCGGCGCTGTCGGCGGCGACCCGGTATTCATCCGCGAGGCGCGCGGTGCCTATATGTGGAGCGAGGACGACCGCCGCTTCATAGACTATATTGGCTCCTGGGGGCCAATGATCCTTGGCCATGCCCATCCGGAGGTGATCGACGCGGTCCGCGACGCGGCCACGCGGGGGCTGTCCTATGGCGCGCCCACCGTGGCCGAGACGACGCTGGCGCGTCGGATCCGCGAGCTCGTGCCCTCGATGGAGCTCACCCGCATGTGCAGCTCCGGCACCGAGGCGACCATGAGTGCCATCCGGCTCGCCCGCGGCTATACCGGCCGCGACACCATCGTGAAATTCGAAGGCTGCTACCACGGCCACTCGGACTCGCTGCTGATCAAGGCAGGCTCAGGGGCACTGACCCTCGGCGTACCCAGCTCTCCCGGCGTCCCCGCTGCGCTGGCCGCCCACACGCTGACCCTGGACTTCAACGACGCCGAACAGCTGGAGCAGCTGTTCGGCGCGCGTGGTCATGAACTGGCCTGTGTGATCATCGAGCCGATCACCGGCAACATGAACATGATCAGACCGGAGCCGGGCTACCTCGAGACGCTGCGGCGGCTGTGCGATGCGCACGGCGTGGTGTTGATCTTCGATGAAGTCATGACCGGCTTCCGTGTCCATCGCGGCGGCGCCCAGGCACTGCTCGGCGTGCGCCCGGACCTCACCACGCTCGGCAAGATCATCGGCGGCGGCATGCCCGTGGGCGCCTTCGGCGGCCGACGCGACATCATGGAAAAGCTGGCTCCGCTGGGGCCTGTTTACCAGGCCGGCACCCTGTCGGGGAATCCGGTGGCCATGGCCGCAGGCCTTGCCACCCTGGAAGGGCTCAGCCGTCCGGGCTTTCATGAAGCCCTGGCCGAGCGCACCCGCGGGCTGGTCGACGGCCTGAAGGCCGCCGCCGACGAGGCGGGCATTGCACTGTGCGTGGAGGCGATTGGCGGCATGTTCGGTTATTTCTTCACCGACGCGCCGAAAGTTACCCGCTACGCGCAGGTGGTGGCCTGCGACCAGGCACGCTTCCGGCGCTTCTTTCACGGCATGCTGGCTCGCGGGATTTACCTTGCACCCTCGGCATTCGAGGCGGGCTTCGTCTCTGGCGCCCACACGGAAGCGGATATCGGCGAGACGATCGCAGCCGCGCGCGACGTGTTCGCCAGCCTGTAAGCCTGGACGACAGCCCATCGCCGAGCCCAAGCCCGGCGCTCAGCGCCTTGGCTCAGCCAGTATCAGCTGCAGACCTCGCGCTTGAATTTCAACCGCCAGGCGTGCAGCAGCGGCTCGGTGTACCCGGAGGGCTGCGCTGCCCCCTCGAACACCAGATCGCAGGCCGCGCGGAAGGCATGTGAGCCCTCGAAATCCGGCGCCATCGGCCGATAGACCGGATCGCCGGCATTCTGCTGGTCCACCACCTTGGCCATGCGCGCCAACGAAGCACGCACCTCCTCCCGGCTGACGATGCCGTGGCGCAGCCAGTTGGCAAGGTGCTGACTGGAGATGCGCAGGGTGGCCCGGTCTTCCATCAGCCCCACGCCGTGGATATCGGGCACCTTGGAGCAGCCCACCCCCTGCTCCACCCAGCGCACCACGTAGCCGAGAATACCCTGGCAGTTGTTGTCGAGTTCCTCGCGCCGGGCTTCGTCCGACCACTCGGGCGAGCTCGCCACCGGCACGCTCAGCAGGGCTTCGAGGCGCACCGAAGCATCATCCGGCTCGGCGGCGATTGCCGCCTGACGTGCCGCCACATCAACCTCGTGGTAATGCAGGGCGTGCAACACAGCCGCCGTCGGCGAGGGCACCCACGCGGTACTGGCCCCGGCCTCGGGGTGACCCTTCTTCTGCTCGAGCATGGCGGCCATCAGATCCGGCATCGCCCACATGCCCTTGCCGATCTGTGCCCGCCCGGCCAGCCCGCAGGCCAGCCCGACCCGCACATTGTTGCGTTCGTAGGCCTGGATCCACGCGGCGGTTTTCATGTCGCCCTTGCGGATCATCGGCCCGGCTGCCATCGCCGTGTGGATCTCGTCGCCGGTGCGATCGAGGAAGCCGGTGTTGATGAACACCACGCGTGACGCGGCCGCGCCGATGCAGGCGGCGAGATTCAGGGTGGTCCGCCGCTCCTCATCCATGATGCCTATCTTGAGGGTGTCCCGGGGCAGCCCGAGCATGTCCTCAACACGCGCGAACAGCGTGCTCGCAAAGGCCACCTCGGCCGGGCCATGCATCTTCGGCTTGACGATATAGACCGAGCCCGTGCGTGAGTTCCTGATCGCGCTGTCGCCCTGGTCGTTTTCGCCGCGACGCAGATCGTGCAGTGCCAGGAGGCTGGTGATGGCGGCGTCCAGCAGCCCTTCGAACACCTCGTTGCCGTCGACATCCAGCACGGCGGGTGTGGTCATCAGGTGACCGACGTTGCGCACGAACATCAACGCACGGCCGTGCAGGCGCAGCGTCTGACCGTCAGGCGCCTGATACTCGCGATCCGCCGCCAGACGACGGATGACCTTGCGCCCGCCTTTCTCGAAGTGCTCCTCGAGATCGCCGCGCATCAGGCCCAGCCAGTTGCGATAGACCCCGACCTTGTCCGCGGCGTCCACCGCGGCGACCGAGTCCTCGCAATCCATGATCGCGGAGACCGCCGCCTCGACCAGCACGTCCTTGACGCCGGCCGCATCGTCCCGACCGACCGGATGGGTCGGATCGAACTGAATCTCGAGGTGCAGGCCATGGTTCACCAGCAGCACGCACTCAGGCGACTCCGCCGGACCCCGCCAACCCGCGAAGCGGGTCGGTTCGGCAAGTGTCGTGACCGAGCCATCAGCACAGTCGACTTCCAGGGTACCGCCGCGCACGCGGTAGGCGCGGGCCTGTGCATGCGAGCCGTGGGCAAGTCCGGCGACCCGGTCGAGCACATCACGCGCAAACGCGATCACCCGGGCACCACGGACCGGGTTGTACGCTTGGCCGGCCCCGCTGGCCCCGTCGGCATCGCCGATCACGTCGGTGCCATACAGGGCATCGTAGAGACTCCCCCAGCGGGCATTGGCCGCATTCAGGGCGTAACGCGCATTGCTCACCGGCACCACCAACTGGGGGCCAGCCAGTCGGGCGACTTCCACGTCCACGTCGGTGGTGGTGGCCTTTACCCCGACGGGGGCCTGCTGCAGATAGCCGATCTCTTCAAGAAACGCACGGTAGGCGGCGATATCGTCCACGGCGCCCGGATGCTCACGGTGCCACTGGTCAATCGCCTCCTGCAGGCGCTCGCGCTCGTGGATCAGCGCGCGATTCTGTGGTGTCAGCTCGTGCACCAGCGCATCGAGCCCGGCCCAGAAGTGCTCGGGAGAGACCCCGGTGCCAGGCAAGGCATCCTGCTCGATAAACCCAACCAGCCCGGCGGCCACCGACAGCCGCCCGCGGGTGATGCGTTCGCTCATGTGACCTCCTGTCACGCCCTGACCTTGAACGCGGATGATAGCCGGAACGCAGGGGGGGCCACAAAAGCCTGCACTTCACCACGCAGAGTGCGCGAGCCGAAAAAAAGGGCCGGGACATGCTGTCCCGGCCCCGAAAGGACTCCCGCTGATGCCGAGTTCAGAAGCTCAACTGTGCACCGAGGAAGAAGTACCGGCCACGCGGCCCGACCGGCCAGGAAATGTTGGTGATGAACGGCTGACGGTCGGTGACGTTGTTGACGCCACCGTAGATTCTCAGGTCGTCGTTGTACCACCAGCTGGCGTTCATATTGTGCACGAAGGTGCTTCCGGTAAAGCCCGCATCACCGTAGAGCTGCTGGGTCACCGTGACGTCTCCCAGCAACAGCGCCTGGCTGCTCTGGTAAAGCGTCTGCCAGCCCGCCGACAGCGGCCCGCGCTGCCAGTTGAGACTGGCCTGCGCGTTCCACTTCGGCGTGCGCCGCTCCCGCAGGCGCGGATCGACCGCCGTGGGATCGGTCCGGCTGGTGAAGCGGTCGAGCTTCTCCTGCTTGGAGCCGATCAGTCTGACGTTGAAATCATTGGCGCCGAGCGAGAAGGCATAGGCTGCAGCAAAGTCGTAGCCCCGGGCCTTCAGCGAAGCGAAGTTCACGAACGTCTGATTCACGAAGCGGAAGCCGCCGAACTGCGCGCTCGCGGTGTTGGTCTCGCGGGTGAACAGGGTGCAGAACACGTTGTTCGGGAAGTCGGCCGCGTCATAGCAGCTGTCGACGGTCTCCTGGGCGGTGATCGCCTCGATACCGTCCTTCAGCTCGACATCCCAGTAGTCGACGGTCAGCGAGAAGCCGGGCAGGAAACTCGGCTGCAGCACGAAGCCGAGGGTGAAGGTATCGGCCGTCTCCTCCTCGAGCTCCGTGTTGCCCCCGAGCACCCCACCGAAGCGGGCCGACAGCGGATCCGTGAACCCGGGCGGCAGTGCCGGCAACGGCAGGCCCGCCGCCTCGGCACCGGCCTGACAGTTGGCGGCGCGCAGGGCGGGATCCGACGCATTGGCGATCTCCGCGGCATCGCAGGGATCCACCGGCCGGAAAGTGGCCGGGTTGGTGATGAAGGTCTCACGCAGGTTCGGCGCACGCACCGCCCGCGAGATCGTGCCGCGGAAACTGATGTCGTCCACGGGCGTGTACACCAGGCCGACCTTCCAGGCGTCCACGCCGCCGATGCGGTTGTAGTCGGCATAACGGAAGGCCGCGTCGAAGGTCAGCTCGCGGACAAAGCGCTGGTCGGCGACCAGCGGCACCGCGATCTCGATGAAGGCCTCGGTCGACTCGATCCGACCACTGGAATCGCGGTAGATGAAGAGATTGTCAAAGCCCAGCGAGTTGTTGCCGCTCACGTCCGCGATGTTGGTGCCCGCAGGGAACGGTGACCCCGGCGGCAGGATGCCCTGCAGGAACGGATCGCGCCGGGTGCTGGCTTTCTCACTGCGATGTTCGCCGCCGATGGCGAAGCCGATCGGTCCGGCGGGCAGGTTCAGGAAATTCTCCGTGTCGCCGACCAGCTGGGCGGTGAACACACGCTGACGGTACTTGAAGTCATCCCGCAGCGTGGGGTTGAAGAACGCCGCTGCGGCGGGATCGATGGAGTTCTGACCGCCCCAGATGTTGGCCGGCACGCACTGGCCGTCGCCCGGGGTGAAGCTGTAGATACCCGGGTCGAAGTCCGGGATGCCGAACAACGTGGTGAACGGCACGGCATCCGGATCGATATCCGAGCGGCAGACCGGGTTACCGGTGGCCGGATCGGTCACCACATCGATGGCTGCAAAGAAGCGGTCCAGGATGATGGTGTTGAAGCGGTCCTTGCGGTCGAAGTTGCCGACGTTGGCGGCCACTTCCCAGAACCAGCCGTTATCGAGCTCGCCCTCGAGTCCGGCAACCACGCGCACGGTATCGCGGTCGATGTCGGTGCGCACACCGCCGGTGTCGGTCGGGTCACGGGTGATCCACAGGCCACCGGGCAGGCCGGTGACCGCGCCGGCGAACCCGCCAGGCTCGACCGCGCTGGTCCCCAGCAGTTCCTGCGGCAGGAAGGGGTTCTCCGGCGAGCCGTAGAGCAGGTCGAAGAAACCGTTCTGGATGACGTTGCGGCGGCTTTCGCCGCGGGAGTAAGCCAGTTCACCGAAAGCGTTGATACGGCTGGTCAGCTCGTAGCGCCCGTTGAGGTTGAGGGTGAGCTGACGGGTCTTCGGGTACAGCGAGTCGGCATTGTAGCGATCGGGCACGCCATCCCCGCCGAACTGGTTGAAGCTGCCAACCACCAGACCATCCTGGTAGGGCCGCAGTTCGCCGTCGCCGGTGCGGGTCCAGCAACCGCCGGCGTAGTCGAAGCGGAAGATGCCGTCCTGCTGCCAGCCCGGATCGCCGAGCACCGAGGGCAGGTAGAACTGATTGTTGAAGCCGACGAAAGACTGATCGCAGTCGGGGGTGCCGTCGCCGTCGAGATCGACATCGTGGAAGATGTCGAGATTGAACGGGGAGATGATGCCCGGCGCGTTACTGATCGAGAACGTCGGCTGCGGCAGGATCGCCCGCGAGGGGGCGGTATTGCGCCGCTCGATCAGCGCGCGCTCGGCCGGTGACAGGTCGGCAGCCGTCAGCGACGTGCCGTTGACCGTGTTGTACCGGGTGAGGAAGTCCTCGGCCGTCTGCGGGATGAACAGGCCATAGGGGAAGCGGAATTCGTCGCTGTTGTAGAACTCGAAGAACAGCGGCGTGGCCGAGGCCGAAATATCGCCCTTCTGGAAACGCAGATCCGGGTTGGCCTGGCCGCGGGCGATGCCGTTGTTCCGCGACCAGCCGCGGTCGCCGGTGCGCAGCGCATTGTCCTGCCGGAAGTCCGCCGCGAACACCAGGTTGCCCCGCCCACCGGCGAAGTTCAGCCCGCCGATGTAGTCCACGTTAAGCGATTCAGCATCGCCACGGCTCGACAGGCCACCGCGCACGTTGAGTTCCTGGCCCTCGAAATCATCCTTGAGAATGAAGTTCACCACGCCGGTGACGGCATCCGCACCGTACACGGCGGAGGCACCGCCCGTCAGCACCTCCACCCGCTCGATCAGGGCATTGGGGATGGAACTGATGTCCACCGCCGCACTGCCCTCGGTCCCGCCGCCGACATAGCGGCGGCCGTTCACCAGGGTCAGCGTCCGGGTGGACCCCAAGCCGCGCAGATTCAGCACGTTGGTGCCCGTGGTGTTGTTCTCGGCACTCTCGGACCCCAGCAGGGCGGGCACACGGTTGAGCACGTCAGCGATGTTGGGCTGGCCGGAGAGACGGATATCCTCCTCGGAGACCAGCTGCACCGGCACTGGTGAGGCCAGATTCGGGTCACGCGCAATGCGGGTACCGGTGACCACGATCTCCTCGAGGAGCTGGGGCGCGCCGGCGGTTTCCTGAGCGGCTGCAGGGACCGACATCATCGCCATCGCGGTGGCGACGGCTGCGGCGACCGGTGCACCGGCCCGGCGATAGGTAAGCTGCTGTGCCCGCAGGCGGGAATGGGACGTGGGGGCCATGCTGGTTCCTCCGCGGAAGTCTCTTGAGACAGGACGTTGTGGTTACGCTGCGGATGCGTGCATGGTCCGGTCATGCCGCATCCTCCCCTGGGTGTCGTGTCCGGATTTGCCCGGCAGGACCGGCGCATGGCCCGTGACACAGAATCCGTTGATACGTCTTCAATTCGCCGATTGCAAGCAGTTTTGCGAAAAAACAACGTTTCTGCGGCCGATGCCGCGGCGAGCAGTCGAGTGCATGAGCCACATTGGTGCATACCCCGGTCCATCGCGCACCAAAACGATGCGTATGCACCACAATTCAAGGCTCATCTGTCCGGACAATTAAAGCGGGCGTCAACCGTCCCGTTGTAAGGACGCGACGACCGGCAGGAGAGCGTCGAGCCGGGCCTCGGCGTCCTCGAGTTCGAGCAGGGCCTGCTTGTCCGGCATCGCGATGGGCAACAGTTCGGCGAGCCGGTAGCCGACCCAGCTCGCGTCCTCGTAGTCCTTTTCGATGGCGTCGTACAGGGGGCCGAGATCGGACAGGACAGTCTCCAGCAGGCGCGCGAGTCGCGCGTGGCGAAGCGCGATCGGCAGTCGCGTCTCGGGCGCCAGGAACTCGACCTGCCCCAGGTTGAGGCCGTCGTCCTGAACCCGTGCCCCGTGCAGCCGGAAGCGACCCTGGCCGTGCGCAGTCACACCGAGCAGACCATCCTCACCCTGATCCCAGTCCACGATACGCGCCATGGTGCCGATCGCCGCGGTGCTTGCGGGCCCGCCCGCCTCGCGGCCCTCCCGGATCAGGACCACACCGAAGCCGTGCCCCCCCTTGAGACATCGGCTCACCATGTCCAGATAGCGCGGCTCGAAGATGCGCAGCGGCAGCGGGCCGCCGGGAAACAGCACCGTGTTCAGCGGAAACAGCGGAATCTCAGGTTCGCTCATCAGGACTCCCGCCCACTCGGGGCTACCGCGGCGCGGCCTTTCAGGGCCTGCTCCAGCTTCCGGGGCAGTCCCCCGAACGCGCCATTGGACATGATCACCACTTCATCGCCCTCCACCAGCTCGTCAGCGAGGCGCGCGACCAGGGCATCGACATCGTCAGTCACTGCCAGACGCTCACCGAGCGCAGCAAGCACCTCGGTCGGCGCCCAGCAGAGCTCCGGCGGCCGGTACAGGTGGACCCGATCGGCAGCCTCAAGGGCCGCGGCCAGCGCGCCGACGTGCGCGCCCTGGCGCATGGTATTGGAGCGAGGTTCCAATACTGCCACCAGGCGCCGGTCCGGCTGCTGACTGCGCAGGGCCGCCAGCGTCTCGCGGATGGCCGTAGGATGATGGGCGAAATCATCATAAAGCGTCACACCCTGGAAGCGACCGCGACGCTCCAGTCGCCGACGGACCCCCTGGAATTCCGCCAGGGCCTTGAGCGCCGTGTCGACGGGCACGCCGGCATGGCGCGCAGCGGCGACGGCAGCGAGGGCATTCTGCAGGTTGTGCTGTCCTGCCAGCGCCCACACCGCCGTGCCCGCCGCCTCGCCGGCGACGCTGACCGCGAAACGGGATTTCGCCCCGACCAGCTCGTAGCCCCCCTGCCAGTCGGCCGCCAGCCCGGGCTCGGTGGTAAACCGTTCCAGCGGCGTCCAGCACCCCATCTCCAGCATGCGCAGAATATTCGCGTCAGCGGCGTTGGCCACCACCAGCCCCCTGCCCGGCAGGGTGCGCATCAGCTGATGAAACTGCCAGAGAATGGCATCGACGTCGCGATAGATGTCCGCGTGGTCGTACTCGATGTTGGTAATGGCCAGGGTGCGCGGCCGGTAGTGCACGAACTTCGCGCGCTTGTCGAAGAAGGCGGTGTCGTACTCGTCGGCCTCGACCACGAAGAAGCGTCCCTCTCCCAACCGGGCGGAGACCCCGAAATTGCGGGGCACCCCGCCAATCAGAAAGCCTGGCGACAACCCGGCATAGTCGAGAATCCACGCGAGCATGCTGGCCGTGGTGGTCTTGCCATGCGTACCGGCCACAGCGAGCACCCAGCGCCCGGCGAGCACGTGACGCGCCAGCCACGCGGGACCGGACTCGTAGGCCCGCCCACTGTCCAGCAACTCCTCGATCACCGGCTGGCCGCGACGCATGACGTTGCCGACCACCACACACTCGGCGCTCTCCGGCACCTGGCCGGCGTCGTAGCCCTCGTGGATGCGCACGCCAAGCTTGCGCAACTGGGTGCTCATCGGGGGATAGACGTTCTGGTCGGCGCCCGTGACGCTATGGCCGGCGGCCTTGGCGAGCGCGGCAAGCCCACCCATGAACGTGCCGCAGACGCCGAGAAGATGCAGATGCATGCGCAATCCTGTCGCGATGGCAGGCTGGCAGACTGCCGCCTGGCCGGGGCCAGGTCAATCGCCGCGTATCAGGCGGGTGGCAGCCATTGGCGGCGCACGCTGGCGTCGACGATGATGACCGCGAGGGCAAGCAGCACGCCCACGGTGTAATGCGCCCCAAGCGCGCGCGCGAGCACGAAGCCGGTGATGTCGATCGACCAGACCAGCAACACGAAGAACGCCAGCAGGGCGAGCGGTGGCACGGCCTCGGCGCGGATGCCCGCATCCAGCCAGGTCACCACCGGCAGCATCACCAGCCCGAGCAGCGTGGCCGTGCCGAGCAGCGCCGTGGCCGTCTGGCGAAAACGCGCGCCATGACCCCGCCAGGACAGCACCAGCGCGTAGGCGCCGAAGGTGAGCGCCAGATGCAGGGCGGTCTCGGCCACGGCCCGCATCAACGGGTTACCCAACGCCATCAGCGAGATCACCTGCACGGCGGTGGCGCTCGCCAGCACGAGTCCGAGCAGCACCCGTGCCGGCGGGACATCCTCGGGCCCCCGCCGGTGAAACGCGATGTCGATGAACAACTGCAGCAGTGGCCACATGCCGGGGGAGCCTGTCTTCCGCGGGGGTTCGCATGATAGCGTAGCGCGCCCGCCGGCCGCCGAGAGTGCGCAGTGCATGACCGAGACGCCTGAGAACATCCCGCCTGGCAGCGCGCCTGCGCTGCTGGAGACCCAGGAGGCGCTGGCGTCGCTGGTCGAGCGGCTGGACGCCGCGACCGTGGTGGCGCTGGACACGGAATTCCTGCGCGAGTCGACCTACTTCGCGCAGCTGTGTCTGCTGCAGGTCGGGATACCCGGAGAGGTGGCCTGTATCGACCCGCTGGCGGGTCTCGATCTCGGCCGATTCTGGGAGATCGTGCTGCGCCAGCAGCCACTGATGCTGATGCATGCCGCCCGCCAGGATCTCGAGCTGATCCGACAGCACACCGGCTCATTGCCCGCGAGCCTGTTCGACACCCAGGTCGCCGCCGCCCTGCTTGGCCATCCTGCCCAGCTCGGCTACGCCGGGCTGGTGGAGCGGCTGCTTGGCGTGCGGCTCGACAAGAGTCACGCCCGCACCGACTGGTCACGCCGCCCGCTCGCCCCGGTAAAGCTCGCCTATGCCGCGGACGACGTGCGCTACCTTCCCGAACTGCACGCCCAGCTCGGCCGGGCGCTGGAGGCCCGCGGGCGGGTCCCCTGGGCCGAGGAGGACTGCAACGCCTTGCTCGTGCCCGCACTCTACGAGAATCCGCCCGAAACGGCCTGGCAGCGCGTCAAGGGCCTGCGACGGCTGCAGGGGCGTGCCCGCGCGGCAGCACGCGCACTGGCGGCCTGGCGGGAAGTGACCGCTGAGCAGCTGGACCGACCGCGTCGCTGGGTCCTCGGCGATGAGCAGCTGCTGGCGCTGGCCAATGCGCTGCCCGACGGTCGCGCCGCGCTGGAGGCCGTGCCTGGCCTGCCGCCGGCACTGCTCCGGCGCCGCGGCGACGCGCTGCTCGAGCTCCTGGCCCAAGTGCCTGAAACCGCAGTGCCTGACATCGACCCGGCGCCGCTCGACGATGCCGAAAAGAAGACCCTCGCGAGACTCACGGCCCTCGCGCGCGAGGTCGCGGCGCAACATGACCTGGAGCCTGAGGTCCTGGCCACGCGTGCCGAACTCACCTCCGCGGTGCGCGGCGCGCCCTCAGGGCGAGCGTTTACGGGCTGGCGGCTGGAGGTGATCGGACGTCGGCTGCTCGAGGCCCTCTAACTCGAAGCCCGCCGGCCTGGCGCGCCCCGCGCCCGCGGCGGCGCTGGCGCCGTCGTTCAGCCCTTGGCCACGGCCTCGAGCACGCGCTGATACACCTCATCGACCTCACCCACGGCATCGACGCTGCGCAGCAGCCCCTTGCCACGATAGAACTCGATCAGGGGTTCGGTCTGCGAGCGGTAGACTTCGAGCCGCGTCGCCACGGTGTCCTCGTTGTCGTCAGCCCGCTGCAGCAGCTCACCGCCCGCCGCGAGACACGCGTCGATCTCGCTCTGCGGCGAGAAGTGGATGTTCAACAGCTTGCCCGTCCTGGAGCAGGTCCGCCGGCCGGTCACACGCTTGACCAGGATGTCGAAATCCACCTGCATCAGGACAGCCGCATCCAGCGCCTGGCCAATCTCCCGGAGCACGCCGTCCAGGGCCTCCGCCTGAGCGCCATTGCGGGGATACCCGTCGAGGATGAACCCGTTGGCCGCGTCGGGACTGCTCAGGCGCTCACGGATGATGCCAAGCACGATGTCGTCCGAGACCAGCTCGCCGGCATCCATGGTCGCCTTGGCCCGGCGCCCGAGTTCACTGCCGGAGGCGACGGCCGCCCGCAGCATGTCACCCGTGGAAATCTGCGGGATGCCCCGCTCGGCCATGATCTTCTGGGCCTGGGTGCCCTTGCCGGAACCCGGCGCGCCCAGCATGACGATACGCATAATGATGTAACCCCTGGACAGGCCGACAGGCCCGAGTGACCACCTCGAGGGCGCCAAAGGCTATAGCGTGCCGCCGGAACGGTCAAACCTCCTGATCACCGGCTGCGGTGCGGCCGCCGGTTTCGGTACCATGTGACCCGAGTCCCGGTAACGCTCCTCAGACCGAACGGTGTGCCCATGGCCAAGCGAATGAACCTTTTCTACGCACAGTCCGGCGGGCCGACCGCCGTGATCAACGCCACCGCCTGCGGGGTCATCGAGACCGCCCGCCGACACCGCGATCGTATCGGTCGGGTCTATGCCGGGCGCAACGGCATCATCGGGGCGCTGGAAGAGGACATGATCGACGTGTTCCGTGAGAGCGCCTCGACCATCGCCGCCCTGCGCCACACCCCCGGCGCGGCGTTCGGCTCCGCACGCTTCAAGCTCAAGGGGCTCGAGGAGAGTGCTGCCGAATACGAGCGGCTGATCGAGGTGTTCCGTGCACACGACATCGGCTACTTCCTCTACAACGGCGGGAACGACTCGATGGACACGGCGCACAAGGTCAGCCAGCTGTCCCCCCGTCTGGGCCATCCGATCGCCTGCATCGGCGTACCGAAAACAGTCGACAACGACCTGCCGATTACGGACAACTGCCCCGGCTTCGGGTCGGTGGCGAAGTATGTCGCGATTTCGACTCTGGAGGCCGCCATGGACGTGCGCAGCATGTCGCGTACCTCCACCAAGGTCTTCATCCTCGAGGTGATGGGCCGGCACGCCGGCTGGATCGCCGCGGCCGGGGGTCTGGCGGGCGAAGGCCGGGACGAGCCGCCGCATCTCATTCTCTTCCCGGAGGTGCCCTTCGACCAGCCGGCCTTCCTCGCCAAGGTCCGCGAGAGCGTGGAGCGCAACGACTATTGCGTAATCGTGGCCTCCGAGGGCGCGCGCCATGCCGATGGCCGGTTCCTCGCCGACGCCGGCACCCGCGACGCGTTCGGCCATGTGCAGCTCGGCGGCGTGGGCCAGGTGCTTGCCGCGATGATCAAGGACGAGCTGGGCTACAAGTACCACTACGCGATCGCCGATTACCTGCAGCGCTCGGCCCGCCACATCGCCTCTGCCGTAGACGAAGAGCAGGCCTATGCGGTGGGACGGGCGGCCGTGGAACTGGCGCTTGAAGGCCAGACTGCCGTGATGCCAACCATCGAGCGGCGCTCGGATTCGCCCTATCGCTGGCGGATCGGCGTCGCTCCGCTCGCCCGCGTGGCCAACCGCGAAAAAATGCTGCCGCGCAGTTTCATCCGCCGCGACGGCTTCGGCATCACGGCCGCCTGCCGCCGCTACCTCGCGCCGCTCATCGCCGGTGAGGCCTACCCGCCCTACCGGCGCGGCCTGCCGCGTTATGCCACGCTCAAGGGCGTGCCGGTGCGCCGACGTCTCGGCTGACCTGAGAACGGACGTCGCCGGGCTGAATCCAGCCTGGCCGCGATCGCGTATCCAGCAGGCGTCCGTGACCGGCACGCGGCCCCGGCGGTAGAATTGTCAATCCCCGTGACGTCCCAACCCTGTCTGGACGCGTATGTTGGTCCGGGGGGGGTTCGCAGCCGGTCTCCGGCCGCTCTTAATTCTTTGCAGGTCACGCATGCCGAACCAGCACCACACCTCCACACCCAACGCTCGCCGTTGGCCCCTGATTCTTGCGCTCGTCGCGGGTCTGGTTGTTGCCGTCATCGTGGCTCGCGCCTGGCTGGGTGGCGGCGAGCCCACGCAGAATGGGGCGCCGCCGCCCGCCGTGGTGGAAACGGTGCGCGCCGAAACGCGGGTCATCACCGAGGCGGTCCGCGGTGTGGGCACTCTGCGGGCCAGCGCGGAAATCGACATCAGCCCCGAGGTGGGCGGCCGGATCACCCTGCTGGGCTTCCGTGAGGGGGGCCGCGTCGAGGCGGGCCAGGTGCTGGTGGAACTGCGGGACGGGCGTCTGCGCGAACAGCTGAATTCGCGCGAAGCCGCGCTGGCGGCAGCCACCAGCCGGGCCCGCAATGCCGCGCGGGTTCACGCTCGGGCGGAGACCCTGCGCGCCCAGCGCCAGATTTCCGAAGGCGACTACGAACAGGCCTTGACTGACATGCAGGCCGCCGAAGCGGATGTCCGCGGCCTCGAAGCCGATATTGCGGCCCTGCGTGAGCAGATCGCCGAGCTGACGCTGCGCGCGCCGTTCGCCGGCGAGATCTCCGAGCAGCAGGTCGACGAGGGGGCGTTCGTGGAAGCGGGCCGGCGGATCGCGACGCTGTACCGCGCCGACCCCCTGCACCTGAGCTTCAGCATCCCCGAGCGGTATGCCGGCCGGGTCTCGCTGGAGGATGAGGTGGAACTCTCGGTCGCGAGTTTCCCCGGCGAACGGTTCGCTGCAGAGCTCGATGTGATCAGCCCCAGCGTGGACGAGCGCAGCCGCACCGTGAGTCTGCGCGCCACCATCGCCAATCCCGACGGGCGGCTGCGTCCGGGCGGTTTCGCCACGGCACGCGTCATCATCGAGCGCCGGGACGACCTGCCGGTGCTGCCCGAGGAGGCCCTGATCGGTACCCGCGACGGCTTTATCGTCTTCGTCGTCGAGGCGGGTCAGGCCTCGCGTCGTGAAGTGCGCACGGGCCTGCGCGATAACGGTGTGGTCAGCATTCTCGAAGGGCTGGAGGCTGGCGAGGAGGTGATCCGCCTCGGCCATCAGCGCGTCAGTGACGGCACGCGGGTCGAAGTCGTCAGCGGCGGCCCGTCCGCCGGCGCCCGCTGAGCCGCGGGGGGCAGCATGATCTGGAATTTCTGCATCAAGCGCCCCGTCTTCACGACGGTGATCTTCCTTGTGCTGGCCATCTTCGGCGGCTACGGGTATCTGCAGATGCCGGTCCAGGAAAACCCGGACGTGGAATTTCCCGTGGTCAGCGTGAACGTCGCCCTGCCCGGCGCCGCCCCGGAGGTGATCGAAAGCGAGATCATCGACATCATCGAGGAGGAGATCAACACCATCGAAGGCATCCGCCAGCTGCGCTCCGAAGCGCGGCAGGACGTCGGCAGCATCGTGGTGGTGTTCGACCTCTCGCGGGATCTGGAGCTGGCCACCCAAGACGTCCGCGATGCCGTGGATCGCGTGCGCCGGCGCCTGCCACGCGACACCGAGGCGCCGATCGTCCGCAAACTCGACCTTGATGCGCAACCCATCATGTGGGTGGCCATTCAGGGCGACGACCGCTGGGACCGCGTCCAGCTCACCCGCTACACCGAAGATGTGCTCAAGGCCCGACTCGAGAGCCTGCCGGGCGTCGGTCAGATCATCGTCGGCGGCGCCCGCCGCTATGCCGCGCGGGTGCGGCTCGATCCAGAGCGCCTGGCGGCCCATCAGCTGACCGTGCAGGATGTGGTCAACACCATCCAGGCCAACAACATCAGCATTCCCACGGGCCGCGTCCAGGGCGCAGCCCGGGAATTCCGCATCAACACCCGTGGTCAGTTCTCGGATGCCGGCCCGATCAACACCCTGGTGATCACCACCGTCAACGGCGCACCCGTGCGAATCAGTGATGTCGGCGAGGCGATCGATGACGTGCAGAACGACCGGCAGGTCGCGCGGTTTGCCGGCGAGCCGACCGTCGGCATGGGCATCATCAAGCAATCCGGCGCCAACGCCGTGGCGATGTCGCGCGCCGTGCGCGACGCACTCGAGGTGATTGGTCCGGAGTTCCCCGCGGGCCTGCGCTACACCATCTCCAGCGACGATACCGAGTTCGTCGAAGAAAGCATCCGCGATCTGATCGCCACCATCTTCCTTGCCACCACCCTGGTCATCCTGGTGGTGCTGATATTCCTGCGAACCTTCAAGGGGACTCTGGTGGCCGCCGTGGCCATCCCTGCGGCGCTGCTGGCGGGATTCGCGGTCATCAACGCGCTGGGCTTCTCGATCAACCAGGTCACCATGCTCGGGCTGATCCTGGTGGTGGGCATCGTGGTCGACGATGCCATCGTGGTGCTCGAGCGCACCCAGCGCCACCGTGAGGAAGGCGCGGAGCGCGAGCCTGCCGCGCGCATCGGCACCACCGAAGTCGCGTTCCCGAACATCGCCAACTCGCTGGCCCTGGCGGCGGTCTTTCTGCCGGTGGCCTTTTCGGGAGGCATCATCGGCCAGTTTTTCCTCGAGTTCGGCATTACCGTGACCGCCACCGTGTTCGCCTCGACCTTCGTGGCGCTCACGCTGACGCCGATGCTGTGCGCGCTGCTGCTCGACCGCAATCCGCCCCAGAGCGGGCTGTTCGCCTGGTCTGAACGCCGCTTCGCACAACTGGAGCGCGGCTACACGCGCCTGCTCGCGGCCGCCCTGCGTCGTCGACTCCTGACGGTCGCCATCGGTGCCGGCGCCTTCGTGGTCGGCATCGCTGCGCTCATCGACAGCCCCGCGGAATTCGCACCCTCGCCCGACCGGGCGGGCTTTCTCATCAGCTTCGAAACCCCGGAAGGTGCCACCCTGCAGGAAACCGACCGGTTCGCCGCCCGCATCGAGGCCATGCTCGCGGAGATGCCCGAGGTCCAGCACCAGTTTGTCGGCATCGGACTGGGCGCCGGCGGCCCGGGCAGTCCCAACACCGGGGTGGTCTTTCTGTCCCTGACACCCCGGCAAGATCGCGAGCGCCACCAGGTCGAGATCATGCAGGATATGCGCGATCGGCTGGCGCGCATTCCCGACGGCCGGGCGTTCGTATTCGAGTTCGGACCAGGCGGCATCGGTGGCCAGCCGATTGAACTGATCCTGCAGCACCCGGACCTCGAGGTGCTCGGCACCGCCCAGGACCAGTTGATGACCTGGATGGGCGAACGTCGCGACAAGTTCGTCGGCGTGCGCACCAACCTGCGCTTCAACACGCCGGAAATCCAGGTCGATCTCGACCGCGACCGCATCAGCGAAGCCGGCCTCACGGCCATGCAGGTCGCCGACACCCTGCGCTACCTGATGGCGGAGGGGCCGATCTCGCAGGTCGAGCGCGACGCCAAGCGCTACGACGTGATTCTGGATGTCGCCGGTCGCGGCAGCCTGACCCCCGAGGTGCTCCGCAATATTTATCTGCGAAACGGCGAGGGCCTGGTGCCCATCGACAACCTGGTGACGCTTACCGAAGCGGTCGGCCCGAGCACCATCAACCGCTACAATCGCATGCGCGCCGCCACGATCAGCGCAAGCACGCCGCCTGGGGTGGTACTGGGCGATGCCACCGACGTGCTGGCCCAGTACGTCGAACGTGAACTGCCGATCGGTGTGGAGTACACGTTTTCTGGCCAGGCCGAGGATTTCGCTGAATCGTTTTTCTACCTGACACTCGCCTTTGCCCTCTCGATCGTCTTCATCTACCTGGTGCTGGCGGCACAATTCGAGTCCTTCGCCCTGCCGCTGACCATCATGGCTGCGCTGCCGCTGGCGACGGTGGGCGCCTTCGGATCGCTCTGGCTGCTCGGCATGCCGATCAGCGTCTACGTCTTCATCGGCATCATCATGCTCATGGGCCTGGTCACCAAGAACAGCATCCTGCTGATCGATTACACCAACGTGCTGGTCGCCCGCGGACGCGCCCCCATGGAAGCTGCACTGGAGGCCGGCACCACCCGGTTGCGTCCGGTGTTGATGACCGCGATCTCGACCATCCTCGGCATGATGCCCATCGCCTTCGGCTTCGGCGCGGGCGGTGAGGTCAGGGCGCCGCTCGGCGTGGCCGTCGCCGCTGGCCTGTTCAGTTCGACGCTGCTCACGCTGGTGGTCGTGCCGGTGCTCTACACCTATCTGCGGCAATTCGAGGCCCGCTGGCGCAAGCGGATGACAACACCGCCGGGTGGCGCCCGGCAGGGAGCCGGCGCATGAAGTTCGTCCACCTGAGCTTTCCCTTCGAATACATGGACGAGATCGAGGCGCTGCTGGACCAGCACGACATCCGCAATTACGCCCGCTATCCGCGCGTGCACGGCCGCGACCCGCGTGGCAAGCACTTCGGTACGCAGGTGTTCCCTGGCAATTTCACCGTCGTACAGGCACTGGTTGAAGACGAGGCGCTCCCGGAGCTGTTGACGGCACTCAGGGCGTTTCGCGATGCCCGGGAGGCCCATCGCGGTACCGAGGCGGTGGTGCTGCCGGTCGAGGAGCGGCTTTAAGACTCAGGGTTCAGACGTCACGCTGCAGGAGCGCGGGCCATGGGCTCAGGCCGGGAGACGATATAGCCCTGGGCGAAGTCCACGCCCAGCCGCCGCACCGCTTCAAAGGCCTCCTGGTCTTCCAGCTGCTCAGCCACCACCTGGAACTGCAGTGTCCGCCCCAGCTCGACGACGGCGCTGATCATGGCGCGATGGACGGTGTCCTCGTCGAGATCGCGGGTGAACGCACCATCGATCTTCAGGTAGTCGAGGGACAGGCTTTTCAGGTTCGCAAACGAGCCCATGCCGCTGCCGAAGTCATCCAGAGCGAAGCGACACCCCATACCGTGCAGCACGTTGATGAAACGGCGGGCGTGATCGAGATTGCTGATCACGGAGATTTCCGGGAGCTCGAAGCACAGCTGCTCAGGCGCAACCCCCGTGTGGTCGAGACATTCCACGACGAACTCCAGAAACCCCTCGTCGCCCAGCGTCTGACTGGACAGGTTGATGCTGCAGCTGCGCCGGTCGGGCAGACGCAGCGCGCCGCTGCCGATGGCCGCGAGCGTGGTCTGCACCACCCAGCGATCGATATGCGTCATCAGGTGGTAGCGCTCGGCAGAGGCCATGAACTGCCCGGGGGAAATCACCGCGCCGCTGTCGTCCCGCAGACGCAGCAGCACCTCGACCGCCGGCCCCTGCGCCACGCGACCGCCGAGGGCGATGATGGCCTGGGTGTAGAGTTCGAACCGGCCTTCCTTGAGCGCCGTCTGGATCTTCTGCAGCCACTGGATCTCGCCGCGCTGCCGGGCCAGCGCTTCGTCGCGCGACGAGTAGACGTGGACGCGACCGCGCCCTTGCTGCTTGGCCACGTAACAGGCCGAGTCCGCGGCCGAGAGGACATCTTCCAGCGTGCCGCTCTGCTTGCCGATCTGCACCAGTCCAACCGACACACCCACGTTGAAGATCTTGTCCTGCCAGACGAAGCGGTAGCCGGCCACCGCGGCGCAGACATCGTCGGCGATCTGTCGGGCCTTCTCCAGCGGACAGCCCACCAGCAGCATGCCGAATTCGTCGCCGCCAAGGCGGGCGACCGAGTCTGAGTCACGAACCTCCTCACGAATCAGCCCGGCCAGCTCACGCAGCATGTTGTCGCCCGCCACATGTCCGCAGGTGTCGTTGACCGCCTTGAACCGGTCGAGGTCGAGATAGCAGAGCACATGCGAGCCGTCCTCGGAGCGCGCCGAGACCAGCGCCTCTTCCAGACGCCGCTGAAACTCGTGGCGGTTCAGCAGGCCGGTCAGAGCGTCATGGCTGGCCTGGTAGGACATCTCGCGGGTCAGGCCGCGCATCTCGGTCACGTCGTGCAACACCACCACGCAGCCGATGAGCTGACCCGAGGGATCGCGCAATGGCGAGGCAGTCAGTTCGACGGAGCATTCGCGAGTCCCGGTCTTGGACAACAGCACCGCGCGACGGCCAAGATTGACCCGCCGCCGCTCGCTGAGGCTGCGCGCCACTGGATCCCCAAGCGACTGGCGATCGACCTCGTCGATCAGCGCGACCAGATCCACCAAACGGCGGCCGGCCGCGGCGCTGCGCGCAAGCCCAAGCAACTGCTCGGCGGCCTCGTTCATGTAGACGATCTGTCCGTCGGGATCCGTCGTGATCACGCCCTCGCCGATCGAATCCAGCGTCAGGCGGGCCTGCAGGCGGCCCCGCTGAAGCCCGGCATCGAGCCCTTTGCGCCAGCCGATGTCGCGGGCCACGGTGAGCACCGCCGGCGCCCCATCATGCAGGATCCGCTGGCAGGCCAACTCCACGGTCAGCGGCTCATCGCCGCTGCCCGAGAGCTGCACCTCGAGTGTCTGCGGGGCCGACGCCGGGCTGGCCGCCGGCAGCTCGGCCAGCAGGCGCCGGGTGGAGGCCCGCCACGCGGGCCGGACCAGGTCGATGAACGCGCGACCCACCGGCGACTCGACGTCTGCGCCAAGGAGAGTTTTCGCCGCCTCGTTGGCGAAGACTACGCTGTCCTCGGTGTGCACCAGCACGACTTCGGGCAGGGCCATGAGCCAGGGCTCGAGCGTGCGCCAGTCCGCGGTACGTGCCGCCTCATCGCTGCGGTGACGCTGCGCGGACAGCCGCTGCAAAGCCGCGACTGCCGCATCGAACGGGGGATCATCACGCGGACGCAGCATCGCCGCGCCCTCGCCTGCGACCCCCCGCTCGGCCGCCGCCGCCAGTGCCGCCAGATCGGCGTGCCGGCGACGTCGCGAGACGACCAGGGCCACGGCCAGTCCGATGGCCACAAGCCCGGCACCCGCCGCCAAGGCGAGCAATGGCCCGTCACTCATGCGGGTCCTGTCCCAGCTGCTGATCGCCGGCGCTCTGGCATGGAGAATGTTCCGTCTGGCCGGCGAACCGGCGATCTGCGTATCCCGGAATACCGCAGCACCCCACACCGGGGCCTGCACGCATTCGGGCCAGCGACGCAGAATAGCTGAAGGTGGCCCGTTGAGCGCTGTGCTTTCACCATAATGCAGAGGGCCGAAGGCACCACCCTGCCTTGTACCAGTGCGGCGTTCTCCGTACCCTTATGCGGTCGTTTATCCAGTGTCTGGAGTTACCACGATGACCATCGAGCTCGCCCGGGAACAGATGCTGGGCCAGCAGATTCGTGCCTGGGAAGTCCTCGACGAGCGCGTGATCAGCGCGATGCGCAGCGTACCACGCGAGCACTTCGTCCCGGAGGCTTATCAGGACCTCGCCTTTGCCGACGCGCCCATCCCCCTCGCGCATGGTGAGGAAATGATGGCGCCGAAGATCGAGGGCCGGATGCTGCAGGCGCTGGCCTTGGCGCCAGAGGACAGCGTCCTGGAGGTCGGCACCGGCAGTGGCTTCGTCACCGCCTGCCTGACAAGACTGGCGGGCGTCGTGCTGAGCCTGGACCTCCATGATGATTTCATCATTGCAGCCGGCCACCGGCTGGCCACCCTCGGCGAGACGACCACACGTCTGCAGACCGCCGATGTCTTCAGTTTCAGACCCAGCGAGACGTTCGACGCGATTGCCCTGACCGGATCGCTGCCCATGTTCGACGAGCGCTTTATCGACTGGCTCAACCCCGGCGGGCGACTGTTCTGTATCGTCGGCCAGTCACCGGTGATGGAAGCGCGGCTCATCCAGAAGACCGCCACCGGCGAATGGTTGCAGGAGTCGCTGTTCGAAACCGTCGTGCCGCCGCTGCACAACGCACCGCGTCCACCCCGATTTCAGTTCTGAGAGACATCGCATGAAGGAACTCACCCCCGCCCAGTACCGCGAGCGCTGGAGCGAAGACGACGAACGTGAAGGGCGTGTCGTCTTGATTGACGTGCGCGAGGCGCATGAACTCGAGGTTTCGCGGCTGCCCAACGCGGTCCACATGCCCATGGGCGAAGTGCCGGGGCGAGTGAGCGAACTGGACCGCAACCGCCCGCTGGTCGTGCTGTGTCGCAGCGGCGGACGCAGCGGCCAGATCGTGCAGTATCTCCAGCAGCAGGGCTTCGAGGACATCTACAACCTCGCGGGCGGTATCAATGAATGGGCCGAGACGCTCGATCCGTCACTCACCGTGTACTGACCCCTTTTCGGTCTACTGATCTAGTGTTATAGTAGACCATAACACCTGAAACGCAGGATACCACGCATGCTGTCCCGGCTCCTTGCCCCTGTCGCCATCGCCCTGATCGTGTTCGCCTGGCCTGTCCAGGCCCAGGAGCGCCTGCTGGACATTTACCAGCGTGCCCTGCAGAGCGACCCGCGCATCCGCGAAGCGGAAGCCATTTTCCAGGCCGAACTCGAGACGCGGCCGCAGGCGCGCGCCGCGCTGCTGCCGCAGGTCACCGGCACCGCCTCGCGCAGCTGGAGCGATTCCGACGGCAGCCAGCGTTTTCTCAACTTCAATCCGATCGAAAACGAACTGCAGACCATCGAGACCGCGTTCGAGCAGGACGCGCGCACCACCAACTGGCAGCTCGAGTTGCGCCAGACGCTGTTTCGCTGGGACCAGTGGATCAATTTCCGCCAGAGCGACAAGCGCATCGCCCGGGCCGAAACCGAGTTCGAGGCCGCGAAGCAGGACCTGATGCTGCGGGTGTCGGAAGCTTATTTCGAGGTGCTCGCGGCGCAGGACACCCTCGGCGCGGCCCAGGCAACGCAGCGGGCCATCGAGCGGCAGCTGGAGCAGGCGCAGACACGCTTTGAGGTCGGGCTGATCGCAGTCACGGACGTCCAGGAAGCGCAGGCTGCGTTCGACCGTTCCGTAGCCGATGAAATCGCCGCTCAGCGGGTCCTGGCATCGGCACGTGAGGCGCTGCGCGAGCTCACCGGCGAGCACGTGACCGACCTGGCAGCCCCTCGTGACCAGCTCCCGCTGGTGCCGCCCTCACCGGCGTCGGAAAGCGCGTGGGTGGACACCGCCCTGGCGCAGAATCTCGAACTCGTGGCTGCCCGGATCGGCTCGGAGATCGCCAGCGACGACGTGCGCATCCGCCGCAGCGGTCACTACCCGACGCTCGATCTCGTCGCCAGCCGCACGGATGTCACCACGCGCGCGGATCGATCCAACAACAGCGGGCCGACGACACCCTTCGACAGCGACTCACAATCCGACAGCATTTCGATTCAGCTGCGCGTACCGCTGTTCAGCGGCGGCGGCACCTCCTCGCAGGTGCGCGAGTCGGTATTCCGTCACCGCGCGGCGCGCGAAGCCGTGGATCGCGTCACCCGCCAGACCGAACGCCAGGCACGGGATGCCTACATGGGCGTGGTCACGGAGATCAGCCGGGTGCGCGCACTCGAGCAGGCGGTGACTTCATCACGCACCGCGCTGGATGCGACTGAAACCGGCTTTGAAGTCGGCACCCGCACCACCGTCGACGTGCTCGATGCCCGTCGGCGCCTGTTCGACGCGGAAACCACCTACGCCCGCAGCCGCTACGACTACATCGTCAACGTCCTTCGGCTCAAGCGCTCCTCCGGCATCCTCGCCCTGCAGGACCTCGAAGAGGTGGACAGCTGGCTGGAACGCTGAGCAGTGCTCAGACGTCGCGGCGCGGCGCTGTCGCCAGTAGCGGCTCGACCAGTTCGAGCAGACGCGACAGCGCGCCGCGATTCCCTTCCACCACGGCCCGTCCCCGCTCGCCTATCGCTTCGCGGGCCACCTGATCATCCAGCAGTTCGCTGACCGCTTCGGCCAGTGTGCCGGCATCGTAAACCTCGCGCGCCGCCCCTTCAGCGAGGAATTGTCGCGCGATGTCCTCGCTGTTGAAGGTGTGCGGCCCGACCAGCACCGGCAGGCCAAGCGACGCCGGTTCCAGCAGGTTGTGCCCCCCGATCGGCACCAGGCTGCCGGCGACCAGGGCGACGTCCGAGGCGGCATAGAAGGTCATCAGTTCACCAAGGGTGTCACCGAGGAATACCGCATGGTCCGGGCGCAGCTGCTGGCCACTGCTGCGTCGGACATGCCCGATCCCCTCACGCTCCAACCACTCCGCCACCGGCGTAAAGCGCTCGGGATGGCGTGGCACCAGCACCAGCACGGCATCCGGAAACCGCTTCAGCACCTGCCGATGTGCGGCCAGCGCGATCGCCTCTTCGCCGGCATGGGTACTTGCGGCCACCCACACGGGTCGCTCGCCGGCCTGCGCCACCCTGAACTCATGCCCGAGTCGGCGCACCTCGTCAGGCAGTTCATAGTCGAATTTGAGGTTGCCCGTCACGTGGGTGCGCGCCGCAGGCGCGCCTACCGACTGGAAGCGCTCGGCATCGGCCTGGCTCTGGGCGGCGATGACGATGCCGTGCGACAGGGTCTCGCGGAACAGACTGACCAGCCGCCGGTACCGCCCGACCGAGCGCGGTGAAATGCGGGCGCTGGCCAGCACCAGGGGCGTGCCACGCCGCCCGCACTCGTTGAACAGGTTGGGCCAGAGTTCTGTCTCCATGATGATCGCGAGATCCGGACGCACCCGGTCGAAGAACCGGCTCACGGCACCGGGCAGGTCATACGGCACGAAGCGACGGTCGACACTGCTGCCGAACAGCGCGGTGGCGCGATCCGCACCGGTCGGCGTCATGGAGGTGATGACCAGCGGCCGCTCCGGGTACTGACGCTGGAGGGCTCGCACCAGCGGCGCAGCGGCCTGGACTTCGCCGACCGACACCGCATGCACCCAGATCGCACCAGGCCGATCCAGCCGCCGGCCGAGGCCGAAACGTTGCCCCAGGTGCTTCCAGTACCCCCTGTTCCGCCGTCCCCGCCAGAGAATGACCCCGATCAGGACCGGGGTCAGCAGATAGGACAGCGTGATGTAGAGAATGCGCAAGGTGCGCCCGGGAACGCCCAGCGGCGTCAGGTCACCCGCACTTCGAATCGCCGCAGTTCAGGCAGGTCATGCAGCCGTCCATCATGACCACCGCAACCGTGTTGCACTTGGTGCAGAGCTGCGCACCCTCGGGGAACTCGCTCTTGGCAAACGCATCCTGCTGGCTGGTGGCCGCTTCGAACTCCTGGCGTTTCTGTTCGATCAGGCGCTTCTGGTGTTCATCCAGCCCCTGTGGTCGCAACAGCCCGATCGTGATCAGGTGTTTCTCGACGATATGCCCGAGCTCGGCGATCAGCGAAGGCATGAACTTGCCGCCCGGCTGCCAGTAGCCGCCGCGCGGATCGAACACGGCCTTGAGCTCGTCGACGATGAATGTCACATCGCCACCCTTGCGGAACACCGCCGACATGATGCGTGTGAGCGCCACGATCCACTGGTAGTGATCGAGGTTCTTCGAGTTGATGAAAATCTCGAACGGACGCCGCTGCTCATGCTCGGTGCCCTCGTTAAGGATGATGTCGTTGATGGTCACGTACATGGCGTGGTCCGACACCGGTGTCTTGACCTTGTAGGTCGAGCCGATGAGCACTTCCGGACGCTCGAGCTTTTCGTGCATCCGGATGACCTTGGCGGACTCCTTCTGTGCATCCGGCTGGGCGGACGGCGCCGGGGCCGCAACCGGGGCCACGGCGACCGTGCCGGCACTGGCAGTGATGTCCACCGCCACCGCCTTGTCTGCCGCCTGCTCGGTCTCCGGCTTCTGCACGCCGTAGTTGACGATTTTCCTGTCGATCTTGATTCGCGTCATGGCAACGCTTCCCCCTGCTTGTCGGCCGCGGCCGATCAGAACTTGCCGTAATACCCTTCCTTGAGCGCATCGTAGAGATTCGCGGCGGTATGCACTTCACCGTCGTACTCGATCTCCTCGTCGCCGCGGACCTTCACTTCACTGCCATCTTCCAGCGTGAAGACGTAGGTGGTGTTCTTGAGGTCGGACTCCTTCACCAGCACGCCCTGGAACGCCTCGGGATTGAAGCGGAAGGTGGTACAGCCCTTGAGCCCCTGCTCGTAGGCATACATGTAGATGTCCTTGAAATCCTCGTAGTCGTAGTCTGTCGGCACGTTGGCTGTCTTCGAGATTGAAGAATCCACCCACAGCTGAGCAGCCGCCTGGATATCGACATGCTGGGTCGGCGTGACGTCGTCGGCCACCGTGAAGTACTCCGGCAGCTGCTCCTCGGGAGTGTTGGAGAATGGCATGGCCTTCTGGTTGATCAGATGCCGATACGCCAGCAGCTCGAAGGAGAAGACATCCACGCGTTCCTTGGTCTTGCGACCCTCGCGAATCACGTTGCGGAAGTAGTGGTGCGCGAAGCTCGGCTCGATCCCATTGGACGCATTGTTGGCCAACGACAGGGAAATCGTGCCGGTTGGTGCAATCGAGCTGTGGTGGGTGAAACGCGCCCCCACCTCGGCGAGCTGATCGACCAGCTCGGGCGCGGCGTCCGCCACCCGCTGCATGTAGCGGCTGTAGCGTGAATGCAGGATGCGTCCGGGAATGCGATCGCCCGGCTGATAGCCATCCCTGGTCATCTCCGGTCGCTTGCGCAGCATCTCCGGGGTGACCATGAACTCCTCCAGCATGATCGGCGCCGGCCCCTTTTCGCGGGCAAGCTCGAGGGCCGTCTCCCAGCCCGCCAGAGCCATCTCGCGCGCGACGTTCTGGGTGAAGGCCACCGAGGAACGGGATCCGTATTTCATGGTCATCATCGTGATGGTCGAGCCCAGCCCGAGGAAACCCATGCCATGGCGGCGCTTGCGGGTGATTTCCTCGCGCTGGCGGCCGAGGGGCAGGCCGTTGATCTCGACGACGTTATCCAACATGCGCGTAAACACACGGACCACGTCGCGATACTGCTCCCAGTCGAAGCGCGCCTTGTCCGTGAACGGATCAATGACGAATTTGGTCAGGTTGACCGAGCCGAGCAGGCAGGAGCCGTATGGCGGCAGTGGCTGCTCGCCGCAGTTGTGGGCGTGCAGACCGTTGCCATCGAAGCAGTTCACCCCTGGCACCTGGACGTCATAAACCTCTGCAATGCCGTCCGGGACCAGGGCACTGACCCGGGCGATGAAGCGCTCCTGATAGAGCATCTCGCCGGCTGCGGCCAGCCAGGCCTCGAGTCGTTGTTGGCGTTCGGTGTCGGCGAAGCCGATGCGCCGTGCAAACTCCGCGAGATTGCTGCCGCCAAGCGTCAGTCTGCCGGCACGTGCGTCGACAGACGCAATCACCCCGAGGCGCTGGAGCATTCGCTGCAGCGCGGCCAGCGACGGGACGTCATGGCCGGGCACGGCGTCGCTGCCACCCAGCAGCACGAGCTGCAGCTGCCCGTCGCGTTCCTCGAGACGGCCACGCACGTCGAACCAGGCCCGCAGAAAACCGGCATGGAATCGGCTGGAAGTGCGTTCGGCGGCAGGCGACACCTCAGCGCTCCCGGCTGTGAGCCCCAGACGACGTGCCAGGCCCGAGAGCCCGGGCACCGCCAGCCGGTACTCACCGCGCTCCGGCATTTCCTGCCATCCGGCAAAACCGGCACCACCGGTCAGCGCCTTGGCCGCCTCGGTCACCCGGGCCATGATGCCGCGCACGCTGCCGGCAATCCCGGCATACGGCGCATTCGCCGCGACCGGCGTCCGCCACAGTGACAGCCATGCCTGCTCCTGCTCGACGCGCCCGCGACTGACGAGCATGCCGAGCAGATAGCCTTCATCCTCGGAGAGCTCACCCGCCCAGTGTGGGTTATGGCGATGATCCTGCAGCAGCACCCGGTCGCCCGCGCGCAGATCACCGGCCTCGCACCAGGCGGTCACCGGTCGACCGGCTTCAAAGCCGGTCACGCGACGCACGCGGTGATCCGGCGTCAGCCGCAAGGCATGCCCCTCGGCAGTCTCGAGCCGCAGCACATCGCGGGTCCCGGTCTTGAAGAAACCGGCGTCGGTGGTGTCGTGCAACCGACCGTCGACCCGCACGCTGAAGCGGCGACCCAGCAGAGCACCCACCTGCCGCGGGCCCTCGCCGGTATTCACCCAGGTGTCAGCCGTGACGCAGGGATTGGTGGCGCGGATGTCCTCGCACCACCAGTTGTTGTTCATTTCGTTGACCCGATCGATCAGCACGAAGCCCGGCTCGGCGAAGTCGTAAGTCGAGGACATGATGACGTCCCACACCCGCCGCGCCGGCACCGTGCGGTACACCCTGCAGGCCACCAGGCCGACCTCGTTACGGGCGTAACGCCGATCTTCACCCGGCCACTCACGCCAGACGAACGTCTCCTCGTCAGCGAGATCCAGCGACTCCTGCTGCACCTCCGCCTCGGTGACCGGAAAGGCCAGGCGCCAGGGCTGGTCATCGCGCACCGCCTGCATGAATTCATCGGTGATCAGCAGCGAGAGGTTGAACTGGCGAAGCCGGCCGTCTTCCCGCTTGGCACGAACGAAATCCAGGGCGTCCGGGTGACCCACATCGAAGGTGCCCATCTGCGCGCCACGCCGGCCACCGGCCGAGGACACGGTAAAACACATGCGATCGTAGATATCCATGAACGACAGCGGCCCGGAGGTGTAGGCGCCGGCACCGGAAACATAGGCCCCGCGCGGCCGCAGGGTGGAGAATTCATAGCCGATGCCGCAGCCAGCCTTCAGGGTGAGACCAGCTTCGTGGACCTTGTTGAGGATGTCGTCCATCGAGTCTTCGATGGTGCCCGAGACGGTGCAGTTGATGGTGGAGGTCGCCGGCTTGTGCGCCAGCGCCCCGGCGTTCGACGTGATGCGGCCTGCGGGAATCGCCCCGCGCTGCAGCGCCCAGACAAACCGTTCATACCAGTATTCCCGCACCTCCGGGGCCTCGACATCTGCCAGGGCACGGGCGACGCGCGTGTAGGTGTCCTGGATGCTGCGGTCGACCGGGGTCCCGTCCTTGGTGGTCAGGCGGTACTTCTTTTCCCAGATGTCGAGCGAGGCCTCCTGGAACGGAATCTCGGCACTCTGCGGCGTATCCATCTTCACGGCGATCTTCATGGCTTGACACTTTCTCCCCTGGCTGGCCCGGACCGGACGTCCGGCAGCGGAACAGGCTGTTGTCCCGCTGTGCCCGCGCGACCGTCAAGCCACTGCGAGCGGGATGATTCTTTATGGTGACCCCTGGAACACAAGATGTTGTGCCCTGTCCGCAAACTTTAGGCCCCGACCCGGGGCCTGTCAAGGCTTTTGTCAAACCCGCTTGAATACCTATTATTCCATATAAAACATATAATTACGCTACATCCAGACGTCTTTTTGCGGTCTGTTCGAAATTATCCACGGACCTCGCGAGCCGGGCTGCCAGACACAATATCTTGTGGCAGACCACCCACAGGATCTCCACCGCTCGCTCACCGGTTGTCCACACCTTGATCCACAGCCCCGGCGCCCGCCCGCCTGATCAACAGCCCCGGGCGCCGCCCCTGGGGTTGAAACATGACGGCCTCGGCCTCATCCACTGCCCCCAGGACCGGAGGCACGACCGCTCGGAACTAATGCGCCCGGGCCCGGTCCTGAACTCCCACGGGCAGCGGTCGGACGGAGGTCTGCGCCGCCCGTGTCAAATCCGCCGTTTCACCAGAGGGTTGCCATGAACACAGCTTCAACCGCCTGCCGATCGCGCCCCAACCGTCTGCTGCTGCCGCTGATTGCCCTCGCGGTCGCGGGCAGCGCCGCCCTGGCTGCCCCGCAGGCCACCGCCGCGTTGCCGCTGGAGGTGTCCGGCGAACGCCTGCCCAGCCTGGCGCCGGTGATCGAGGACGTCTCTCCGGCGGTCGTCAACATTGCCGTGCGCGGCAGCGTCGAAGTCCGCAATCCGTTCATGGAGGACCCGTTTTTCCGGCGCTTCTTCGGCGTACCCGAAGAGGGTCCGGGTCAGCGGCGGCGTTTCCAGAGTGCCGGCTCCGGGGTGATCGTGGATGCCGAGCAGGGTTATCTGCTGACCAACCACCACGTCATCCAGAATGCCGAGGAAATCACCATCACGCTGGTCGACGGTCGCGAACTCAAGGCTGAGGTCGTCGGCTCGGACCGCGGGTCGGACATCGCCGTGCTCAAGGTCGACAGCAACGACCTCAAGGCCATTCGCCTGGCCGACTCCGACGAGTCGCGCGTCGGCGATTTCGTGGTGGCCATTGGCAATCCCTTCGGCCTGACCCACACCGTCACCTCCGGCATCGTCAGCGCCCTGGGGCGCTCCGGGCTCAACCCGGAAGGCTACGAGGACTTCATCCAGACCGACGCCTCGATCAACCCTGGCAACTCCGGCGGTGCGCTGATCAACCTGCGGGGCGAACTGATCGGCATCAATACGGCGATTTTTGCCGCCCGTGGTGGCGGCAACATCGGCATCGGCTTCGCCATTCCGGCGAACATGGCCCAGGCGATCATGGACCAGATCCTCGAGTTCGGTGAAGTCCGCCGCGGCCTGCTGGGCGTGAACATCTTCCCGGTCACCCAGAGCACCGCCGAGGCCTACGGCCTCGACGAGGCCCGCGGGGCGCTGGTCGTCCAGGTCAGCCCGGGGTCGGCGGCCGAGCAGGCCGGTGTGCAGATCGACGATGTCATCATTGCGGTCAACGACCGCCGGGTCGACGATCCGAACCAGCTGCGCAACACGATCGGCATGAAGCGCGTTGGCGAAGAGGTGCGCCTGGGGCTCATTCGTGACGGACAACGGGTGAACCTGACCGCCACGCTGCAGGAGGCCGGGACCCAGGCGCTGGAGAGCGGTGACGCCGGCAGCATCGACCCCGCGCTCGAGGGCGCACAGTTCTCGAACTACACCTCCGCCCGCCCCAACTACATCGGGCAGGACGGCGTGCTGGTCACCGAAGTGGCTGACGGTACGCCTGCCGCCCAGCGAGGGCTGCGCAACGGCGACATCATTCTCGCCGTGAACCGCAACCGGGTGCGGAATCTGGGTGAGCTGCAGACGGCGATCGAGGGTTCCGGGGCGGTGATCCTGCGGGTGCGACGCGGCAACCAGAACCTGCTCGTGCCCATCCGCTGACTTCCGCCTCGCGGCGCCAGCGGCACTGCTACACTGGCGGGGTGAACGCGTCACGGTACGCCACCCCGCCTTTTCGCCGCCTGGGCCTGCTGGTCACGGCCTGGGTACTCTGTGCGCCGGCCGCGGCGCCGGCGCTGGCTGACGCCGACCCGCTGCTGCTGCTCCAGGCCCAGCGCGCCGCCTTCCGCGACGCGTGGCCGCATGCCGAGCGGGGTCAGTGGGCGCCGGTCGAGCCGAGTCTGCCGCTGCTCGAGGACTACGTCCTGTATCCGGAGCTTCGCGGCGCCTGGCTGCGCGCCACCGTCGCCCAGCGCAGTCGCGACGAACTGTTCGCCTATCTGGACCGCTACCCGGAGCACCCCTCCGGTCGTGAGCTCATGCTGCGCTGGCTGGCGGTGCTGGCAAGCCGCGAGGACTGGCCGGGGTATCTTGAGGTCTATCACCGCCTCGGCGGCTCGGACAGCGCACGCCTGCGCTGCCTGGCCGCACGCGCCGAGCTCGCCACCGGCCTGACGACGGGCTGGCACGAGCGTGCCCTGGCCTTGTGGCGGGTGGGCATCAGCCAGCCCGATGCGTGTGATCCGGTGTTCGCACAGCTCCGCCGGGACGGTGAGCTGGACGAAGCTACCGTGCGGGAACGCCTGGCGCTGGCGATCGAGGCCCGGCAGTTCCAGCTTGCGCGGTTTCTTGCGCGCTCACTGCCCGCCCGGGATCTGCAGGTCGTCGAGCGCTGGGAGGCGATGCAGCAGGACCCCGCCGCCCGCCTCGCCGGATATCCGGAGGTGCCGGGCAGCGCGGCGGAGTGGGCACGCGTGCGCTATGGCCTGCTGGTGCTCGCGGCGCGCGACGCGACACTGGCCTTCGCACACTGGCAGCGCCTGGCACCCCAGTACCCCGCTGCTGATGCGGAGGCCGATGAGGTCGCTCGGCGGATCGCGCTGGCCGGCGCACGGCGTAATCGCCCGCAGGCCGACACCCTGCTGGCGGCGCTGCCCGGCTCAGCCGTCGACCTCGAGGTCCGCCACTGGCAGCTGCGCCTCGCGCTGCGCGAAGGCGACTGGGACGGCGCCTTGGACGCCACGACCACCGCTGAGGACGACACCACACTGCGCTTCTGGCGGGGTCGGGCGCTGGAGGCACTGGCGCAGCCCGAGCAGGCCGCCGCAACCTTCCGGCAGGTGGCCGACGAGCGCAACCTCTACGGTTTTCTCGCCGCCGAACGCAGCGGCCGCCCCAAGGCTCTGCAGCATCGACCGACCCCGGTCGATCTGCGGTTGCGCCTGGCGCTGGAGGCGCGTCCAGAGTTCATTCACGCGCGTGAACTGTTCAAGGTCGGACTGGACAGCCGCGGGCGCAGCGCGTGGGCGCAGGCTATCGCCAACCTCCCGCCTGAAGCGCTGGCGCAGGCCGCCCTGCTCGCCCATGAGTGGGGCTGGCACTCGCGCGCCATTGCGACCGCGGCCCGGGCCGGGCTGATGGATGACCTCGAGATCCGCTACCCGCTGGCCTGGCAGGATCGCTTCAGCGAAACCGCTGCACAGGCGCGCCTGCCGAGCCCCTGGACGATCGGCGTGGCGCGGAACGAAAGCCTGTTCGTGCCCGATATCGCCTCACCGGCCGGTGCGATCGGGGTCATGCAACTGATGCCCGCCACCGGTCGCGAAGTCGCCCGCGAACTCCGCCTGCCCTTCCAGGGCCTGGCGACACTGGTCGATCCGGACACCAATATCCGCCTGGGCACCCGGTATCTCGAGCGCATGCTGGCGCGCTTCGACCAGCATTTCGTGCTGGCCACCGCCGCCTATAACGCCGGACCGACACGGGTACAGCGCTGGCTGCCCGAGGCGCCGCTGCCGGCTGATGCCTGGATCGAACTGATCCCCTTCGACGAAACACGGGCCTATGTCCACCGGGTCATGGCCAGCAAGGCGATCTTCCACTGGCGATTGACCGGTGAGGAGCTGACGCTCGCCGAGATCATGCGCGACGTGCCTGCGGCTGGCTTATAATTCCGCCATGTCTGAAAACACCATCTGCATTCTCGGGGGCACGGGTTTCCTCGGCACCCGGCTGGCCACCCGACTGGCACGCGACGGCCGCAGCCTGCTGGTCCCGAGCCGCTATCGCGAAGGGGGCCGTCACCTCCTGGTGCTGCCCAGCCTGACGCTGGTCCAGGACGACCCGTACGATCAGGACCGGCTGGTCGCACGGCTGCGCGGCTGCGACGTGGTGGTCAATCTGGTCGGCATCCTCAATGAACGCGGCCGCGACGGCTCAGGCTTCCGCCGCGCGCATCCCGAGTTCACCCGCACCGTCGTGCACGCGGCCCGCGAGGCTGGCGTCCGGCGGCTGCTGCACATGAGTGCCCT
>PWZL01000043.1 GCA_003567475.1 Gammaproteobacteria bacterium | reverse complement strand
CCAGGGGGCTCGAGCCCGATCAGGTGCGGCGTCTGCTCGCGGCCTGCGATGCCAACACCGCGGTCGGTTGCCGCGATCTGGCGATCCTGACCCTGCTGGTCCGGCTCGGCCTTCGGCGCGGTGAAGTCGCCGGGCTCGAGCTCGACGACATCGACTGGCGCGTGGGCACGATCCGCGTGCGCGGCAAGGGCAATTGTCACGAACAGCTGCCCCTTCCTGCCGATGTCGGGCACTTGGTGGCTGAATACCTGGCAAGCGCCCGACCGGCGGACGCCCAAGGGCGGACCGTGTTCGTTCGGCACTTCGCGCCCCACCATGTGCTTGGGTCCAGCCGCGTGAGCGGCATCGTGGCGGACGCCGCCCGGCGCGCGGGCCTCGGGCGTGTCCATGCGCATCGCCTGCGCCATACGGCGGCAACGGAGCTCCTGCGCGCCGGTGCGTCCCTGCCGGAGATCGGCCAATTGCTTCGTCACCGTCGTGTCGCGACCACGGCGATCTACGCGAAGGTCGACCGCGACCCCCTGCGCCTGATCGCACGCCCCTGGCCGGAGGGCGCGCTATGAGCCACCTGCGCAATGCCCTTGCCGATTATCTGACCCTGCGACGTGCCCTAGGCTACAAGATGGACAAGGCCGAGCGACTTGTCGGCCAGTTCGTGACCTTCGCCGAGGATCGTGGCGAGACCCATGTCCGGACCGAGACGGCGCTGGCCTGGGCGAACCTGCCTGCGGGTGCCGCCCCGATCTGGACCTCCCGGCGTCTGGCCGAGGTACGTCTCTTCGCCCGGCACCTGCACGCGCTCGATGGGGTGAGCGAGGTGCCGCCGGACGATCTGCTTCCAGCGCGAGGACGTCGCGCGACGCCCTATCTCTACACGTCGCATGAGATCGCCGAACTGATGCGCGCAACGGAGATCCTGCGCGGTTCGTATGTGCAGGCGACCTACCGGACGCTGATCGGCCTGCTGGCTGCGACCGGCATGCGGATCGGCGAGGCGATCGGTCTCGACCGCGACGACTTTGACGCGGACGGCGGCCTGGTGATCATCCGGCACGGGAAGTTCGACAAAGCGCGCGCATTGCCGCTGCACCCTACGACAGTTGCTGCCTTGCAGGACTACCTCATACGGGATGACCGCCCCAATCCTGCGGGCATGCCGGCCCTGCTGATCAGCGCGACAGGCAAGCGGCTGCGCTATACGGTCGTGCAGCCAACCTTCAAGAAGCTGCTGCATCATTGCGGCATCACTCCCCGCTCGGCGGCGTGCCGACCCCGGATCCACGATCTGAGGCACAGCTTCGCCGTCAGTACCATTGTCGACGATTACCGGACAGGCGACCCCAGCTCCCGCCTCGCGATCCTGTCCACCTACCTCGGTCATGCCGATCCCGGCGACACCTACTGGTACCTGTCGGCGGCGCCGGAACTGCTGGGCCTGGCAGGCGAAAGGCTCGAGCGCCACCTGGCGGGTGACGCATGACCGCGCTCGCCACGACCCTGCAGGCCTTCTTCACCGACCGCCTCATCCGCCAGCGCCAGGTCAGCCCGAACACGGTTCAGGCCTATCGCGACACGCTGCGGCTGCTGCTGGTCTTCGCATCGGAACGATGCGGCAAGCCGCCGGGAAAGCTCGACATCGACGATCTCGATGCGCCTCTGATCGGCGCTTTCCTCAACCACCTCGAGCACGAACGACAGAATGGCGTGCGCACCCGCAACGCCCGACTGGCCGCGATCCGGGCCCTGTTCCGGTATGCCGCCCTGCGCCATCCCGAACATGCCGCCACCATCGAACGGGTGCTGGCCATTCCGCCGAAGCGCTTCGAGCGGCGGCTGGTGACCTGGCTGACCGAGGCAGAGATTGATGCCCTGCTGGCCGCACCGGACCGGACAACCTGGACCGGGCGACGCGACACGGCGCTGTTCGGTCTCGCCGTCCAGACGGGCCTTCGGGCCTCCGAACTGATCGGGCTGACCCGCGCCGACATCCATCTCGGAGCCGGTGCGCATATCTGCTGCACCGGCAAGGGTCGAAAGCAACGGATCACGCCGCTCACATCTGGCACTGTTGCCGTGATGAGGGCCTGGCTGGCCGAGCGGGCCGGTCAGCCAGCAGACCCGCTGTTCCCGACACGGACCGGACGCGCCCTCAGCCGCGATGCGCTTGAACGCCGCATGGCCGGATACGTCAAGGACGCGACGGCCCGGTGCTCATCCCTGGCGCGCAAGCGGGTGACCATGCATGTGCTGCGGCATTCGGCGGCCATGCGCCTGCTGCAAGCCGGTATCGACACAGCGGTGATCGCGCTCTGGCTCGGTCACGAACAGGTTGAGACGACCCAGATCTACCTGCACGCGGACCTGCAGATCAAGGAACGCGCCCTCGAAAGGACAGCCCCGATTACGACGAAACCCGGCCGCTTCCGGCCGACGGACAAACTCCTCGCCTTCCTGGAAGCCCTCTGATTATGCCAACCCCTTCGCAGCGGTCCCCTCCAGAAACAACAGCTTACACAGCTATATCGGCATAATCCGGGCATCGGCATAATGCGGTGCCCATTGCGTGGCGCTCGTGATCTCGTCGATGGTGGCGCCGCCCTCGGCGCGAAGCATTGCGATCACCGCTTCCTGCTTGGTGCCGCTGCCGCGGCGCGGTGGTGTGACCGCGGGAGCGGACTCGGAGGGGGCGACCAGCTGCTCCTCCGGATCGTCGGTGATCCCGAGGGTGCTGTGGGCCAGCGGCGTGGCGCGCAGGGTGATCGGCCCGCGCTCCT
>PWZL01000061.1 GCA_003567475.1 Gammaproteobacteria bacterium | reverse complement strand
TGCATCTTCGGGTCGATCGGCCAGCCGGTACTGCTCGGCCGCCAGCGCTGCCATGCGCACCCGTTGCTCCGGCAGCCCGTCCGCCGCAAGCCGCGCGTACTCCCGTGCCGCCTCGAGGTGTTGCCCGGCGTCGGCCAGCAGCGCCGCCCGCTGTTCGGCCATCTGGAATGCGCCAGGGTCACGCGAGAGCGGCAGGTCCGCGCAGCCGGTCAGCACGGCGACGGTCAGGGCGGCCAGGGCGGCCAGTCGTCTGGGAAAAGCCAGTGCCAGGGTCATGAGGCTGTCCTCCGAAAATCTTGGCTGCTGCGAGGTCGCACGTTCGCTGGCAGACTCGACGTCTCCACTGCAGCAGGAGAGTCCGTTTGACCGGATCCACGGGAGTTCTGTTCGTCGTCGCCACGCCCATCGGCAACCTGGGCGACCTCGGCACGCGCGCGCGCGACACGCTGGCGGCGGTCGACGCGATCGCGGCTGAGGATACCCGGCGCACTGGGCAATTGCTATCACGCCTGGGCCTGTCTGTCCCGCTGATTTCCCTGCACGAACACAACGAAACGGCACGCCTCAGGCCCCTGCTCGCGCGTCTTGCCGCCGGCGGCTCGCTGGCGCTGGTCAGCGATGCCGGTACGCCGCTGATCTCCGATCCGGGCTATCTGCTGGTACGGGCGGCCCTGCAGGCCGGTCACCGGGTCTCGCCGATCCCGGGGGCCTGCGCGGCCATCGCGGCCCTGTCGGTGGCCGGTCTGCCGACCGACCGGTTCATCTTCGAGGGCTTCCTGCCTACGCGGCAGGCCGCACGTCGTGCCCGACTGGAGACGCTGGCGCCCGAGACGCGCACCCTGGTGTTCTACGAGGCGATCCACCGGCTGGCCGAGACCCTCGCTGACCTGGTGACCTGTCTTGGCGCGGCGCGCGAGGCTACGCTCGCGCGGGAGCTCACCAAGCTGCATGAGCAGGTGCTGCATGGCAGCCTCGCCGAGCTCGCGGCCGCCGCGGGGGCGGGCGAGGTGCCAGTCCGCGGCGAATGTGTGCTGGTGGTGGCGGGGGCGGCTGCCGTGGCGGCTGAGGAGCACGAGGCCAGGCGGGTCCTCGCGCTGGTTGCCGCGCAGCTGCCCCCCCGCGAGGCCGTGCGCCTGACCGCCGCCATTACCGGCGCGCGCCCCAACCGGCTGCGCCGCTGGGTGCAGGGCGCACCGGGAGATGACCGGGGGACTGACGAGGAGTAAGCTGTGCGCCGGGGAGTCGGCCGGACAGCCGCGCCGCAGCCTTGGCTGCGGGGAGGAAAGTCCGGGCTCCTGGGGCAGGGTGCCAGGTAACGCCTGGGGGGCGCGAGCCCACGGAAAGTGCCACAGAAAATATACCGCCGTCGTTCGCGACGGTAAGGGTGAAAAGGTGCGGTAAGAGCGCACCGCGCGGCTGGTAACAGCCGTGGCAGGGTAAACCCCACCCGGAGCAAGACCAAATAGGGGAGCCGCTGCGCGAAAGCGCGGCAACGCACGCCCCGCGTGCTCCCGGGTAGGTCGCTCGAGGCCCGTGGTGACACGGGCCCCAGATGAATGGCTGTCCACGACAGAACCCGGCTTACAGGCCGGCTCCCCACCTTCATCCCCCTCAGGCGTGCCTGCGATGGCCCGCCCGCAGCCGCCTCGCGGGCCGTAGGTCCCCGGCCATCCCCCACGCCCGATCGCCAGCCCCAATCTCTAAACAAATTCAGGAAGCTGGCGTAAGCCCCTGTTTTACAGTTTTAGCCGGCGGCTTCGGCTTGCGAGGCGCCTTCCGCATGCTGCTCTAAGTGTTTGTCGAAAAACAAAAAATAAGCCCGGTCCGCGGTTGACACCAGGCCCGCGCGCTCCCTATAGTGTCTCAAAGTGGTGAAAAGTGGGAAAACAGGGTTCGCCACGCCCGGATGCGCACATGTTCAGGGGAGCCACCAAAGTCACGCTGGATACCAAGGGGCGGCTTGCCGTGCCCACGCGCTATCGCGAGCGCATCCAGAACCGTTGCGACGGCCAGCTGGTCGTCACGGTGGACCGTGACTACTGCCTGCTCATGTATCCGCTGCCCGACTGGGAGGAGATCGAGCGCAAGCTCGTGCGCCTGCCCAGCCTCAACAAGCAAGCCCGTCGCCTCCAGCGCCTGATGGTGGGCTATGCCGCCGAGCTGGAGATGGATGGCAATGGCCGACTGCTGCTGCCCCGCGAACTCCGTGAGTTCGCCGGTCTCGAGCGCCAGGCGATGCTGATCGGTCAGGGCAACAAGTTCGAGCTGTGGGATGAGGCGCGCTGGAATGCGCGGCGTGACGAGTGGCTGGCTGCGGAGGACGACGACAGGCCTGACCTGCCGGCGGAACTCGAGCACCTGTCGCTCTGAGCCGGGCCATGGCGATGCATGTCCCGGTCCTGCTTGAAGAGGTTCTTCAGGCGCTTTCGCCGCGCGCCGGCGGTCGCTACATCGACGCGACTTACGGTCGCGGCGGGCATGCCGCGGCGCTGTTGGCGCAGCTGGGCGACGCCGGTCGGCTGCTGGTCATCGACCAGGACCCGGCGGCGGTGGCCGATGCCGAGGCGCGCCTGGGCGGCGACCCGCGGGTGGCGGTGCGCCGCGGCAATTTTGCCGACCTGGCGCGGCTGGCCGGTGAGGCGCTGGGCCAGGGGGGTGTGGATGGCGTGCTGCTGGATCTCGGGGTGTCTTCACCGCAACTCGACGATCCGGCGCGGGGTTTCAGTTTTCAGTCGGACGGGCCGCTGGACATGCGCATGAACCCACAAGCCGGACAGAGTGCAGCCGAATGGCTGGCGATGGCCTCTCCGGAGGAGATCGCCGGGGTGCTGCGTGATTACGGCGAAGAACGCCATGCGCGGCGGATCGCCCGCCGCCTGGTCGAGGCGCGCGCCGAGGCGCCGATCGCGACCACCGGCCGGCTGGCGGCGCTGGTGGCGGGCGCACTGCCCGGGCACCGCGAGCGCAAACACCCGGCCACCCGGAGCTTTCAGGCCATCCGCATCTTCATCAACCGTGAGCTCGAGGCGCTCGAGACGGCGCTTGCCGAAGCGGCCGATCTGCTGGTGCAGGGTGGGCGGCTGTGCGTCATCAGCTTCCACTCCCTGGAGGACCGCATGGTCAAGCGCTTCCTGCGCCGCCGCAGCCGTCCGGACCCGGTGTACGCCGGCTTGCCTGACATGCCGGATCACGCCCGGCCCACGCTCAGGCTGCACGGCCGCGCCGTGCGTGCCGGCGAGGCCGAACTGACCCGTAACCCGCGCGCCCGAAGTGCGGTGCTGCGCGCGGCGGAGCGCTTGTGACCATGCGCCATGGTGGCCTGCTTTTCGACCTCGCGGTGATTGTGCTGCTGTTTGCCGCCGTGGTGGTTTCGGCGCTCGCCGGGGTTACCGCGCGCCATGAAGCCCGCCAGTTGTTCATCGAGCTGCAGCGGCTCGAAGGCGAGCGCGATCGGCTGCAGGTCGACTGGGGCCGGTTGCAGATCGAGCAGGGTGCGCTGGCCACGCACGGACGGATCGAGGCGGTGGTGCGGCGCGAACTGATGATGCGCCCGCCACGGCCTGAAGACATCATGATCGTCTCCGGAGCGCCCTGAGATGGCCCGCCGCCCCCGTCGGGAATCGGTCGACGTCCAGCGTTTCCGCACCCGCAGCCTGTTCGTGCTCGGTGGATTCGTGATCGCCGTCGTGGTGCTGTGCGTGCGCGCGGTGGAACTCCAGGTGATCGATAACGCCTTTCTCGCTGCCGAGGGCGAGGCCCGGCATATCCGGCGCGCCGAGATCGCCGCCCACCGTGGTCCGATCACCGATCGCCATGGCGAGCCGCTGGCCGTCAGTACGCCAGTGGACAGTGTCTGGGCGAATCCCCGCGAGCTGACGGTGGCGATCGAGCGGTTGCCCGAGCTGGCGCGTGCGCTCGAGCGCGACCCCCAGTGGCTGGCACGCCAGCTCACCAGCAACACCCACCGGGAGTTCCTGTACCTGCGTCGGCACATGCGTCCCGACCAGGCTGCGCGGGTGATGGCCTTGCAGCTGCCCGGCGTCCACCTGCAGCGTGAATACCGCCGTTACTACCCCGCCGGTGAGGTCAGTGGTCATCTGCTGGGCTTCACCAACATCGACGACCGCGGACAGGAGGGGCTGGAGCTTGCCTTCGACCCCTGGTTGCGGGGTGAGCCTGGCGTCAAGCGCGTGCTGCGCGACCGCTTCGGGCGCGTGATCGAGGACGTCGAGAGTGTCCGTCCGGCGCGGCCGGGACGCACCCTGCGCACGAGCATCGACCTGCGTCTGCAGTATCTCGCCTACCGCGAGCTCAAGGCCGCGGTGGCGCGCCACGATGCGATCTCCGGTTCGGCCGTGGTGCTGGACGTTCGCACCGGCGAGGTGCTGGCCATCGTCAATCAGCCGGCCTACAACCCCAACGACCGCTCGCAGTTCGCCGTCGACCGCTACCGCAACCGCGCCGCCACCGACATCTTCGAGCCCGGCTCGGCCTTCAAGCCGCTGATCGTCGCCGCCGCACTGGAGTCCGGGCGCTACCGTGCCGATGCCTGGGTCGACACCGCGCCAGGCTTCACGCAGGTCGGTACCCGCCGGATCGAGGATCGGCGCAACCTCGGCCGCATCGACCTGACCACGCTGATGGCGCAGTCCAGCAACGTCGGGGCGGTGCGCGTGGCCATGGATCTCGAGCCTCTGGAGATGTGGCAGGTGCTCGACCGCTTCGGCCTCGGCCGGCCGACCACCTCGGGCTTCCCCGGCGAATCGGCCGGCTTGCTGCATCACCACACGCTGTGGCGGCCGATCGGTCAGGCCACCATGGCCTTCGGCTACGGCCTGTCGATGACCACGCTGCAACTGGCCCAGGCCTACGCGCTGATCGGCGCCGGCGGGGTGGCGCGGGGCATTTCGCTGGTGGCGCTGGATGAGGCCCCGGCGGGTGAGCGACGGCTGAGCTCCGAGACCGCGGCTGCGGTGATGCAGATGATGGAAGCGGTGGTGACCCCGGCCGGCACGGGCAACCGCGCGGCGGTACAGGGCTACAGCGTGGCCGGCAAGACCGGGACCGCGCGCAAGGCCGTGGCCGGGGGCTATTCGGAGACGCGGCATCTGTCGCTGTTTGCCGGTCTGGCCCCGGCCAGTGATCCGCGGCTGGCCGTCGTGGTGGTGATCGACGAGCCCCGGACCGGCGGGTTCTACGGGGGCGAGGTCGCCGCGCCCGTGTTCGGGCAGATCGTCTCCGACGCGCTACGCCTGCTGGCCGTGCCGCCAGACCAGCTGCCCACTCGGGATGCACAGCGCATCATCCGCGCCGGGGTGGGCCCATGATGCGCGCCATCCGTCCCGACACGGGCATGGCCCTCGGCGTGCTGTTCAGCGACTGCCCGGTCGGCGTGGCCGATCTGCGGGTGCAGGATCTCAGCCTGCATAGTGGCGAAGTGCAGCAGGGTGGCCTGTTCGTGGCGCTTGCCGGGCGCCGCGGCCACGGTCTGGAGCATCTCGATGAGGCGCTCGAGCGCGGTGCCGTCGCGGTGGCCTGGGAGCCGGCTGAGGGGGTGACGCCGCCGACGTTGCCGCACCCCGTGGCCGGGCTCCGCGCGCCGCTGCTGCGGGCCAGGCTGGGGGCGATGGCGGATCGTTTTTTTCAGCAGCCGTCTGCCGGCATGGCGCTCGCGGCCGTGACCGGCACCAATGGCAAGACCACCGTGGCCTGGCTGGTCGCCCGTGCGCTGGAAGCCGACCATCATCCCTGCGCCTACGTGGGCACGCTGGGGCACGGCCGGCCCGCCGCGCTCGCCGCCGCGACACTCACCACCCCCGACGTGATCACGCTGCACCGCTGGCTTGCCGAGGCCCGCAGCACCGGCTGCCGATACGGCGCGCTGGAGGCCTCGTCGCATGCGCTGGATCAATCGCGTCTGGATGGCGTGCGCCTGCGCGTCGCCGCGTTCACCAACCTGAGCCATGAGCATCTCGACTACCACGGCAGTCTGCACGCGTACGCCGCGGCCAAGGCGAGGCTGTTCGCCTGGCCGGGTCTCGACTCGGCCGTGATCAATGCCGACGATCCCCAGGGCGCGCGCCTGCTCGCCGCGCTGCCCGCCGGCGTCTCGTCGCTCGCGGTATCTCTGAACGGCCTCGCCGGCGGCACGGGCCGCCGGCTGGTGGCCCGCGCGGGGCCCTCGGCGAGCGGGGGGCTGGCGTTGGCCTGGTCGCTGGACGGTGAGCATGGCGAGCTCGAGAGTCCGCTGGTGGGGCGCTTCAACGCCAGCAACCTCGCGCTGGCCCTGGGCATCCTCGTCGCTCTCGGGCTGCCCGCCGAGCGCGCCGCCGCCCGGCTGGCCCGCGTCGTGCCGCCGCCTGGACGGATGCAGGTGTTCGGGGGCGCCGGCCACGCGCCGCTGGTGGTCGTCGACTTCGCCCACACCCCCGATGCGCTCGAGCGGGCGCTGGAAGCGCTGCGTGAACAGCGACCCCATGGGCGGCTGTATTGCGTCTTCGGCTGTGGCGGCGAACGTGATCGAGAGAAACGTCCGCTGATGGGCGAAGTGGCCACGCGGCTGGCCGACGCGGTGATCCTCACCGATGACAATCCGCGCGGTGAAGACGGTGGGGAGATCATCGAGGCGATCCAACGGGGCGCGGGCCGCCGCGGCGCGCGCGTGATCCGCGACCGGCGTGCCGCCATCGCAGCCGCGATTGGTGAAGCCGCGGCCGGTGACGTGGTGCTGGTGGCCGGCAAGGGCCATGAGCATAGCCAGCAGTTCCGGGACCAGGTCTTGCCGTTCAGCGATGCCGCGGTCGTCCGCGATGTGCTGGAGGCGCTGCGATGACGCCCGATACGCTCGAGGACGTGGCGCTGGTGACCGGGGGCGAACTGATCGGGCCCGACAGCACGTTCGACGGGGTGTCGATCGATACCCGTACGCTGGTCAAGGGGCACCTTTTCGTGGCGCTCGTCGGGCCGCGTTTCGATGGACACGACTTCGTCGAGGCTGCCCGTGCCGCCGGCGCCGCCGGCGTGCTGGTCGGCCGTGCGGTCGACGCGCCGGTGTCGCAGGTGCTGGTGCCCGACACGCTGACGGCCCTGCAGCGGCTGGCCGCCCATCGTCGTCGGGGCTTTGCCGGCCCGCTGATCGGCCTCACCGGCTCCAACGGCAAGACCACCGTGAAAGAGATGCTGCGTGCCATCCTGGCCGAGCGCGGCCCGGTGCTGGCCACCCGCGGCAATCTGAACAACGAGATCGGCGTGCCGCTGACCTTGCTGCGTCTGGAGCGCCGGCACCGCGCCGCGGTGGTCGAGATGGGCGCGAATCACGCCGGTGAGATCGCGCGGTTGACCACGCTGGCCCAGCCGACTGTCGGGTTGGTGACCAATGCCGGGCCGGCCCACCTCGAGGGCTTCGGGTCGCTCGACGGCGTGGCCCGGGCCAAAGGCGAGCTGTTTCGGGAGCTGCCCGAGCGCGCCACCGCAGTGGTGAATGCAGATGACCGCTACGCGCCCCTGTGGCTGGAGCTTTGCGCCCGGCGGCCGGTGGTGCGATTCGGCATCGAGGCCGAGGCTGAGTTCACGGCGCGCGACGTCCGCAGTGCCGGCGATGCGGCCGCGCCCTGGCTGCATTTCCGCCTGGTCTGTCCGCTGGGCGAGACCGAGGTGAAGCTGCCGATGGCCGGCGTGCATAACGTGCGCAACGCCCTGGGCGCCGCCGCCGCGGCCGTGGCCGCGGGCGTCGGTCTCGCCGACGTCAAGGCGGGGCTGGCCACCTGCCGCAATCCCGCCGGGCGGCTGCGGCCGCTGGCCGGGCGCGGCGGCGCGGTGGTGTTCGATGACAGCTATAACGCCAACCCCGGCTCGGTGCACGCCGCCATCGCCACCCTGGCGACGCTGCCCGGGCGGCGCTGGCTGGTGCTGGGCGACATGGGCGAGCTCGGCGAGCAGGCGGAGGCGATGCATGCCGAGCTGGGGCAGGCCGCACGCGCTGCGGGGCTCGATGGCCTGCTGTGCATCGGTCCGCTGGCGGCGGCTGCCGCGGCGGCGTTCGGCGCCACGGCGCGTGTCGCCGGCGATCTCGATGAGGCCGAGACGGTGCTCGCCCCAGAGCTCGCCCCGGGAACCACCGTGCTGGTCAAGGCCTCGCGCACGGCCGGCCTCGATCGCCTGGTCGCGCGGCTGGCACCGCCCGACGCGCAGACGGAACACTGACCATGCTGCTGTCTCTAACGGAATACCTCACCCGCTTCTACTCCGGCTTCAACGTGTTCGGCTACATCACCATGCGCGCCATCCTCGGCGCGCTGACCGCGCTGGCCTTTTCGCTGTTGCTCGGACCGGCCATGATCCGCCGCCTGACCCGCCGCCAGATTGGCCAGCAGGTGCGCGCCGAGGGCCCGCAGTCGCATCTGCCCAAGGCGGGCACGCCGACCATGGGCGGTGCGCTGATCCTGGTCGCCATTGCTGTGGCCACGCTGCTGTGGGCGGATCTGTCCAACCGCTACGTGTGGATCGTGCTGCTCACCACCCTGGCCTTCGGGGTGATCGGATTCATCGACGACTACAAGAAGCTGGTGCTCGGCGACACCCGTGGACTGATCGCCCGCTGGAAGATGTTCTGGCAGACGGTGGTTGCGCTGGTGGCCGCCGTGGTGCTCTACACCACCGCCACCGGCCCGGTGGAGACCTCGTTACTCATCCCGTATTTCCCCGACCTGCTGCTGCCGCTGGGGCTGCTGTACATCCCGTTGGTGTGGCTGGTCATCGTGGGCAGCTCCAACGCCGTCAACCTCACGGATGGCCTGGACGGCCTGGCGATCATGCCCACAGTGATGGTGGCCGCGGCCCTCGGGGTGTTCGCCTACGCCGCAGGCAACGTGAACTTCGCGGCCTACCTCGATATTCCCTACGTCGCCGGCACGGGCGAACTGCTGGTGTTCTGCGCGGCGCTGGCCGGGGCGGGACTCGGGTTTCTCTGGTTCAACACCTATCCCGCCCAGGTGTTCATGGGCGACGTCGGCGCACTGGCGCTGGGGGCCGCCCTCGGGGTGGTGGCGGTGACCGTGCGCCAGGAAATCGTGCTGCTGATCATGGGCGGGGGGTTCGTCATCGAGACCGTTTCGGTGATGATCCAGGTGATTTCCTACAAGACCACCGGTCGGCGTGTGTTCCGCATGGCGCCGCTGCATCATCATTACGAGCTGAAGGGCTGGGCCGAGCCGAAGGTGATCGTGCGGTTCTGGATCATCACGGTGATCCTCGTGCTCATCGGTCTGGCGAGTCTGAAGATCCGATGAGTACGGTCGCCGCCATGCCGGTCCGCCGCCCGCCCGGCGACCCCCCCCGCACCGGCGCACGTCCACGCAGTCTGGTGCTCGGTGCCGGCGTCACCGGGTTGGCCTGCGCGCGCTTTCTGCGCCGGCGGGGACTCTCGGTGGTGGTGGCCGACACCCGCGAGGCGCCGCCCGCCGCGGCACAGTTGCGGGCGCTGCTGGGCGAGCAGGGACTGCGGCTGGGCGACTTCAGCTCGAAGCTGCTCGAGCGGGTCGATCGGGTGATCGTCTCGCCGGGACTCCCGCCCACGCTGGCGCTGCTCGGCGAGGCGCGCACGCGGGGGCTCCCGGTGCTGGGCGAACTCGACCTGTTCTTCGCCGAGGCCGATGCGCCGGTCGTGGCCATTACCGGAACCAATGGCAAGAGCACGGTCACGACCCTGGTGGCGGCAATGCTCCACGCCGGGGGCATGAGCGCGAAGGCCGGTGGCAATCTCGGGCCCGCGGCACTGGAGCTGCTCGCCGGGGAAGCGCCGCAGTTCTATGTGCTGGAGGTCTCGAGCTTCCAGCTGGAGCAGACGGCGCGCCTGCCCGCACGCGCGGCCGCGGTGCTCAACGTCAGCCCTGACCATCTCGACCGTCATGGCAGCCTCGAGCGTTACGCCGGCCTGAAGTCGCGGATCTACGACCACGCCGAGACCTGCGTGGTGAACCTGGACGATCCACTGGTCATGGCGATGGTGCCGGCCGCCCGGGATTGCATCGAAGTCACGCTGGGGGCGCCGGACGCCGGACAGTACGGTGTGCGGATCCTCGACGGCGAGCCCTGGTTGTGCCACGGCGATACCCCGTTGCTGGCGGCCTCGGCGTTGCGGATCGGCGGGCGCCACAACATCGCCAATGCGCTCGCGGCGCTGGCACTGGCCGAGGCGGCCGGCACTGCGGTCGAGGATGCGGTGCAGGCGCTGGCCGCGTTTCGGGGGCTGCCGCATCGCTGCGAGACCGTGCCCACCGAGGACGGCTTGACCTGGATCAACGATTCCAAGGGCACCAATCTCGGCGCCACGCTGGCCGCAGTTCAGGGGCTGGACGGCCCGCTGGTGCTGATCGCTGGCGGGGTCGCCAAGGATCGGGACTTCTCCCCGCTGGCCCGCGCGCTGGCCGGACGCGCCCGCGGGATCGTTCTGCTTGGGCGTGATGCCGAGCTTCTGGCGGCCGCCCTGGCAGAGGTCGCCCCCATCCGTCGCGTGGCCGACATGGACGAGGCGGTGTCGGCGGCCCGCGCGCTCGCCCATCCGGGCGACACTGTCCTGCTCTCGCCCGCCTGCGCCAGTCTCGACATGTACACGGACTACCGCGCTCGCGGCCTGGCCTTTGCCACCGCGGTGCTGGAGGCCCGGCCATGAGCGCGGCGGTGGCCAGTCCGCGCACGCTGCGTCTCGGGCACTGGCAGCTCGACGGCCTGCTGTTGTCGTTGACCCTCGCGATCGTCGGCATCGGTCTGGTGATGCTGGCCTCGGCGTCGATCACGATTGCTGAACGGGAGTTCCAGTCGCCGCTGGCCTACCTCTACCGTCAGCTGTTCGCCCTCGGTGTCGGGATCGCCGTGGCCGCGGTCACGCTGCTGATTCCGATGCGCCTGTGGCAGCGGTTCAGCTTCGTGGTGCTGGCTGCCGCGCTGGCCATGCTGGTGGTGGTGTTGCTGCCCGGGGTCGGTGTCACCGTGAACGGGGCGACCCGCTGGCTGCGCCTGGCGGGCATCAACCTGCAGGTCTCGGAGCCGGCGCGGTTGCTGATGATCATTTACCTGGCCGGTTACATGGTGCGCCGCCAGGATGCGCTGGCCACCAGCTTTGCCGGTTTCGCGCGGCCCATGGTGTTCGTGGGCCTGGCGGCCGCGCTGCTGCTGCTGCAGCCTGATTTCGGCGCCGCCACCGTGCTGGTGGTGACTGCCGTGGCGCTGCTGTTCGTCGGTGGCGCGCGGCTACGGGATTTCCTGCTGGTGGCCGTCACCGCCACCGCGGCGCTGGTGGCACTGGCGGTGACCACGCCCTATCGGCTGGCCCGACTCACCAGTTTCATGGACCCCTGGGCCGACCCGCTGGACGCCGGCTTTCAGTTGACCCAGTCGCTGATCGCGATTGGCCGCGGCGAGTGGTTCGGCGTGGGTCTGGGGAGCAGCGTCCAGAAGCTGTTCTACCTGCCCGAGGCGCATACGGACTTTGTCTTCGCGGTGCTGGCCGAGGAGTTCGGACTGGTCGGCGCCCTCATCACCATCGGCCTGTTCGCCGCTGTGGTGATTCGTTGCTTCACCCTGAGCCAGGCCTGCGCGCGGGCCGAGCGCCCGTTCGCCGCCTATGTGGCGTTGGGCATCGGCGTGTGGCTTGGCCTGCAGGCGTTCATCAATATCGGCGTGAACATGGGGCTGTTGCCCACCAAGGGGCTGACGCTGCCACTGGTGAGTTACGGCCGCAGCAGCATGATCGTTACCCTGGCGGCGATCGGTCTGCTGCTGCGCATCCGCCACGAGCTTGCGCTCGGCGAGCCCGAGCAGCCCCCCCCCGCCCGCCGACGCCGGCGCGCCCGAGGTGCGGCATGAGCGCGCCGGTGCTGATCATGGCCGGCGGTACGGGCGGGCATGTGTTCCCGGCGCTGGCGGTGGCGACGGAACTGGCGCGGCGCGATGTCCCCGTGGTCTGGCTCGGCACCCGCCGCGGCATCGAGTCGCGGCTGGTGCCGGCGGCGGGGCTGCCGATCGAATGGCTGGATGTCGGCGGCGTGCGCGGCAAGGGCCTGCTCACCCGCCTGCTGGCGCCGTTCAGCCTGCTGCGCGCGGTGTGGCAGGCCCGTGGCGTGCTGCACCGCGTGCGCCCGCGGGCGGTGCTCGGCATGGGTGGATACGCCGCAGGCCCCGGCGGCATCGCCGCCTGGCTCGCCCGTGTCCCGCTGGTCATCCATGAGCAGAACTCGGTCGCCGGCCTGACCAACCGCTGGCTGGCGCGCGTGGCTGACCACGTGCTCTGCGCCTTTGCCGAGGCCTTCGGGCGTGGGGTCGAGGCGCGGGTTGTGGGCAATCCCGTGCGGGCCGGATTGTTTGCGCAGCCCTCGCCGGCGACCCGCTACGCCCGCC
>PWZL01000056.1 GCA_003567475.1 Gammaproteobacteria bacterium | reverse complement strand
GCTGGCGCCGCCGCCGGCAGCCGCCCCTGCGCCACCAGCACCCGGTCGGCCACGGCCTCGGCGATCGTGGCGGCGCGCAGGTGGCCGGCATTGCTCAGCACCGCCACCACCAGTCGCTCGCCGGGAAACAGCAGCAGATGCGCGCGATAACCGCCATTGGCGCCGCCGTGGTGCACCGTCGCGAGCCCCCGGTATGCCCCGAGGCCCACGCCCAGCCCGTACCCGGGGGGCGGCTCGCCGGGTAGCTCGGGCTGTTCGGCCAGGCGGGCCAGCAGGGGCGTGCCGTCGATATCGGCGGCCAGCAGGTAGGCGCCGAAGCGCAGCAGGTCGGGCACGGTGGTCACCAGGTTGCCGGAGCCGTAGACGCCGCTGGTCAGCGGATCACGCTGGTAGCGGTGCCGGGCCTCGCCTTCGTCGCCGGCGCGCCGGTAAGCCGGCACCAGACCCGGGACGACCGCGAACGGGTCATCGAGCAGGCGGCTTCGGTCCATCCCCAGTGGTGCAAACAGATGGTCGGCGAGCCACTGCGGATAGGCCTGGCCGGTGACCCGGCCGACCAGCTCGGCCAGCAACAGATAGCCGGTATTGGAGTAGAGGTGACGGGTGCCGGGGGGGAAGTTCAGATCCTGCTGGCGACGCACCAGGGCCAGGGCTGCCGCCTGGGTTCGGCGATCGGCCGAATGCTGGCCAGCCAGCCCGGACAGGGCCCAGTAGTCCTTCAGACCGGAGGTGTGCTGGAGCAGCTGGCGCAGCGTGACGGCGCCGGCCTGAGGCGGGAGATCGTCGAGGTGATGCGCGAGGGGGTCGTCCAGGCTCAGCACCCCGTCGGCTTCGAGCCTGAGCAAGGTGACGCCCATCAGTGGTTTGGCCACGGAGCCCGCGTGCATCACGGCCTCCAGGGTCAGCGGCACACCCAACTCCAGGCTGGCCTGACCGTAAACGCCCGTCATGACGATGTCGCCATCGAGCTGTGCGGCGTAGATGATGCCGGGGGTGTGGGCCCAGTCTCGCTCGGCGAGCCGTAACAACAGCCCTTCCGCCGCGAGGGGCGAGGCGACGCTGAGCGCAACGAGCAGGCCGGCAAGGGCCGCCGGCCAATGCGGCCAGCGGCCCTGCCGCACCCACCCGGGTATCCTTACTCGGGGATAACGTTCTCGGCCTGCAGGCCCTTCTTGCCCTGGGTGACTTCCATCGTCACTTTCTGTCCTTCGGCCAGGCTCTTGAAGCCGCCGCCGGAGATGCCCGTGTGATGCACGAACACATCCGCACCGCCCTCCTGCTGGATAAAGCCAAAGCCCTTTTCGTCGCTGAACCACTTGACGGTCCCGGAGATCCTCTCAGCCATACTCACCTCGTCTTGCTCGAACCGCGCACGGTGCGCGGACGGGAACGCGGACATCGTGTCCCCAAGGATAATCCTACAGGTTCGATCGCGAGTCTGCATCGGTTTATCGGCCTGGCGGGCCGAAATTCGGCTCAAAGCGCGTTTTTGAGGCGCTCATACTCCTGGTGGACCAGGTGGCCGAACAGCGGATCGGACTCGATGTCACCGACGCCGGCCAGCGCGTCCCAGTCCTCGGCCGCCAGCACCCGCCGGGCCAGCGGGAACATGATGGCCTCCTCGAAGTCGAGGTGCTGACGCTGGCTGTCGAGGTAGTCGCGTGCGAGGTGATCGAACTCCCGACGCTCCATCGCCACCTCGCTCTCGACCTCGCGAATGGCGTCGAAGAAGGCCTTGCCCTTCACGTAAAGCGCCTGATGCTCCTCGCGCAATCGCACCACCTGATCGCGGGTCGAGTCATCGATCCGGTCGAGGCGCTCGAGATGTTCGAACAGGCGATCCTCCACCGGGTGGTGATAGAGATCCGCATAGTTGGTCAGGTAGTGCAGGGCATCATGGACCAGCGGGAGATCGGCCGCCTCGTGACCCTCGAGGCGCCGCAGTTCGCGTTCGATGGCATTGAGGATCTGCACCATATTGAGGTGATCCTGATGAAGCCGGTCGAGTATATCGCTCATCTACCCCCCCTTGGCGCCGCCGGGCGGCCCCATGTCTGGGCGGCGTTCGACGCCGCCGGTGGTTGCTCTGCCGCAGCCCGCGGGCGTCCGCTCAGGAGGCCTCCGGCCAGGACTGCGGGACTTTCTGGATGCTGTCGATGTCATAGCCCTCGGCGGCCAGAAACTCGAGGATGCGCTGGTACTCGTCCTCGGGCAACGTGGGCTCACGGGCCATGATCCAGACGTAGTCGCGCTTGCTGCGGCCGATCACCGTCTGGGTGTAGTCCTCGTCGAGCCAGATCACCAGGAACTCGGCCTTGAACGGCCAGACGAAACGCATGCCCCACTCGGCGTTGTTCTCGCTGCGAATGAAACCCTTGGGATTGTAGCGTTTTTCCTCGCCATCGAAGCCGCCCTTGCGGAAGGTGAACACGGTATCGATGGTGCCATCGGGGTTCAGGCTGTAGGTCTCGACGGCGTTATGGGCGTCGCGCTCGAGGAAGGTGGGGATATTGGCGATCACGTACCAGTCGCCCATGTAGCGCTCGATATCGACGTAATCGACGGTGGTGATGGTCGGCACGGATTGACATCCTGCGACGAGCAGCGTCGCGGCAAGCAGGCTGGCGAAACGGTAACGGAGCATGACGCGCTTCCCTGTGCAGGGCTCTTCCGGCCTGCCAGTGTACCCGACCCGGCCAGACAGAGGCAGCCTCGGGCAGGCCGGTCAGTCGGGCGCTGCCAGCACCAGCAGGGCCTCGCCCTCGTCAACCCGCGCCCCGGGTGCGAAATTCAGGGCCCGGATACACCCGTCATGCGGCGCGCGGATGACATGCTCCATTTTCATCGCCTCGACCACCACCAGCGGCTGGCCGGCCGTGACCCTGTCGCCCTCGGCGACATGCACGGCGATCACCTGGCCGGGCAAGGGTGAGGCCAGCGAGCCCGGAGCGCTGGCCGCGGCCGCCGCCTCTGCCGGATAGCGCTGGCGGACCGGCCAGGCCTGACCGCTCAGCCACAGCACCAGCGTGTCGCCCCGACGCGCCATCGACGGGCGCAGACGCTGGTCGGCGAAGGTCACGTCGAGGGCCCCGGGGAGGCACCGAGCACTCATGCAGACTGGCGGACACCCCTCGAGCGCCACCCGCCAGCCGGCCCCCTCGCGCTCCAGCCAGCCGGCATGGTCCTGCTCCGCGAGCGTGAATTCCAACCACACCCGTCCCGGCAGGTTCAGACGCCAGGCATCGCCCGAGGCCCACGGCCCCGCCCCCGCGACGGCGGCGGGATCAGTGCAGTGCAGCGCCAGTGCTGCCAGCGCGGGCCATGCCGCCGGCAGGTCAGCGGGCGCGGCCAGCGTCGGACGCGCCTCGAGGTAGCGGGTGCTCACCGCGCCGCGGGCGAAGTCCGCATCCGCGAGAAGGCGTCCGAGCAGCGACAGGTTGGTGGCCACACCGGCGATTTCGGTGGCCGCGAGTGCCTGGCGCATGCGCGCAAGCGCCTCGGCCCGATCGCGCCCGTGGGTCACCAGCTTGGCGATCATCGGATCATAGTGCGGCGTGATCACATCCCCCTGGTCGACGCCGCTGTCCACCCGCACGCCCTCCCCCGTCGGCAGGCGCAGATGCCAGAGCGTGCCGGTCGCCGGCAGGTAGCCGCGGGCCGGGTCCTCGGCATACAGGCGGGCCTCAAGAGCATGGCCGTGGCAGGGAATGTCGGTCTGCGCCAGCGGCAGCGGCTCGCCGGCGGCGACGCGCAGCTGCCAGGCGACCAGATCCTCGCCGGTGATCGCCTCGGTCACGGGATGTTCGACCTGCAGACGCGTGTTCATCTCCATGAACCAGAAGCGCCCGTCCTGGCAGAGGAACTCCACGGTGCCGGCCCCCACGTAGCCGATGGCACGCGCGGCGGCCACCGCCGCCTCACCGAGCGCGCCGCGCAGCGCGGGGGTCAGGCCCGGCGCGGGGGCCTCTTCGAGCACTTTCTGATGGCGCCGTTGTACCGAGCAGTCACGCTCATGCAGATGCACCACCTGGCCATGGGTGTCGGCAAATACCTGGACCTCGATATGCCGCGGGGCGGCGAGGTATTTCTCCAGCAGCAGGCGGTCGTCACCAAAGGCCGCCCGGGCCTCGCGGCGGGCCGCAGCCAGCGCCTCGTCCAGCAACTCGGCCGCCGCCACCACCCGCATGCCCTTGCCGCCGCCGCCGGCTGCGGCCTTGAGCAGCACGGGGTAGCCCACCGCCTCGGCGGCGGCCGCCAGGCGCGCGTCTTCGGCGGCTGGATCGCCGGGCGCCGCCGGCACGCTCGCGGCCTCTCCGGCGCCGGTCAGCGGCGGCGCCACGTCGGCATCGCCCGGCACCACCGGGACGCCGGCCGCGGCCATCAGCGCCTTCGCTCGACGCTTGTCGCCCATGTCGCGGATCGCCTGCGCGGGCGGGCCTACGAACACCAGCCCGGCCGCGGCGCAGGCCTCGGCGAAGCCCGCGTTCTCGGCCAGAAAGCCGTAGCCGGGATGTACCGCATCGGCCCGCAGCACCTTCGCGGCCTCGAGCACCCGGGGGATGTCCAGGTAGGACTGAGCGGCCTCGGCCGGGCCGAGGCAGAAGGCCTCATCGGCCAGGCGCACGTGGCGGGCGTCGCGGTCGGCGTCGGAGTAGACCGCCAGCGGCGTGATGCCGAGCCGGCGCGCGGTGGCGATGATCCGGCAGGCGATCTCGCCCCGGTTGGCAATCAGCAGGCGGCGGAACATGGCGCGGGCCTACATGCGGAAGACGCCATACGGCGTCTCCGGCGCGAGCGGCGCATGCGCCGCGGCGGCCAGGCCCAGGCCGAGCACCCGGCGGGTGTCGCGCGGGTCGATCACGCCATCGTCCCAGAGGCGACTGCTGGCGTGATAGGGATGACCCTCGCGCTCGTACTGCAGCCGGATCTCCTCGCGAAACGCCGCCTGCTCGTCGTCGGACCAGCGGCCACCGCGCGCCTCGATGCCACCAGCGCGCACCAGTGACAGCACGCTCGCCGCCTGCTCGCCGCCCATGACCGAGATCCGCGCGTTCGGCCACATCCACAGGAAGCGGGGCTGATAGGCGCGGCCGCACATGCCGTAGTTGCCGGCGCCAAAAGAGCCGCCGATCAGCACGGTGAACTTCGGTACCCGCGCGCAGCTCACGGCGGTGACCAGTTTCGCGCCGTCACGCGCGATGCCGGCATGCTCGTAGCGCCGCCCGACCATGAAGCCGGTGATGTTCTGCAGGAACACCAGCGGGATGCCGCGGCGATTGGCCAGTTCGATGAAATGCGCGCCTTTCAGCGCGCTCTCGGAGAACAGAATGCCGTTGTTGGCGAGAATCGCTACGGGATAGCCGTGGATCCATGCAAAGCCACAGACCAGTGTGGTGCCGTAAAGCGCCTTGAACTCGTCGAACTCCGAACCGTCGACCAGCCGCGCGATCAGCTCACGCACGTCCCAGGCACTGCGCGTATCGCGCGGGACCAGCCCGAGGATGTCGTCGGCCGGATAACGGGGGTCGCAGGCCGCCCGGGTGGGCTCGAGTGCCGGTGCCGGGCGATGCAGACAGGCCACCCGCCGTCGGGCGATGGCCAGGGCGTGGGCATCGTCCTCGGCCAGATGGTCGGCCACCCCGGAGGTGCGGGCATGCACGTCGCCACCGCCCAGGGTCTCGGCATCGACCACCTCGCCGGTCGCCGCCTGCACCAGTGGCGGGCCGCCGAGGAAGATCGTGCCCTGGCGGCGCACGATGATGGTCTCGTCGCACATGGCCGGCACATAGGCCCCGCCCGCCGTGCACGACCCCATCACCAGGGCGAGCTGCGGAATGTTCAGCGCCGACAGCCGCGCCTGGTTGTAGAAGATCCGCCCGAAGTGGTCACGGTCGGGAAACACCTGGTCCTGCAGCGGCAGGTACGCCCCGCCGGAGTCGACCAGGTACAGGCAGGGCAGATGATTCTCAAGCGCGATCTCCTGCGCCCGCAGGTGCTTCTTGACCGTCAGGGGATAGTACGTGCCGCCCTTCACCGTCGCATCGTTGGCGAGCAGCATGCACGCCGTGCCGCTGACGCGACCGATGCCGGCGACCACCCCGGCGCAGGGCACGTCCTCGTCATAGTGTCCCAGCGCGGCCAGCTGGCCGATTTCGAGCCACGGGCTGCCGGGGTCCAGCAGCCGATCGATGCGCTCGCGGGCGAGCAGCTTGCCGCGGGCGACGTGGCGCTCACGGGCATGCGCCGGGCCGCCCTGGGCGATGCGCGCGGCCGTCGCCCGCAGGTCGTCGACCAAGGCACCGTGGTGGGCGGCATTGGCGCGGACCTCCGGGTCCGCGGTATCCAGACGCTGGCCGATGACGCTCATCCGCCCTGCTCCGATACCGGACGCCGCCGCAGCAGACCGGTGCGCTGGCAACTGGCCACGAGCTCGTCGCGCTGGTTGAAGGCGCGGTGGGCGAAGGTGACGATGCCGGCCTGCGGGCGCGAACGACTCTCCCGCAGCGCAAGCACTTCGGTCTCGATGCGCAGGGTATCGCCGTGGAACACCGGGCGTGGGAAGCGCACCTCGTCCCAGCCGAGATTGGCGATCGCCGTGCCCAGCGTGGTGTCGCCGACCGAGATGCCGACCATCAGGCCCAGGGTGAACCCGCTGTTGACGATGCGTTCGCCGAACTCGCTGTCCTTCATCGCCTCGGCATCGAGGTGCAGCGCGGCGGGGTTGTGCGTCATGGTGGAGAAGATGACGTTGTCGGCCTCGGTCACGGTGCGGCGGATGGCATGCTCGAACCGCTGCCCGACCGCAAACTCTTCGTAAAAACGCCCCGCCATCAGCCCGTGCCCTCGCCGCCCGTCATCCTGCCGCCTCGAACAGCTCGCGGCCGATCAGCCAACGACGGATCTCGCTGGTGCCCGCGCCGATCTCGTAGAGCTTGGCATCGCGGAGCAGCCGGCCGGCAGGATAGTCGTTGATATAGCCGTTGCCGCCCAGCGCCTGGATTGTCTCCAGCGCCATCCACGTGGCCTTCTCGGCGGCGACCAGAATGCAGCCGGCTGCATCGGCCCGGGTGACCTGGCCACGGTCGGCCGCGGCGGCGACCGTGTACACGTACGCCCGCGTGGCATTCATGGTGGTGTGCATGTCGGCCAGCTTGGCCTGCATCAGCTGAAACTCGCCGATGGCGCGCCCGAACTGATGGCGCTCGCGCACATACGGCAGAACCAGGTCCATGCAGGCGCGCATGATGCCCAGGGCCCCACCGGCCAGCACGATGCGTTCATAGTCCAGACCGGACATCAGCACCTCGACGCCGCGTCCGACCTCGCCGAGCAGGTGGGTCGCCGGGACATCACAGCCGTTGAACACCAGCTCGCAGGTGTCCGAACCCCGCATGCCGAGCTTGTCGAGCTTCGGGGAGGTGCTGAACCCGGGCATGCCGCGCTCGATGATGAAGGCGGTGATGCCGCGCGAGCCGGCGTCCGGGTCGACCGTGGCGTAGACGATCAGTACATCGGCTTCCGGGCCGTTGGTGATCCACATCTTGGTGCCATCCAGGCGAAAGCCGTCTGCGGTCGGTTCGGCGCGGGTACGCATGCCGACCACGTCGGAGCCGGCCCCCGCCTCGCTCATGGCCAGCGCACCGAGCCGCGAGCCGTCGATCAGCCCAGGCAGGTACGCCTGCCGCTGCGCCGCCGTGCCCCAGCGGTACAGCTGGTTGACGCAGAGATTCGAGTGCGCGCCATAGGACAGGCCGACGGAGGCCGAGGCGCGGCTCAGCTCCTCGCAGGCGATCACATGCGCGAGATAACCGAGTCCGGCGCCGCCGTGGGCCTCGTCGACGGTAATCCCGAGCAGCCCCAGCTGACCCAGGGCCGGCCAGAGTTCACGGGGAAAGCGGTTACTGCGGTCGATCTCCGCCGCCCGGGGCGCGATCTCCGCGGCAGCGAAGCTCGCCACCGCGTCGCGCAGCATCACGAGCGTCTCGTCGTGTCCGAAGTCCAGTTCCAGCATGGGTCCCCCTGGCACTGCCGTGGCGGTGGCGGCGCCGTGCAAAGGCGCTGGCGCACTGTCTTATATTGTCGGACAATCCGACCATCGGTCAAGAATTGTCGCCACATGGGGATCGCCGGGTCATGGGAACACTGTTCGCGCCACTGCGCACGGAAACGGCCTACCAGCAGGTCTGTCTCGCCATCGAGGACAAGATCCTGGCCCGGGCCCTGCACCCGGGCGATCCGCTGCCCACCGAAACGGAACTCGCGCGCCAGTTCGCGGTGAACCGCTCCACAGTGCGCGAAGCGCTCCGGGCGCTGGAGAGCCGCGGCCTGGTGATGCGTGCGCCCGGGAGCAAGCGACTGAGGGTGGCCAGACCCGAGGCGGCGGCCGTGGCCGACGGGGTCAGCCATGCGCTGGTGCTCCACCAGATCACGTTCCTGCAGGTCTGGGAGGCCATGATGCTGCTCGAACCGGAACTGGCCGCGCTGGCGGCGTGCCGTCGCAACGCGGCACAGCTGAGCGCGCTTGAGGCCGCGGCACGGCCACTGGCCGACAACCCGACACTGCCCGCCGACCAGGCCGTCGATCACACCGTGCGTTTTTTCAGCCTGCTCGCCGAGGCCTGCGGGAATCACGCGCTGGAGATTGCCGCCGAACCCTTGACCCGCCTGCTCCGCCCGACGCTCTCACGGATGATCGACCAGGTCCCGCAAGCGCGCCAGCGGATCGCCGGCGCACAGCGGCGCCTGCTCCAGGCGCTCGCCCGAGGCGACGCCGATGAGGCCCGAGAATGGATGGGCAAACACGTTCGCGACTTCCGCCGCGGCTACGAGCTCGCCGGCATCGCGCTGAACGCACGGGTCGAGACCACAGCCACACAGCGGTAGACTCCGCGCTTTCGGGCAGGGAGTTCCACCATGTTGCAAGAATGGCCGACGCTGCTCTCGGGCTGGCCGCTGTTTCTCGTCTGCGCCGCGGCCACCGCGCTGACCGTCACCCTCGGGCGCCGCCAGCCGCTCGCGTGGTTTGCCCTGGGGGTGCTGTTCTTCGGCCTGCGCCTTGCCGAACTCGGCGTCGCGGCCTGGGTGGGCGCGGTGGTGATCCTCGTCTGGCGGATTTCGAATCCGCCGGCCTCACCTGGCACCGGGTGACTACCCCCCGAGATAGAACATCTCGGCCTTGTCGTCACGGGTGGCCCGGGCGCGCAACTCACTGTAGCGATCATCCCGGCCCCGCCACAGCGCAGCCAGGCGCTCGCGCAGCGCGTCGTCGTCCATCCCTCCGCGCAGCAGCGCGCGAAGGTCCGCCCCCTCGGCGGCGAACAGACAGGTGAACAGTTTGCCGTCGGAGCTCAGCCGCGCGCGGCTGCAGTCGCCGCAGAACGGCGCGCTCACCGAGGAAATGAAACCGATCTCACCCTCGCCATCGACAAAGCGCCAGCGGCGGGCCACCTCGCCGCGGTAGCCGGCTTCCAGTGCCTCCAGCGGCCAGCGCGCGTGGATCCGCGTCCGCAGCTCTGCGGACGGCACGACATCGGTCAGGCGCCAGCCGTTGCGCGTCCCCACATCCATATACTCGATAAAGCGCACGATCACGCGACGCCCGCGAAAATGCTCGAGCAGGTCGAGCACCGTGTGATCGTTGACGCCGCGCTGGACCACGACATTGATCTTCACCGGCGCAAGGCCCGCCTCCAGGGCGGCATCGATGCCCGCGAGGACGCGGTCGAGCTGGGCACGCCCACCGCTCATGCGGGCAAAGACGTCGGGATCGAGTGAATCCAGGCTGACCGTCACGCGGTCCAGTCCGGCGGCTTTCAGGGCCACGGCATGCTGTTCGAGCAGGACGCCGTTGGTGGTCAACGCGAGATCCTCCACGCCCGGCAGCGTGGCCAGATCGGCGACCAGGTCACTGATGGCAGGCCGCAGCAGCGGCTCGCCACCGGTGATCCGCAGCTTGGTCACCCCCAGCTCGACCAGCAGGCCCGCCAGCCGGGTGATCTCGGCGAAGTCCAGCCGCTCCGGTGAGCGGAGAAAGCGGAAGCGCTCGTGGAACACCTCCGCCGGCATGCAGTAGGGGCAGCGGAAGTTGCAGCGGTCCATGACCGAGATCCGCAGATCGCGCAGCGGACGACCCTGCTGATCACTGGGTCTGCGTGGGCGGCCACCCCGCCAGTCGACCATCGGCTGCTGCATGCGCAGACCCGCGGGCCTCAGCGCGCCTGCAGCGCCGCGGTACGCCGGTGCCGCAGAAAGCGGTAGTTGAGCAGGTGGACGGCCGCCAGGGCCAGGCTGCCGATGACCGTCAGCACGGCCTCCAGGGTGTGTGACAGGTTGTCATGTCCCCAGGTGCCCGCGAACGTGAGCAGCGCCATGGCCGCCACGCCACCCAACAACACCCCGGCGTGCCGATGCTGGCGCCAGCCCAGGGCCAGCCCGAGGGTGCTGACCGGCAGCACGATGAACAGCATCAATTCGTGGAAGTGTTCGTCGCCGCCGATGCTCAGCGTCAGCAGCGGCAGCAGCGCGATGGCGACCGGCGTGAGGATGCAGTGCAGTATGCACACACCCGAGAGCAGAATGGCCAGGCGGTCAAGTTGTCGGATCAGGACGGTCATGGCGGGGACGCTCCCGGCGTCGTGGGGGTCATCAGTGGGCCTCGCTGCTGCAGTCGGGGCACAGGCCCGTCAACTCGATACTCTGTTCTTCGATGGAAAACCCGAGCGCCTCGGCCTCGCGCTTGAGTGACCGTCCGACCTTGGGCGATTCCATTTCCACCACCCGCCGGCAATTGCGGCAGATCAGGAACTGACCCTGATGCGCGTGGTCTGGATGAGCACAGCCCACGAAGGCGTTGAGCGTCGCGAGGCGATGCACCAGACCGGCGGCCACCAGAAACTCGAGGGCGCGATACACGGTTGGCGGCATGGCGCGGCGGCCGTCGCGGCTGAGCTGGTCGAGCAGATCATAGGCGCCGACGGGCTCGTGATTCTGCCAGATCAGCTCCAGCACGCGTCGACGGATCGGGGTGAAGCGCAGTCCCAGACGACGGCAGGTGTCCTCGGCGTGGGTCAACGCCGCGTCGATGCACTCGGCATGATCATGCTCGGGCGTCGGAAAGGTGTCTGCAGGGCGGGGACTGGTCATCAACACGCTCCGGGGGGCAGCGGGGGCGGCGAGGCCGCGGCACTCGCCTCGAGTGACGATTGTTATATTATACCACCGCGCGTCGATCTGCGCGCGCCCCGTGCTGCCTGGACGAGTACATGAGCACCCCAGACCCGATCTCCGCCACCCGCCACGCCGCACTCCGCCTCGAGGGCCTCGTCTACGACTACGGCGATGGCCAGGCCCTTCGCTTTCCAGACTGCACCGTGCCCGCGGGCGAGCACTGCCTGGTGCTCGGGCCTTCGGGATGCGGCAAAAGCACGCTGCTGCACCTGATCGCGGGGCTGCTGAGTCCGACCGCGGGCCGCATCACGCTTGCCGGCCAGCCGCTCGCCGAACTCCGCGGGGCGACGCTGGACCGTTTTCGCGGCCAGCATGTGGGCCTGGTCTTCCAGCGTCTGCATCTGCTGCCGGCACTCACCGTGCGCGACAACCTGCTGCTGGCCCAGAGTCTGGCCGGCCTGTCCGTGGACCGGGCGCGGATCAATGACCTGCTCAAGCGCCTGGGCGTGGCACACCGCGCGAATGCGCGCCCCGAGGCACTCAGCTTCGGCCAGGCGCAGCGTGTGGCCATCGCCCGGGCCGTGATCAACTCGCCGGTGGTGATCCTCGCCGACGAGCCCACGTCCAACCTGGATGATGGCAACACCGCCGAGGTGCTCGGGCTGCTGCGTCAGGAGGCCGAGCGCACGGGTGCAAGCCTGATCGTGGCCACCCATGACCGGCGCATCCGCGAGGCCTTCACGCATCGACTGGAGCTTGCGGCATGACCCTGTTTCGCCTGAGCCTCGCCTATCTGCGTGCGCAGCCGCTGACCGCCGGCCTGAATGTGCTGGTGCTGGCGCTCGGGGTGGCGACCATCACCGTGCTGTTGCTGCTCGGCCGCCAGCTCGAAGACGGCCTCTCGCGTGACGTTCGCGGCATCGACCTCGTGCTCGGCGCCAAGGGCAGCCCGATCCAGGTGATCCTCTCGTCGGTGTATCACCTCGACGTACCGACCGGGAACATCAGCCTCGCCGCGGCCATGCGCTGGGCGGAGCATCCGCTGGTCGCCGAGGGGATTCCGCTGGCGCTCGGCGACAGCTACGCCGGCTTCCGGATCGTCGGCACCACCCACGCGTACCCTCGCCATTATGGCGCTGAACTTGCCGCCGGTCGGCTGTGGACCCGCGAGATGGAGGCGGTGGTCGGTGCGCGCGTGGCCGCCGAACGCGGCCTGGCGCCCGGTCGCCAGATTGTCGGGGTACACGGGCTCGAAGGCAGCATGCACGCCCACGATTACGCACCCTATACGATCGTGGGCGTGCTGGCACCCACGGGTGGCGTGATCGACCGCCTGGTGCTGACCAGCGTGGAGAGCGTGTGGGCCATCCACGATCACGATCACGATCACGATCACGGGCACGATCACGGGCACGATCACGGGCACGATCACGGGCACGATCACGGGCACG
>PWZL01000021.1 GCA_003567475.1 Gammaproteobacteria bacterium | reverse complement strand
TGGGTGTCGGTCTGGCCGTCTTCACTCTCGTCGAGGGGGAGAAGGCCCTCTCCCGCCGGCGCGGGCCAGGGCGTGCGCGGACGGCTTTGGCTTGATTTCGACTATGATGGAAGGCTATTTCGCTGATACAGGCGGTACGGTCATTGTTCCACCTGTCACGACAATCAAGGTGCGGTTGTGCCACGCCGCGCGATTGGCCTTAAAGCATGCGCTGGCGGAAGCCCGGGCAGGGGCCCCCATCAATCGAATCGGAGGAGCCATTCAACGCACTGCAAAGTCATACGGATTCAAGCCGATCAAGCATCTTGCCGGTCATGGAATAGGGCGGCGTCTACACGAAGAACCCGAGGGGATCGTCAGTTACCATGATCGTCACGACACACGCCGACTGCGACTCGGTCAGGTAATCGCCATAGAGCCGTTTTTGTCTACGAAAAGCACGTCTGCAACTGAGGCGAATGATGGATGGGCCCTTGTTTGCCATCACGAAAATCTATCCGCGCAATTTGAACACACGATCATTGTGACACGAGGTGCACCGATTGTTGCAACACTTTCCGAAGCTCGCGGCTGACGCATGAAAGCGCTGACGATACGGAAGTACGGATCACCCGATTCGCTGGCAATTCAAGATGTCGAGAAGCCCAGTCCTGGTCGCGATCAGGTGCTGATCAAGATAATGGCTGTATCTATCAACGACTGGGATTGGGGCTTGCTTCAGGGGACCCCGGTCGTACCGAATCGCTTCATGGCAGGACTATTCAGACCGCACATCATAATAGGGTCCGATATTGCCGGGCGAGTTGAGGCCGTTGGCAGCGAAGTCAGCGCCTATAAACCTGGCGACGAGGTGTACGGCGATCTGTCGGGGTGCGGGTTCGGGGGGTTTGCAGAGTATGTTTGCGCGCCACAGGGTGCCGTGGTGCCTAAACCCCCAGAGATGAGTTTTCAGCAGGCTGCCGCCATTCCTCAGGCGGGCATGCTGGCTTTGCAGGGAATGATGGCGGGTGGCCAGCCTGAACCAGGCCAGTCAATTCTGATAAACGGCGCTGGCGGTGGTGTCGGCAGTATCGCCATTCAGCTTTTGAAGCTCGGACAGGTCGAAGTGACTGGCGTTGATAGCGCAGCGAAGCTGGAGGCGATGCGATCGTGGGGCTTCGACCATACGATCGACTACCGCGTTGAAGACTTCACGCGCAGTGGTCAGCGCTATGACATGATTCTCGACGTCAAGACTGATCGGTCGCCGGCCGATTACGAACGGGCTCTGAATAGAGACGGCACTTATGCAACCGTGGGCGGAGAAACACCCAAATTGCTGAAGATCGCCCTCTCAGGCCTGCGCATAAGCCGGGCGCGTGACAAGAAGCTTCGCGTTGTAACGCTCCAGGCCAATCGCGATCTGGCCTACTTCAACGAACTCTTCGAGGCGGGCAAATTCAAGCCAGTGCTCGATACGGAGTTTGCGTTCACGGACACCGATGTCCGCCATGCGTTTCGTCACTTCGGTGCGGCCGCTCACAAGGGAAAAATCGTTGTCCGCATATGACGATCGACCGCACGCGGCCCGCTGCCGCGTCGTCCTACGCGACTTTACGCGCGGCGACACTGTAAACCATCGGAACATCGTTCCCCTTGTGGTTCAGGTAGAACCTCCCCGGCTCTCGCTCCACCATGCCGTCAAAGCAGTTGTACGGACTGTATGGGCATTCGTTGACACACTCGATTCGAAGGCCCGCGCCAATCAATGCGTTGAGGACACTTGAATGCGGATGCGTCCAGGTGGCCAATTGAGCTACGGCAGCGGCCCCGTTTTCCGTGTACGTGCCTTCCTCATCAATGTCGGGTACCGACCGGGTAAAGTACGAATACCCCGCCAAGAGATCATAGACGGGGTGAAATTCGACGATGTAGAACCTGCCCCCCAACGCCAGTGCAAACCGCCCCCTTGCGAGCCCAGAACAGCGTGTCCAGACCGAAGTGACATTTCAACCGTACCTACCGCGACGAAGTCCTCGATCAGCACCTGTTCGTGTCACTCAAACACGTCCGTGAAGCGACGCACTGTTGGATGATCGAGTACAACAAGGAGCGCCCGCACGACGCGCTGGGCGATCTGACACCGATGGAAGCGCGTCAACAAACCGTCAGAAACTCCAGTTTAGAACTGTCGCGTTGACGGGGAAGCTTACGGCAGGGCTGGGCGTGAGAAGTGCCCCGAGGGGCGAGTCGCTGCGACCAATCCGGCCGCCGTGACACCACTGAGCGACGATCAGTGCGCGGCAGTGAACGCTGCATGCAGGTGTCGGCGTCGGCGAGAAGCGGGCACCAGCCAGCGAAAAGGTGCTTTATTCCGCCTATACTCTCCGAACATCACCGGGCAGGTCAGAGGCACATGCTCAGTGACCGCCTGCCGCCAGGGCGCGGCCCGCAGCGACCAGCTGGCCCAGCGCCAGTCCGCCGTCGTTCGGGGGAATGCGCCCCGGGACGAGCACCCGGTGTCCGGCTGCTTCGAGGCCGCAGCGCGCACCTTCGACCAGGGCGCGGTTCTGGAAACAGCCGCCACCCAGCGCGATGACCGGCGCCTCGAGTCGTGCGGCGACATCGATGATCGCCGCGACCATCGCGCCATGCACTACGGCCGCAACGGCGGATGTCTCGATGCCTCGGCATCGCGCGGCGACCACATGCCGCACCAGGCCGCGCCAGTCGAGCTGCCAGCCGCCGTTCACGGGAACCAGGTTCAGCCGGGCGTCCTCCAGCGGCTGCGGCAAAGACACTTCTGCTGGCAGCGCGCTTTCCAGGCGCATGGCCGCTTCGCCGTCGAAGCTCGCCGTGCCGATCAGTCCGCACAGCACCGCCAGACCGTCGAGCAGCCGGCCGGCGCTGCTGCACAGTGGCCCGGCAGAGGGCCGCTCGACCAGTGCCACGAGCAGGTCGGTCGCCAGCGGGGTCTCCGCGTCCGGCAGCGCCGGGAAGGGATTTACACCCCCGGCCGCCACCAGCAGCGCAATCGCCACGCGGCGTGGATCGCGGATCGCCGCCTCGCCGCCGACCAGGCGAAACGGGTCGAGCCACGCCACCCGCTGCGCCCGCGGGCCAGTGACAGCCAGCCACTCGCCGCCCCATACCGTGCCGTCATCGCCCGCACCGGTGCCGTCCCAGCAGACGGCGAGCAGCGGGCCGGTGTAGCCATGCTCGGCCGCGCAGGCCAGTGCGTGGGCATGGTGATGCTGTACGGCCAGCGGCGGGGTGCGGCCGAGACGCCGGGCCAGCGCCGCGCCGGCGTCATCGGGGTGGCGGTCGTGGACCGCTTGAGCCGGGGTGTGGTGGTAGAGGCGGCAGAGCCGCTCGGCGACCTCGGCATGCCGGGCGCGGCTGGCCGGTGTGTCCAGATCGCCCACGTGAGGCCCAAGCATCGCCTGGCGACCTCGGGCCAGCGCGATCGCCGCCTTCAGGTGTCCGCCCGTGGCGAGCAGGGGCGCTGACGGGGGCAGCGCGTCCGGCAGCGCGACCACCTGCGGGGCGAGTCCACGGCCGAGGCGCAGGGTCACGGGCTGGTCATCCATGATGCGTACCACCGGGTCGTCGCAGGGCAGGGCGATGGCGCGGTCGTGGCCCAGCCAGCCCTCGGCCAGGCTGCCGAGTGCGCTGCGGGCTGCGGCGTCCTCGTAGCACAGGGGGTCACCGGCGAGGTTGGCGCTGGTGCAGACCAGCGGCCGGTCGGCAGCCGTGGCCAGCAGCAGGTGCAGCGGCGAGGCCGGCAGCATCAGGCCGAGCCACGCGAGTCCCGGGTGGATGCCCTCGGCCAGCGGCGTGTCGTCGCGGGCGCGGGTGAGCACGATCGGTGCTGCGGGCCCCGCGAGGACCTCGCGTTCGACGGGGTCGAGGAAGGCCAGGGCGGCGGCCGCCTCGAGGTCCGCGACCAGCACCGCGAAGGGTTTTCGGGGGCGGCGCTTGCGCTCGCGCAGGCGCGCCACCGCGGCCGTATCCGTGGCATCGCACACCAGCTGGTAGCCGCCGACGCCCTTGAGCATGACGATCCCGCCGCGCTTGAGGCAGGCCAGCGCGCCAGCCAGTGCCGCCTCCCCGGTGGCTGTCGTCGTCGCCATCGGGCCGTCCGCCGTGGCCCATGCGAACTGCGGGCCGCAGTCCGGGCAGCCGGTCATCTCGGCATGGAAGCGGCGGTCTCCCGGGTCGGCATATTCCCTGGCACAGGCGGGACACAGCGGGAACGCCGCCATGGTCGTGTGTTCGCGTGACCAGGGCAGCTGCCGCGTGACCGTGAGCCGCGGGCCGCAGCGGCTGCAGGCGATGAAAGGGTAGCGGTGGCGGCGGTCCACAGGGTCGGCGAGCTCCCGGCGGCAGTCCTCGCAGGGGGCGGTATCGTGCAGCGGCAGGAAGCCTGCCGACTCGGCCGCCTCCCCCGGGCCGACGCGGAATTCCGTCTCCTCGCACGTGTCCACGCCCTGCCGGTCGAGCAGCGTGCAGGCGGCGGGGGCCTCGGCGAGCAGTCGGCGCTGGAACTCGGCACGCGGACCCGCCAGGCCTTCGACCTCCAGGTGCACCTCGCCCCCGCGGTTGCTCACGTGGCCGGCCAGTCCCAGCTCGCGCGCCAGCCGCCAGGCGAAAGGCCGGAAGCCCACACCCTGCACCCGGCCGCCGAGCACCAGGCGTTCGCGCCCGCGCTCAGCGGACATCGATCGACACCAGCCGCACGTCCGCGGCGTCAGGATGGAAGGGGTCGTCCGAGCATTCGCACTCCAGCGCCGCACGGGCGGCCAGGGTGCCCGGCGCGACCTGATGGAAATGCTCGGCGAAATGCCCCGGCGTCATCTGTGACAGCGCGCCCAGCCACACCCGGACACGCGTAACCTCTATGGCCTGTGCCTTGTGCGCTTCGGCTTCGATCCGGGCCATCAGGCCACGCATCAGTCCCGCCTCGTGCATCAGGCCGCCGCCTGCGCCAGGGTGGCGAGCTCTCGCTCGATCGCCTCGACGGCGGGGAGCACCGCCGTCTGTGCGGCCGGCGACAGCGTTTCCTGCCTTTCGAAACGCTCACCACGGACAGCGAACACCACCAGCCGGCCTGGCAGCCGGTCGAGGCTGCGGGCCAGTTCCACGGCCTCGGCGAGGCCCAGGCCATGGCTGGAGGCGCGTTCATGCAGGGCAGGCAGCGCCTCGGCTTGTGCATCGATGCGCCAGACCGGGCCATCGTCGGAGGCAATGGCCGGCGCTGCGAGCGCGTCGACCACCAGCACGCAGTCCTCGCCCTCCCAGGCGGTGAGCAGGCCGGTGGCATCGCCCGGCAGGCAGCGAAGCCTTGGCGCCCTGTCGCCCAGTCGGGTCCGCAGGGTGTCGATCACCGCAATACCAAGTCCGTCGTCTCCGCGCTGCGGGTTGCCGATGCCGATGACCAGGGGCGGACGCGGGCTCATGTGCGCTCCACGTCCAGGCGCAGGAAGTGGGTGGCGCAGGAGATGCACGGATCGTAGTTGCGGATGCTCTGCTCGCACTGCCACTGCAGCGTGTCGTCATCCAGCGCGAGCCGTGGGGCGACGAAAGCGCGCAGGTCATCCTCGATCTGACCCTGGTTCTGCGAGGTGGGTGGCACGATCTGCGCCTCCTGGATCAGGCCCTCATCATCGATGACGTAGCGGTGATAGAGCAGGCCACGGGGCGCCTCCGTGGCTGCGTGGCCGACCCCGGCCCGGGGCGCTACCTCGACGAAGGGGGCCTCGGGCGCAGCGAAGGCCTCGAGGATACGGATCGCCTCGTCGCAGGCCTCGACCATTTCGACCGCGCGCACGATGATGCTGCGGAAGGGGTTGCGGCACACCGCCTCGAGGCCGGCGGCCGAAGCGGCAGCGCGTGCCCGTTCGCCGAGGCGCGCGTGGTTCAGCGCGTAGCGCGCCAGCGGGCCGACCATGTAGTGCCCGCCGTCACGGCGCCGGCAATGCAGCGCGTTGGAGCGCTCGACATGCTCCTCCTCGAACCACTCTGGCCACTGCGTCACATCGATGTCCAGTCCGCGGCTGGAGACGACACGGCCCTCGTTCATCGGGTACTCGTCGGGGTGGACGAGGGCGACGAACTCGTAGTCCTGCTCGAAGTCCGGGAACTCGAAAGCCGCGACCGTACGTACCGTCGTCTCGGCCGCCTCGCGCGCCCACTTCAGCTGCTCGCACAACTCGGCGAAGCGCGCAGCCTCGGGGATGCGGTAGAAGCCGCCCAGGCGGACGTTGATCGGGTGGATCTCGCGTCCGCCCAGCAGGTTGACGATGTCGTTGCCGGCCTTCTTCAGCTTCAGGCCCAGCTCCACCAGCCCCCGGTGATCGCGGGCCATCTCCACCGCGCCGGCGTAGCCCAGAAAATCTGGCGCATGCAGCATGTAGACGTGCAGTCCGTGGCTCTCGATCCATTCGCCGCAGTAGAGCAGGCGGCGCAGGGCGCGCAGTTCGGGCCCGAGCGTCACCCCGCAGGCCTGCTCGATCGCATGCACCGCGCTCATCTGGTAGGCCACCGGGCAGATGCCGCAGATGCGGGCGGTGATGTCGGGCGCCTCGTTCATGTGCCGACCGCGCATGAAGGCTTCGAAAAACCGCGGCGGCTCAAAGATACGGAACGCGAGCTCGGCGAGCTCTCCCTGTTCGATCCTGAGATACAGCGCGCCCTCGCCCTCCACGCGCGCCAGCGTGTCGACCTGGATGGTCCGCGTGCCGTCTTCAGTCGTGTTCATGGCGGAGACTCTCCTGGCGGAAGGCGTCGGCGTTGGCGTTGAAGCTGCGGAGCAGCCGGCGCAGTTCGCCTGCCTCCACGCCAAGCTCGCCGCCGAGCCAGTCGGCCAGGCTGGCCGCATTGGGCAGATCCTTCGGGCCATAACAGCCGAAGCAGCCGCGGTCGTAGCGCGGGCAGAGTGCTCCGCAGCCGGCATGGGTCACCGGGCCGAGGCAGGGCGTGCCGCGCGCGACCATCACGCACACGGTGCCTGCCCGCTTGCACTCCAGGCAGACGGCCTCGGGCGAGACCAGTGGTCGGCGGCGACCGAGATAGGCCGAGATCACCTCGAGCAGCTGGTGCTTGTTGATCGGGCAGCCGCGCAGCTCGAAGTCCACGGGTACGTGATCGGCGATGGCCGTCGAGTCGGCGAGCGTGCTGATGTATTCCGGACGGGCGTACACCTGTCGGATGAAGTCATCGACGTCGGCGAAGTTCTTCAGCGCCTGGATGCCGCCCGCCGTGGCACAGGCACCGATGGTCACCAGGAATTCCGACTGCGTACGGATTTCCTGGATGCGCTGGCGGTCGTGCTCGGTGGTGATCGACCCCTCCACCAGCGAGAGCTGGTAGGGGCCCTCGCTGACCGCCCGCGTGGCCTCCGGGAAATAGGCGATGTCGACACGCCCGGCCACCGCGAGCAGTTCATCCTCGCAGTCGAGCAGCGACAGCTGGCAGCCGTCGCAGGAGGCGAACTTCCACACCGCCAGTTTCGGTGGTGTCCCGGTGTTGGCGTTGTCAGTGGTTGCGGTCCTGGGCGTCACAGTTCCGGCACCTTCAGTAACGCTGCGGCCTGGGCGTAGTCGAACACCGCACCCTCGCGGCAGACGAAGTGGCTGCCGAGCTGGCAGTGACCGCACAGTCCGATTGCGCATTTCATGTTGCGCTCCAGCGAGAGGTACATGCGTTCATGTGCGAGCCCGCGGTTGGCCAGCTCGACGATGGTGCGGGTCATCATGATCTCCGGGCCGCAGACGAAGGCGGTCAGCCGCTCGGGGTGCAGCCGCAGCCGCGAGAGCAGCGGCAGCACGGTGCCGACCGGGCCGTGCCAGCGATCATCGGCGAAGTCCACGGTCACCAGCACCTCGATGCCGTGTTCGCGACGCCAGTGCTCGAGTTCCTCGGTGAACACCAGCTCGTCGGGACGACGGCCGCCGTAGAGCAGCATCACCCGTCCGTACTGGGCACGCTCGGCGACCAGCCGGTAGAGCACCGGGCGCAGCGGCAGCAGGCCGATCCCGCCCGCGGCCACCAGCACGTCTCCGCCCCTGGCGCGCTCCACCGGCCAGGCGCTGCCGAACGGGCCGCGCAGGCCCAGCATGTCGCCGGCTTCCAGGCGGGTGAGCGCGCCGGAAACCATGCCCACCCGGCGGATCGAATGCACGTAGCCGCTGCGGTCGGCCGGGTCACCACTCATCGAGATCGGAATCTCTCCCGTGCCGAAGGCGTAGAGCATGTTGAACTGGCCCGGTGCGAAAGCCGGGACCTCCCCACCGTCGACCGGGGTCATCTCCAGGGTGACCACGTCGGCGTTCTCCCGCAGGGCGCGGGTGACGCGGTAGCGGGTCGGCAGCATGGCGGGCGCGGTGCGCGCCTGGGCGGCGAGGGTGTTCATGGCATCAGGCATAGATGTCCAGCAGGCGCAGTCGCGTGGCCTGCAGCCTGCCGAGCAGCAGCCGGGAGAAGCGCTTCATCAGTGCATAGCCGAACGCCGGATCCGACTCGCACTTGGCATAGACACAGGCGACGTCGATGGCGAAGGTTCGGGTCTCCATGGTGGCGCGGGAATCAAAGGTCCAGCGCGGCGAGCCGGCCATCCACGACAGGCCGATCACATCGCCGGCCTCAGCGGTCTCGATGGTGATCCGGCCCCGTCGCGGCACGAACACCTCGACCGCCACCCGTCCGTCGCGGACCAGGAAGAAATCGGTGGCGGATTCGTTCTCACAGGTGAGCCGCTGGTCGGGCTTGAACACGGCGTTGCGCGCACAGCCGGCGAGCATGCTGCTCACCTCCTCGGGCAGTCCCTGCAGGAAAGGGTGCTCGCGCGCGAGTTCCTCGACGCTGATCATGTCGCCGGCTCCGTTCGGGCGGCGGCCTGGAAGCGGGCCGCCTCTGCGGTGATGTCGATGCCCACCGGGCACCAGGTGATGCAGCGACCACAGCCCACGCAGCCGGAGCTGTCGAACTGGTCCCACCAGGTGGCGAGCTTGTGGGTCAGCCATTGCCGGTAGCGCGACCCGGAGGAGGGCCGGATGGCACCGCCATGGACATAGGAGAACTCGCGCGTGAAGCACGAGTCCCAGCGCTGCCAGCGCTCGGCGTGATCGCCGCTGAGATCGCCCGAGTCCTCGATGGTGTGACAGAAGCAGGTCGGGCAGGCCAGCGTGCAGTTGGCGCAGGACAGGCAGCGCTCGGCAATGTCTTCCCAGAGCGGGCTGTCGGGCTGAGCCAGCAACGCCTCGCGCAGTCCCTCGACGGGCATGCTGCGGCCGGCCTGCTCGGTGGCGCGCGCGCTGGCCGCCTGTGCGTTGGCCATGTCACCCGCGCCCGCCTCGGGAAACCCCAGGGCTGCGATCATCGCCTCGCCGGCCTGGCTGCCCGCCTCCACCAGAAAGGCGTGGCGGCTGTCGTTTAGCAGTTCGGTCAGCGCCAGGTCGTGACCGCCGCGGCTGCGCGGGCCGGTGTCCATGGAGGGGCAGAAACAGGTGGCCGCGGCCTCGGCGCAGTTGACTGCCACGATGAAGGCGCCGGCGCGCAGGCTGGCGTAGCGCTCGTCGACGTACGGCCCGGCGGTGAACACCCGGTCCTGAATGCCGATCGCGGCCAGCTCGCAGGGCCGCACGCCGATGAAGGCGTAGCGCGCCTCCGGTGCGGGGTCGGGCAGAAAGCGCAGCCCGTCTTCCGTGCGCTCCGCCCGCCACAGCCGGGTCTCGGCCGGGAACAGGTATTTCTTCCAGGACTGCGGGCCGACCACATAGCCGAACAGGGCCTGGTCGTCACGCCGGCGCAGACGGTAGTGGCCGGCCTCCTGTTCGTCGGTCCAGCCCACGGGCAGGTCGGCCGTGGTCTGGAGGCGGTCATAGACGATGGCGCCGTCGGCCACTCTGGGGCCGACGAGTTCACGGCCCTGGTCGCGGAGGGCGACGAACAGGCGTTCGAGGCCGTCGCGGTCGGTCAGGTATGCGGCAGCAGGTGCCATATGGCGGCCCGGTCTTCCCGGCGGACGCTCAGCAGCCATCCGCGCTGTTCAGGGTTGACCTTGACGCTATCACCGGTCAGGCGCTACCGGCATCGTGGCTTGCCACGATGCTGCACCGGCCTCAGTCGACTGCGACTGGCGCTTCCGGGACCGGGAGGGTGGTCTCGGTTTCCCGCAGGCGCCGCTGGACGGTGACCAGGCGGTCGGTGGCCTCGCCGTCGGAGTTCCAGTCGACCAGGCTGTCCAGGCGCACCAGCAACTCACCGCGGAAGCTCACGGTGTAGGCCTGGCGCTCCATCACCGGCTCACGCTGGAACAGCATGAGTTCGTCCTCGTCGATGATCCAGTAGCCGCTGCTCCTCTGCAGCTCCCGGCCATCGAGATCGCGCTGGACGGTCACATACAGGCCGTCCTCGGTGAAGCGGGTTTCTGCCGGGGCCAGGCCGCTGTCTGCCCAGAGCGCCTCATCGAGCGTCAGCGCACGGGCGGCCTCATCGTCGTCAAGGTAGACTTCCATGCTGACCTGGCGCCAGGCGCCCACCAGCGGGTGAGGCCCCGGATCGTTGATCCGGCCATAGCCTTCCTCCCACTCGCAGCCCGCGCTGAGCAGGGCGCTGAGCAGCAGCAGCCCGGTCAGTAGGGTGCCATGGCGCAGACGCTTGGGTCGGAAGCACTCTGGAGGCGTACGCATAACCGGCGATTTTGCCACGTCTGATCCGAGGTTGCCCCGGGGCGCGGCTGGAGCTTGTCGGCGGCCTGCATTAGCCTTGCCCGCTCTCCGGTGTGGCCTGCGGCCGCATCGCCACTCAGAGGATCGCCCGTCATGACTTCCGTCAGCCCGACAACGCCTGTCCGCGACGTCAGCCTCGTGGCTGTCATCGCCTCGATCAGCGTGGTTGGCGTGACTTTCGGGATCACCACGCCGTTGCTGTCCCTGCTGATGGATACCATGGGAGCGTCGCGTACGGTCATCGGCTTCAACGCGGCAATGCCTGCCGTGGCGGCGATCCTCCTGGCGCCGGTGCTGCCCCGGCTGATCGCGCTCGTCGGCCAGCGCCCGTTCATGCTGCTCGCGCTTGGCGGGGTGCTGGCCACCCTCATCGCCTTCCCGCTCTGGCCGTCGATTCCGGCGTGGTTCGTGATCCGCTTCCTGATGGGGGCCGCGGCGACTGCGCTGTTCATCGTCAGCGAGACCTGGATCAATCAGTTGGCTACCGAGCGCACGCGCGGGCGCGTCATCGCGGTGTATTCGACCGTGCTGTCGCTGGGCCTGGTGATCGGCGCGCTGGTGCTGCCGGTCACGGGAATCGAGGGCTGGGCGCCATTTGTTGCGGCGGCCGGCATGACCGCGCTGGCGGGCGTACCCCTGCTGTTCGCCGGCCGGCAGATGGCGCCCATGGCGGTGCATGAAGCGGGCGACGTGTTGCGCTATGTCCGCGCCGCCCCGGACGCCATCGGCGCCGCGCTGCTGATGGGGGTGCTGTATTTTGGGATTTTCAGCCTGCTGCCCCTGTATGGCATGGCGCTGGGTTTCGATACCGGCAGCGCGGCACGCATGGTCGCGGTGGCCGGCAGCGGGCTGGTGGTCTGTCCGCTGCTGGTCGGGTGGCTGGCCGATCGGATGGACCGCGCACGCCTGCTGCGGCTGCTGGTGGCGGCGATGGTGGTCAGCGCCCTGCTGTTGCCTTGGGCCATGGGTGCCGTGCTGCCCCGATCGGCGCTGCTGTTCATCATTGGCGGCGGGCTGATCGGGCTCTACACTCTCGGGCTCACCCTGCTGGGCCAGCGTTTCCAGGGTGGTCGGCTGGCCGCGGCGAACGGTGCGTTCGTGTTGATGTTCGGTGTTGGCGAGATGACCGGGCCGCCGGTCATGGGAGCGGTCATGGACCTCGTCCCGCCACACGGCTTCGCCTGGGCGGTGGCCGGCGTCTGCGCGGCTTACGGGGTGTTCCTGCTGGGCTATCGGCCGGCGACTTCGTCGGTGGCCAAGGGGGTCTGATGAGAGGGCGCCCGCACGGTGAGTGTTACTGGGTCCGGCCTGGCGCCTTCCTCGCCGGGGAATATCCGGCCGGCGTGACCGAGGCGGCTGCCCGGCGGCGGCTGGCCGGCCTGCTCGCGGCCGGCCTCGACAGTTATGTCGACCTGACCGCCGCCGACGAGCTGCCGGGGTATACGCATCTGCTGCAGGCCGAAGCGGAGCTTCGCGGAGCGTTGCCTCGGCATCGGCGCTTTGCGGTGCCGGACCACGGCGTACCGGAGTCCCCGGAGCTCATGGACGACATTGTTGCCCACATCGACGCCGAGCTGGCCGCCGGGCGCGGCGTCTATCTGCATTGCCGAGCCGGGATCGGCCGCACCGGTATGGTGGTCGCCTGCTGGCTGGTGGCGCAGGGCGCGAGCCCGGACGTGGCGCTGGCGCAGCTGGCCGAATGGTGGCGCGGTGTGGAGAAATCCTGGCGGCACGAGCGCTCGCCGGAGACCGATCAGCAGGTCAGCTTCGTTGCGGCCTGGGGCGCCCGCCGCGCGGCCATCGACGACTGAGTCTGGCAAATCTTTCCAGCGCCAGTGCGAGGGTCAGCAGCAGCACTAGCGGCGCGCCAGGGCTGCCTCCGCCCCCCTCGGGGGGGGGCGGAGGTGCCTGCGCGACTACGGTTGCGCTCGCGGTGGCATCGGCGGGTGCCGCCGCCGCGCTGGCGCTGAAGTCCACCCGGTAATTGCCGGCTGTGGTGGCGCGCAGGCGATGCTCGATGCGCCGACCGGCCTCGACATCCAGGGCCCCCAGCTCACAGCGGATGAGTGTCCCCTCGACCGTGCAGGCCGCGCCGCCGGTGTCGGCGCTGGTGACCGTCAAACCTGCCGGCACCAGGGTTTCAAGCTGCACGCTCTCAAGCACCGCGGTGCCGCTGTTGCGGACGTCGATGCCCAGGGTGAACGGCGTGCCGACCTGCACCGACACACTGGTGACCGGCAGCACCACAGCCAGCTCGGCAAACGAGGCGTCCAGCAGACAGCCCGCTGCCAGTGCCCGCTCGGCGAAGGGCAGCATGGTATCGAGGCTGCAGGCGGAGAACTCGGTCACACCGACGCCCAGCCGCGTAGCCATGATGAAGCCGCTGTCGGGCGTATCCTCGCAAGGCGGCTCCTCGCCGTCGTGAACCGCGCCGAAGTTGTGGCCGATTTCGTGGGCGATCACCAGGGTGTCGAGGGCCACGTTGCGCTGGCGTCGCACGGCGGTGAGTGCCGAGCCGAACTCCCAGGCGAAGCTGCCACGGTCGGCGCCGGGGCTGCACAAGACGCCAGTGCCCTGGCCACTGCTGAGGAATGCGATACCCAGCGTCTGACCGTTCCCATCATCACCGCTGGTGAAACGGCGGCCGGTGAGCAGATGGGAGAGCGCCACGCCACGGCGAAGCTCCCGGTCTGCCGCCAGGTAATCCTTGAAGCCGTCCAGCAGTTCGCCGGGCTCGTCGGCGCTCAGCAGCGCCGGCGTACTGTCCAGAATCCGGATATTGCGCAGCTGGAAATTCACCCCGACCTGCTGGCGGTAGATGCCGTCGGCGTTGTTCATGCGGATCAGGACTTCGTCTTCAGGCTGCCGACCGGCATTCAGGGCCAGCGTACGGAACTCGGCATCGGCGACGATCGATAGCGGCGTGGTGGCAAAGACCCCGTCGGCCGTACTGCGGGCGACCCGGGCCAGCTCGCCGCCGAGCATCGCCATGGCGAGATCGCCGCGGAGCCGCTGCGGTGCCAACGGCGAACGGGGGGTTGCGCAGCTCATGGCCGTCGGATCGACCAGCGTGTCTGCCATCCGGTAAATCGCGGTGCCGACCTCGCCGGCGGTGGTGGCGCCGTGATTGGCGAGGTCGCTCAGGGGTTCGATGACCCAGAGGTCGCGGCCGTCGTGCAGCATGCCCCAGAGCACGCCGTCGATCCGGGTGACCCGCGCCCAGGAGCCCTCAGCGCCGGCGAGATGACCCTCGAATGCGGCGCTGTCCGGTCCGCCGGCCTGGCCCGCAAGGCGGGCATTGGGCCGCAGCAGCACCTGCCAGTCTCGCCCGGCGGCCTGGAAGCTGAGACGCGCGTGCCCTGTGGTGGGTGACAGGGTCTCGAAGTTCGGCTGCTGCAGGGTCTCGAAGTGCAGCACCTGAAAGTCGGGCGAGACCGCGGTGGCGGGCGCGGCGCCGGCCAGCAGCAGTATCAAGACCAGATAGAGGTTGAGGCTGGGCTTCATGCCGTGGTGCTCCGAACAGGACGTCCCTGTCTGCGCCAGCTTAACGCAGGCCCCATGCGGTCACCTGGAGACGTGTCACAGGCTGGCATCGGCGGGCGTCACTGCGCCGGCCGGTAACGGAACGGCTGGGTCAGTCTTGCGCCGGCGATCGCCACCGGTTCGCCCTCCTTGAAGCGTGGTCGATACCGGCCGGTAGACGCCAGCTGCCGGCGAGTCGCCTCGTCCATGGTGTCCTCGGGCGAAGGCTGTTCGATGATGATGTCGCTGGCGCGGCCGTCGGCACCCACGGTGAACGCCAGCGTCAGCCGTCCCTCCTGGGCGTCGGCGACAGTGGCTGACACCGGCGAGGGCGGCGGAACGAAATACAAGGTGGCCGGGCGTCCCAGCAGTTCCTCCCGAGCGATCTCGTCGTCAGCAACCTCGGCCCAGGCCTGCCGATAGTACGCCAGCGCATCCTCCGGGGTCGGATCGAAAATCATGTGCCAGTCGCCAATGGCGATCAGCATCCGCGCCCGCTCGACCGCCGGCAGGGTGGGATGCGCTTCGAGCAGGCGCTCGCCCTCGCGCAGACTCTCGCGCGCGGGGCGAGCGCCCGGGCTGGCTGACGGACTCAGCCGGGCGAGCTGGCGCGCCGAGCGCCGGTCCATGGTATGGCGCAGCGCTGCGGGCACCTCGGACTGCCAGGAGCGGGCGATCTGGCGGAGCGTCTCGAGTTGCCGTTCCGGCTCGTCGGCGTGATGCGCACGTTGCAGACTGAGCACGCGCTCACGGCTGCGGCGCTCGCGAATGGTCAGGCCCCGGCGGGCGTACCAGTCGGCGAGGTCCTCCAGGTACGGCAGCAGTTCGGCGCTGTCCGCGCCCAGTCGGCGTTCGGCAATGCCCAGTGCTTCCTCGCGCAGTTCACGGCCACGGGTGCGATCGCCCAGGCCGTCGTTGGCGGTCGCCATCAGGTGCATGGCCTCGATCTGCTCGGTGCTGAACAGCCCATGGTTGCGGCGGGCAATATGGCGGGCCTGATCGCCAAAGACCAGCGCTTCGGCGTAGCGGCCCGCGGCATTGAAACTCTGGCCGATGGCGATCATCGGCGGCATCGTCTCCACCGACAGGCGGCCGTACCGTGTTTCCACGGCATCGAGCAGTTCCAGGTAGGTCTCGGCGGCGCCGTCTGGATCATCGAGTGCCCGCTGGGCGCGGGCCTTCAGTGACAGGGCGATCTCGCGCTCGCCTGTCGGGTCCGAGGCGGTGACGCGCAGCGCCTCCAGCCAGGCCTCGGCGATGGCCAGGGCATCCAGCGGACGCTCATCGGCCAGTGCCGCCTCGGCCAGGAGGCGTTGTTCGAGGCGGGTGTCGACGACCGCCGCCGCCGTCGGGACACGCGCTTCCGGTGGCTGTTCAGCCGCCGGCACGCTCTCCTGGGGCTGCCCGGCAGCCAGACCGGTCAGCAGCAGCAGTGCGGGTAGGGACAGGCGGGATGGCCAGTGGCTCATGGGGCAACACCGAAGAGGAAGCTGTACCGCTGATGATCGCTCGCCACGGGTTCACCGTCCTCGAATCGCGGTCGGAAGCGCATCTCCCGCAGGGTACGACGAACCGTCGTGTCCTTGCGACCTTCCGGGTAGGACTCGATGATTTCGATGTTCTCGGCACGGCCCTGTGCGTTGACCGTGTAGGTGGCGACGACCCGGCCGTCGATGAGGCCAGGCTCGCTGCCGCGCGGGCGGACGCCCCGCCAGGACGGCTGCGGTGCTGTGACCGCCGCCGGGGCGCCGAACCAGGCCTCGCGCAGGCGCCGGCCGTCGTCAGCATCGCCCAGCCGCAGCCAGGCCTCACGGTAGCGCTCGAGCGCGGCGCCCCGTCGACCTATCGCCATGCTCCAGTCGCCCTGGTCGAGCAGCAGCAGCGCCTCCAGGGCCGGGCTCGGCTCGGCGGCACCGCGTGCCAGGGACATTGCCCTGGCGAGCGCCTGGTCGGCCGAAAGATGGCCTGTCGGGCTACTGCCCATGGTCCTCGGATCGATGAAGCTGGCGGCATACTGGTGGCTTTTCGCCAGGCGACGCAGGGGGTCGATCAGCCTTGGATCATCCGCGCCGCCATCGTCTTCGAGCAGCGCGATCGCACGCATGTACAGCGCCCGTTCCTCACCCAGCTTGCCGGTCTGGCGCAGCCAGCCGGCGAACACGTAGAGCCGCGGCAGCAGGGCCAACGAGTCGGGTCCGTGGCGTCGCTCGGCAATATCGAAGGCCTCGCGCTGCCGGCTCTCCGCCTCGTCATACGCCTCGATGGCGAGCAGACTTTCGGTCATCCCGTCGAGCATCTCGAGCTGCTCGAGGTTCATGAGCCCCAGCAGTCGTCGGGACAGGCCCTGTGCCTCGGCGAAGGTCGCGACCGCCAGCGGGTGTTCCTCCATCCCCTGATACACCCTGGCAAGCTCGGTGAGCGGCGCAAGCTGGGCCGGGGACAGAGGCCCGTGGAGTTCCCGATCGAGCGCCAGCGCCTCGCGCAGCAGGCGCTCCGCGCTGTCGAGTTGGTCTGCGGCGCGCTGGGTGCGGCCGGCGCGCGTGAGTGCCGCGACGCGTTGCGCTGCCGCCATGCCGAATTCGGTCTCCACGGCCGCCAGCCACTCGAGTGCCAGGGCGGCCGCGCGGGCGTGTTCGGCGTCCGCTTCCGCCTGGTCGAGCGCGAGCTCGAGTTCGATGCGACCCAGCGGGGACGGTGCCTGCGCCTCCTGCGTGGCGGACGCCTGGGCCGACGGCGCCTCGGGTGCGGCATCGCCCGCGAACGCCGGTGCGAGGCCGAGCGCGATGGCGCATACCATCACCGCTGCCGACCACCGGGGACAGGCTCGCGGCGGGCAGCTGCCGTGGGGCGGGCGGTGCGGACTGACTGTGCGGGGCAACACGGACCTCCAGTGACCTGGCGTTATGGTGCACAGACCACGTCGTGGCGGACGGGTTCGCTGTCTCTGTCCGATTCGTGCGGTACGGCCGCGTGGATTGCAGGCGCCGATGCGCCGGCGGCGGTCCCGGGCAGAGCGTTCAGATCGCCCTGCCATTCGGCGCGGCCTCCAGGGCGAGCAGGGTCGCAAGGTCCACGCCCTCGCCGTAAGCCGGTCGTCTCACCGCTGCGCCGTGGCGCCCGGCGAGCGTGTCGGCCAGTGTATCCCTTGCCTGCGGCTCACCGTGGATCAGCCAGGTCGGCGGCGGTGACTCGAAACCCGCGTACCAGCGCAACAGTTCGGACTGCCCCGCATGGGCCGACATGCCACCGAGGGTGTGGACCTTGGCCTCCACGCGGATCGCCTCGCCATGGACGCGGATCCAGGGCGTGCCGTCGACCAGTCGACGCCCCAGAGTGCCCCGCGCCTGGAACCCCACGATCATCACATGGCATTCGGGCCGCCAGGCGTTGTGCTTGAGATGATGCAGCACGCGGCCCCCGTTGCACATCCCGCTGCCGGCAATGATGATCGCCCCGTGCCTGACATGGTTGAGGCGGATTGATTCCTCGGGGCTGCGGCAGAGCACCAGATTGGGCAGCGGTGGCATGAAGCCGCGTCCCTGCGCCAGCGCGCGGGTTTCCTCATCATGCAGTTCGTCGTGGGTGACGTAGAGGCGGCTGGCCTGGATTGCCATCGGGCTGTCCAGGTACACCTTCCAGCGTGACAGGCCCCACTCGTCCCAGTGACGAGCGAACAGATAGAGCAGATCCTGGGTCCGCCCGACGGCAAAAGCGGGAATGATGATATTGCCCTGGTCATGACGGGCGCGGCGCAGCACTTCGCCGAGCTCGGTGAGCGTCTCTTCGTGACTGCGGTGATCGCGATCGCCGTAGGTGCTTTCCATCACCAGCACATCGGCCTGGCGGGGCGGCGCCGGGTCGCGCACGATCGGCATGTCGTAGCTGCCGATGTCGCCGCTGTAGACCAGGCGCCGGGTCAAGCCACCGCTGTCCACTTCAAGTTCGATGCTCGCCGCGCCGAGGATGTGGCCGGCCTCGTGCAGCCGCAGCCGCACGCCGGGGAGGAGGTTGACAGTGTCGCCGAACTCGACGTTCTGGAACTGTCTCAGGGTCGCGGCCACGTCGTCGGGCGTGTAGAGCGCCTCCACGGCCGGCAGGCCCTTGCGGGCCCGGCGCCGGGACTCCTGCTCGGCATCCCGCCGCGACAGCGCCGCCGAATCGGGCAGCAGTACCCGACAGAGTCCGCGGGTGGCCCGATGGGTGTAGATCGGGCCGCGGTAGCCCCGGCGCACCAGCAGCGGCAGGCGGCCCGAGTGGTCGATGTGGGCATGCGAGAGCACGACGGCATCGATCGCCGCCGGATCGAAGGGAAAGGCCGCGGCGTTGCGGGCTTCGTCGCGTTTCGAGCCCTGAATCAGGCCGCAGTCGATCAGCACACGCATGCCGTCGGTCGTGAGCAGGCAGCAGGAGCCGGTGACTTCTCCAGCGGCGCCGTAAAACCTCAGTTCCATGCGTCTGGCCCTCGCCGGCGGGTGACTGTAATGGCCGGTCACCGCCAGTCTAGCAACTCACCTCGCCCGCGCGTGGACAGTGAACGCCCGGCTGCCTACACTCGGTCATCCCTCCCGGGACGGCTGCCGAGGCGCACCCCATGACCACCGTTTACGACTTTTCTGCGGACCAGCTCGACGGCACGTCGCGGGCGCTCGCCGATTACCAGGGCAAGGTGCTGCTGATCGTCAACACCGCCAGCCGCTGCGGCTTCACGCCTCAATACGCCGGCCTGGAAGCGCTGTATCGACGTCACCGGGAGCAAGGACTCGAGGTGCTGGGTTTTCCCTGTAACCAGTTCGGGGCTCAGGAGCCTGGCGATGCCGAGGAGATCGCCCGGTTCTGCAGTACGCGCTACGAAGTGAGTTTTCCGATGTTCGCGAAGGTGGAGGTCAACGGTGAGGGTGCTCACCCGCTGTATCGCCATCTCAAGCAGGCGGCCCCCGGGCTGCTCGGCAGTCAGGGCATCAAATGGAATTTCACCAAGTTTGTGGTCGATCGCCACGGCCGGGTCGTGTCCCGTCATGCGCCGAACGCCAAGCCCGAAGCGCTCGAGCAGGCGCTCGTCCAGCTGCTCGGCTGAGTGCTGCTCGGCAGCACGAGGCCAGGCGTGCGCCATGGTAGGCTAGCGAGCTTACGCCTCGGCAGATCCAGCGCGTAATGCCGTTACCCAACCTGAACGAGCAGGAGCACGCCATGCAGGGCCTTCCCCACCACTATCGAGTCACCGCCACCTCCGCAACCCGCGGCGACGTCAGTCTCACGGCCTCCGGACTGCCCGAGCTGGTGACTCAGGCGCCTGCGGAGTTCGGGGGGCCGGGCGATCGCTGGTCACCCGAGACCCTGCTTGCCGCAGCGGTGGCTGACTGCTTTGTGCTCAGTTTCCGGGCGATCGCCAATGCCTCGAAATTCGACTACACCTCCATCGAGTGCGAGGCGGAGGGGATTCTCGATCGCGTCGAGCGCAGCATGCAGTTCACGGCGTTTACTGTCCGCGCCAGGTTGATCGTGCCCACAGGTGCCGATGAGGCGAGAGCCCGCAAGCTGCTGGAAAAAGCCGAGCAGAGTTGCCTGATCACCAATTCCCTGAACTGCGAGACCCATCTCGAGGCGCAGGTGATCAGCGCCGGCGGCTGAGCGGGAGCTCGTCGAACACGGGCAAGGGCTGGCCGGCGAACGATTCGCTCAGGGTCCGCAGTCGCGTGTAGGTGATCGGTTCCCGAGCCTCGGCGAGTTGCCGGGCGACATCATCCAGCGCGTATTGGCCCTCGCTCGCCTCACGAATGGCGGCATCGATCCGCGCAAGTTCGATGACCGCTCGGGCGGTGACGGCGCCCCCTGCGTTGCGGGTGTCCAGCCGGCGCACCCCTTCAGCACGGGCCGCCAGCGTCTCCAGGGACAGGCGGTGACGGCGATCACCGATCACCCCGGCCCGGTGCAGCACGGCCAGACTGAAATAGTCGGCGAGGCCTTCGACGATCCAGCCGGCGCCAGGTCCGGGCTGGATGATGCCGGCGACATGGACCAGCTCGTGGAGCAGGGTGGAGGTGCCCCGTTCGTTGATCAGCGGTCGGTCGGCATGCAGATACAGCGATTCCGGCCCCGACAGCCCACCCCGCCACATGGGATCGCTGGCACTGACGACCAGCAGCCGCTCGGGGAAGTCCGGGAAGATTTCCAGCAGGGCCGGGAGTGTCCAGCGCAGCAGGGCCAGCGCGTCCATGCGTCGAACGCCCTCGCCGACCGGCGCGGCGACCACCAGCTCGCGGCCTACGACACGGTCGCGACGCACCCCCAGGTCTCCGGCCAGCAGCCAGCCGGTGGGTCTGACGAAACGCCGCTCAGGATCCTCGACCACCAGCGCCTCGCCGCGCCAGGCGCCATAGCGGCTCTCCAGCGACCAGCCTGCGGGGAGTTCGAAGCTCAGGGTGGCCCGGGCGCTGGCCCCAGCCAGGGTGCGGGTGCGCGCGGCGGGAAACAGATGGTCGGCGCGCAGCAGCGCCCACTCCGGGGTGATTCTGGCGTCATAGCCCCCGGTGCCCCGCTGTCGGTCGATCGTCAGCCGCAGCCGGAACTCACCGCCCTCGGCAGGCGGACGCCAGTAGACCACGCCGTCACTCTCGACCAGTTCCCCGTCACCCTCGAAGCCATGGTGACGGTGCTCGTCGATATTGAAGCGCGCTTCGCGCAGCGCATGGCGCGACTGTTCGAGGCGCAGCGTCACCTGTGCCTCACCGCTCTCAGGGTCCAGGCGTGCGTGGTAATGAATGTCGTAGTTCGGCGGCTCGGCGTGAGCGACGGCCTGCCCGGCGGCCAGCAGCGTCAGCAGCAGCATGCCCAGGGTCAGCGCCCGGAGCCTTCTGGCGGACGGGCGTGGCGGCAGGCGCGCGGGGAACAGGCTCAGGTGCAGGGGTGGCATGCGGTATCCGTGAGGGGATCGAGGGTTGACCGTTGCGGTCCATGGCATACTTGACCCGGTTTGCGCCGCCCGGGTTCCGCCGGCTGAGCCATACCGATCGCCGCGTCGATGTGACCAGGGAGATGATCATGCACGACACCGCCGATCCCACCCGCGACGACATCGTCACGCTGCAGACCCATGTGCTGCAGGAAAAGCGTCGTCAGGCCGATGCCAGCGGCACGCTGAGCTGGATACTGTCGGCACTGTCGATCTCGGCGAAGATCATCGCGGCACAACTGCGCCGTGCACGGCTGGAGAACGTGCTCGGTGCCGTGGGTGCCGAGAATGTTCAGGGCGAGCAGCAACAGAAGCTCGACGTGATTGCCAACAACGTGCTGATGCGCGCACTCGGTACCCGCGACGGGGTCATGGTGCTTGCCTCTGAAGAGGCCGCAGAGCCGGTGGTGATCACTGCAGACCATGGCCGGGAGCGCGGATACTGCGTACTGTTCGATCCGCTCGACGGCTCTTCGAACCTCGACGTCGCCGGAGGCGTCGGGACGATTTTCAGTGTTCTGCGCCATGATCGGCGCAGCAGCCGTACCGAAGACTCGGTACTGCAGCGCGGTGACCGGCAGGTCGCCGCCGGCTATGTGCTCTACGGTTCCTCGACGGTCCTCGTCATGACGACCGGCGAGGGCGTCGACATGTTCGTGCTCGACACCTCGATCGGTGCGTTCATTCGTGTCGAGCAGGGCCTTAAGATCCCAGAGACCGGCCGCTGCTATTCCCTGAACGAAGGCAACCGGCAGAGCTTTCCAGCCGGGTATCGCGCCTATCTCGACTGGGCGCAGCAGCACGGTTACTCGAGCCGGTATGTGGGTGCCATGGTGGCCGACGTGCATCGCACCCTCCTCAAGGGCGGCGTGTTCATGTACCCGCCGACCGAGCAGGCGCCGCAGGGCAAGCTGCGGCTGCTCTACGAGGCCAACCCGATGGCCATGATCATCGAGCAGGCGGGCGGTCAGGCGATGGATGGCAGGGGCAGGATCCTGGAGATCCAGCCCACGGCGCTGCACCAGCGTACCCCCGTGGTGCTTGGCAGCCCGGCGGAAGTGGCGCGGGTGATCGACTGCCTGGCGCCGGCGGCGGCCGGCGCGGCCTGATCGCCGCTCAATCGCCAGCCTGCAGCCAGCGCGGATCAGGCACGAAGGCGTCGCTGACGATGACATCGAGCTGGCCCAGACCCTCGCGCAAGGGTATCGCCTCCCGCTGGTAGGCCTCCGAGTAGTAGAAGTCACGGGCGTGCTGTAGCGAAGGAAAGCGGAACACGCGGATCGAGCTCTCGAACGGCCCGCCCTCCAGAATCTCCGCACCGTGTTCCTCACTGATGAACAGCAGCTCACCGCCGAACTCGAGCAGCAACGGAACGGTGGCCGCCGCGTAGGGACCCATGCGGGGGGAGTCCACACCGGTCCCGATCACGATCATGTAGCCTGGCCGCGGCTCAGCGTCATCAGCGGTCTCCGCGACCAGTGCGCGGCCCGCGAGTGTCGCCAGCAAGAGTGCGACGAGAATGGCGACGGTCTTCAGGCTGTTGCTCATAAGTACGCTCCAGAGGGGGCGGTGGTGATCAGTGGTCGTAGCGGTCCACGGCCTCGAGGATACGGTCCTGTGCGCCGAACAGCGTGGCGATCAATGCCACGCGCATCCACATGCCATTGCGTTCCTGTCGCCAGTACATGGCACGCGCGTCGCCGTCCACGGACGGATGGATCTCGCGGCCGCGGGGCAGGGGATGCATCAGCACGGTGTCGGGCCGCAGAATCCCGAGCTCTGCCGGGCCGATGCTGAATTGCGCCAGGTCGACTCGCGAGGACTCGCCGTCGGTGTCATGCTCGAACTGCATGCGGGTGACATACAGCGCATCCAGTGCCGGCAGGGCCTCATGCAGTGCTGCGGTTTCAGACCAGGCCACGCCGTACTCGTCAAGGAACGCCTTGATGTCCGGCTCCATCTCGAAGGCTGGTGGCGCGATGAATACGAGGCGCACATCGCGGTAATGTCGCATCAGGCGACTCAGTGAGCGCACGGTGCGCCCGCGACGCAGGTCCCCCATCATGCCGATGGTCTTGCCATCGATGCCACCGCGCTGCTCGAAGCTGCGCTCAAGCGTGTAGATGTCCAGCAGCGCCTGCGTGGGGTGTTGATCGCGGCCACTGCCGGCATTGACGATCGGCACCGGCCGCGGAATTGAATCCATCAGCGCTGCGGCGCGGGCGGCATAGCCGGGTTCCGGCGTACGCATCACGATCAGGTCGACGTAGGAACTGAACGTACGGATGCTGTCTTCGAACGTCTCGCCCTTGATTTCCGACGACACCTCGGGGTCGCGGATTTCGCTGGTTCGCACGCCGAGCACATGACAGGCGTTGTTCATGGAGAGAAACGTGCGTGTCGAGGGTTGGGTGAAATACAGCATCGCGCGCTTGGTCGGCAGCAGCTGCTGCAGGAAGCGTGCGCCCTCGGTTGCCTTGGCGATGTGCCGCACGGCATCGCTCAGGTGGCACAGTCGATCCAGGCTCTCGCGATCGAAAACATCGGTATTGACGATATGAAACATCAGCGGCCTGCCGCAGAAAACACCATGGGATTATCCCGCGGCTTACACTGTGATCGCCAGCCCCCGATAAATGCGCGCGCGGTAACGGCTGTCCTTGTGTCCGGCGATGGGTGCACTGGCCAGCAGCACAGCGTGCGCGAAACGTTCCTGCTCCTCGGCCTGCTCACCCAGGTCGCGCGGCTCCTCCGAACGCACCCGGCGGGTCAGGTTCACCTGGTTGACCGGTGTGCCGTGCACCAGCCGCTCGTTCTCGACGCCCAAGGTGGCCGTCAGCGCATGCAGCGTGGTCTTGATGAAATTCGCCAGAGCGAATTCCGCATGCGTGGGGTGGACCGGCACGTCGGGCGTTACCAGCACCAGGCGTACGCCATCGAGCAGGCTGACCTTGCGGGCGACGCGGAAGTGGTGCGTGAGATGGGCCTCGACCAGCCCGGCGAAACCGGCCGCGTCGAGGCCCTGCTCGTCTTCGTGGGCGAACAGCGCCTTGGGCAGCGGCATGAACGGCGTGGAGACGACCGCCGCCGGCGTGCCGCCCACGCGCAGTGCCTCATCCATGCCGGCTTCGAGATCGTCGCCGACACAGATCGGATGGATCCGCTCGACACCGGGCACGATCTGCAGCAGCTCGCGCACCTGATGCGCAGCGGCCGGGGTCTGGGTCAGCAGCATGATCCTGCCCACGCGGCTGTGTTCCAGGGCCAGCCGCGCGGCGCGTGCCAGGTTGGCTGTCAGGAATTCGCCAATCAGCCAGATCGTCTGCCCCTCCATCTGGGAGACCCGCTCGGGCTTGGCCCGGCCGAACAGCTCACGTTCGGTGATGGTGCGTTCCTGGTGCAGTCCGCCGGAGGGGTGGAAGGTTTCGCCGGAGACCGCCCGGTCGGCCAGGAAGTACACGGTGGCCAGCGCCACTTCGAGTTCACTGGGCATGTTGTTGAGATGCAGGATCTCCAGCACGCCGGTACGGATCTTCTCCGCCGCCTTCAGCACGTCGCTCTGCGCGACGAACGGTTCGGGCGGCGCGGGCAGGGCCGTCAACCAGTCGTCGCCGTAAGCGGCGCTCTGGCTCTCGGCGAGGAACCGGCCACCGAGACGCAGGCGCCCGATCAGCCGCTGGGCGATCGCGCGGTTCATCAGGAAGCGTCCTGAACTGGCGGCTTCCTGGAGTTCCAGGCCCTTGTTGCGCACGCGTTCGGCGAAGGCGCGCAACTGCGGCGGTGCGCGCTCCTCGGAGGCGATCGCCGCCGCATCGTTGCTGGCGAGCACCTGCAGGATCGCGTCGATGTCATGGCCGGCCTTCAGGGCCTCGATGACTGCGGCGTACAGGGCATTGAGACGCCGGTTCTCGAGGATCAGCCGCCCGCGACGCTCGAACAGCCCCGGCTTGCCGCCCGTACCCCGCAGCCGGTCGCCGTCGACCGGGCCGGGAGCGATGGCATTGATCTGGATTTCCGGGCCGACGAAGCGCGCGAGGTTTTCGGTCAGGGCGCGCTGGCCGGCCTTGGAGACGGCGTAATCGGCCCGGTTGGGATAGGGCACGGCGATGTATTTTTCACCGCCGAAATAGGAAGAGACGTTCAGAATGTAGCCACTGCCCTGCGCCTTCATGATCGGCACGACTTTCTCGATCAGTGAGAAGTTCGAGACCAGATTGGCATTCAGGGTGTTGCGCCAGTCGTCCACCTCCATATCGACGACCATCTGCTCGGCGCCGGCAATGCCGGCGTTGTTGATCAGATAGTCGAGACGCCCGAACTTCGCCATGGTCTGCGCCACCGAGCGGGCCAGCGCCGCCTCGTCGGCGACATCAATGTCGGCCATCACCTGGACCCGTTCTTCGGCCGCGTAATAGCCGATGTCTTCGAGTTCCCGCACGATGGACGCACGCATCTCGGCCAGCTGATCGGCGCGGCGCGCCACCAGCATGACCCGTGCCCCGCCAATGGCCAGCAGCCGGCCAAGCTGTCCGCCGATGCCTGCCGAGCCGCCGGTGATCAGCGCGACCTTGCCGAGGTGCAGGCCCATCAGGCTTTCCATCCAGCCGAAGATCGCGCGCCGTGAACCGGTCGCCTCGGCAATCGAGGCCGGCAGGTAGAGGTTCACCTGCCGGATCCGCCGCCGGGTATACAGCAGTCTGGCCGCCTGCCCGGCGGCGAAGGGCACTTCCTCGCCTTCGCGGTTGGGCCAGCGGATCACCTGGTTGGACCATTCCTGGAACCGGCGCTCGCCCGCCTGCTGTTGCACTTCGGTTTCGTTGCGCCAGATGCGGCAGAGTTCCTCGGTGGCCGCCCGCAGGATGTCGGCATAGACATTGCCGTGGCCGTCGTCGCCATTGGAGACGAACACCACGCTCGGCGCCAGCCGCAGCGCGTCTCCGATCCGCTTCCAGAACCGCGTCAGTTCACGGGCGATGACCAGGCTGCCGACCAGCTCGCCGTCGAGGAACGCGGCCACGTCGGCGTCACTGTCCCCGACCAGGGTGCCGCGGAAGCGCCAGGCCCCGTAGGCCGGCATGATGATCGCCCCATGCAGCGCCTCCCCGGCGTCGCATAACGCCTCGAACACTGCCCTGACGGTGTCGGGCCGGGTCCGGTCCAGCAATACCGTGCGGATCCGCTGGTCTCGGCCCGTGTCCTCCAGAGCCTCGCGGGCCGCGCGGACCGATTCCTCAGAGCCCAGCCCAAGCAGCACCTCGGCGCCGCAGTCGGCCTGCACCCGGGCCACGGTGAGGGCGTCGCTCACCTGATCGCCGGCTGCCAGCAGGATCCGGACGCCCACGCCGTCGACGGTGCGCAGTTCCGGTCGCGAGATGGCCGTGCTGCGCGACTCCTGGCGCACCTGCATGCCATGGGTGACCTCGATGTTGTGGCCGTTCATGGCGGCCGACTCATCGCTGGCGAGGAACACCAGGGTATTGGCCACGTCATCGATGGTCGGGAAGCCGTAGGCGGGTGCCGCGCTGTCCTGGGGCCGTGCCAGGGTCATCAGCCCGAGAAACTCGTCGGCCGTCGTGCCCTGGGGCTGGCTGCGCAGCGTGTCCATGGCGGCGAACACGGTCCGGATGCGCTCGGAGGCGATCGGTCCCGGAAACACGGTGTTGACGCGGACGCCTTTCGGCCCGAGTTCTAGCGCCAGCTGGCGCGAGAACGTGTTCAGTGCCGCCTTGGGCACGACGTAGGCGGCCCGGCCGTAGTACTGGGTTCGCGAGAAAATCGTGGAGACGTTGATCACGCTGGCGCCGGGCGGCAGGTGCGGGGCCGCCGCGCGTACGAAGTTCCAGGCGATGCCCAGCAAATTGCGCGCCGCCATGGGCACGGTCTCGTGCTCCTCGATGCCGGCGGCCTTCAATGCCGCAAGGTCGTCCGGCGTGATCGGCAGGTCGGCCAGCGGGCACTTCGGGCCGGCTGAGCCGGCGTTGTTGACCAGTACGTCGATTCGCCCGTGCGTGGCGATGATGTTCTCGATGCCGACGCGCACCTGCCCGGGTTCGGCGCCGTCGATGACCACCACCGGCATGCGCGCCGCGGGCACCCGCAGGCGTTCCCGAAGGTCGCTGCGCAGCGCCTCCAGTTTCTCGCGCGTGCGCCCGGTCATGACCACGGTGGCGCCTTCCTTCAGGAAGCGTTCGCAGACCACCCGGCCGATGTTGCCGCCTGCACCGGTGACCAGGGCGATCTTGCCCGCCAGTCGCCCGCGAGATGTCCGGCGGCGATCGCCGCCTGTGTCCTGGCTGCCTGTCATGTTCCCTGACCTCCCGCTGCCCAAGCTTCAAAAAGTTCGTCGCGACTGCGCAGGCCCGCGGCCGGCAGTGCGTGATTGACCACATAGGTCGCGCCGGCGTGACGGTTCTCCCACATCGCCTGGTGGGCTTCCGGCAACTCGTGCCAGTCGACCAGGGTCGGCGGCGTGATCTCCAGCTGGCCGCTCGCCAGCATGCGATTCATCTGCGTGACCTCGTAGGGGTTGCACAGGTGCGTGCCAAGAATCGAGCAGGTGGGTAGCAGAATCTTCCGCTGGCGGGTCCAGACCTGGGGGGCGTAGAAGCTGTAGCGGCGTGCGTGCATGTCTTCGGCGTACACCACCCGGCCGGTGAACGGCTGGACCAGCGAGGTCGAGACGGCCAGTGCATCGTGACCGGCGCGCTCGATGATCAGTTCGGGCGCCCCACGCGGGTTGTCGGCCGAGCGCAGCAGCTTGCCAACCGCCTGACCCAGCGGCTTGATGGTGCGCTCCTGGAAGGCCCGCACGGCTTCGCGGAAGGCTGCCGTATCGTCGCGCACCTCCGGCAGGCCGGGCATGGTGTCCGGCCACTCGAAGTCCATCGTGGCCCGGCGGGACAGCTCTTCGATCGAAACCACCCCGGCGAGCCGGTCACCGAAGCCCAGCGAACGCACGAACTCCCGCTGAGCCTCGCTGTAGCAGACCACGGCCACCCGCGCCCCGCGCGCGGCCGCGGCCTCGATCGCCTCGATACCGTGGGGGTCGACCAGGGCCTCGGCGTCGAGCTCCGGGCCGTAGTACACCAGCACGGCCTCGCCGGCCCGCAGCCGGGCGCGCTGCAGCATCTCCTCCACACGGACGGCGCCGGGTTTGCCGGCAAAGGTGAAGTGATAGCCGCTGGAGGCGCCGTAAAAGGCCAGGCAGCCGCCCTGGTCGAGCAGCTGGAAGCTGCGCGGGAACGCCTGCTCGCCGGCGTGCGAGACCACATAGTCGGCGAGCTGGCCGCCATGCTGGGTCCGGAAGGCCTCGAGCAGCGGCTCACCGGCGCGCTCCCAGGCCAGAATCGCCTCACGCTCGCCCGGAACCGGCCGGAAGCAATCGGCCAGCGCCGGGTCGCGTCGGTCGATCGCCCCGACCGCGCCGTACTGCCGTACGACGTTCGCGCGGGCGGGGCTGGAGACCATGCCGGTGACCCGCAGTCCCTGCGCCGCCGCCGTCTTGAGCGCCTCCAGGCCGGTTCCCGTGGCCGCGCCTTCGACGAACATCCGCCGACCCGGCTCGATACCCAGCGTGGTGAAGAGCGCGCGGACAACGGTGCCGAGATTGAGGATGTAGGAGCCGGCCGCCTCCAGCGGGACATCCGGGGGCAGCGGATGGCACTGGGGTGCCTGCACCCGGAGGAACTGCTGGTGGCTGCCGTCCGGGGTCTCGTAGCCCTGGATGCGGAAATCTGCCGACATCGGGTCGCGGCCGGCGAAGGGCGAGAGCAGGGTCGACTGGCCGGAGTAGATCGACACCAGGTCACCCACGCGCAGCCGTCCCTCGCGCTTCACCGAATCGCCGAGGGCCGCGATCAGGGCCACACCGCCTGAGCCGGTGACCTGCACGTCGCGGTCGTGACTGTCGAACGGGGATACGGGGATGCCCTGGATGGCCCAGATGTCGTTGAAATTGACCTCGGAGGCGAGGATGTACAGCAGCACCTCGTCGGCCTCCGGGCGTTCCACCGGCACGATGACTTCGCACTCGACCTCGGCGGGGTCGCCATGGCGGGGCGCACCGGTGGCCGCGTCGCGCACCACGCCCTGGCCGATCTGCCAGCGTGGCAGGGGGGTCAGGCCCGGATAGAAGGGCGCGCCGACCGGCAGCAGCTCGCCTCGGGCGATCAGCGCCGGGACCTCCTCGAGTGAGCGCGGCTGGCCGAAGCGCACGGGCAGCGGCGGGCTGCGCCGGTCGAAGAAGGCGCGGATACCGGCCTTGCCGCCCTCGGGGTCGATCACCGCCGCAGCGAACAGCGCGGCTTCGTGCTTGAGGCCGGCGGCCAGTCCCTGTTCCCAGCCGGTGCGTACAGCCTCGAGCACCCGCGTGGCCGCGGCGCTGCGTCCCACTGCCGTGGCCTGGGCGAGCAGGGCGGCCACCTGCTCGCTGGCCAGGGCGGCCTCGAGATTGAGGCGGCCGGGCTGCTCCCAGGCCAGCCGCTGCGCCCGTACGCGCTGCCAGCGCTGACCCAGGGCGCTGTCTGCGGGGTCGCGCAGCCAGTCGTAGACCATGCCGGCCGCGAGGCTCACGACATCATCACCGCCCTCGGCGATGCCGTCGATCAGTCCGAGCCGCAGCGCCTCCGGGGCCTCGACACTGCGCCCGCCCATCAGCAGCTCCACGGCCCCCACCAGGCCCGTCAGCCCGTCGCGGTCGGCCAGCAGCCGGGTCAGCCGCTGCGTGCCGCCGTAGCCGGGCAGCAGGTTCAGGCGGATCTCCGGCTGGCCGAAGCTCGCCACCGGTTCGGCCAGGCGCAGGTGACAGGCCAGCGCGAATTCCATGCCGCCGCCGAGCGCCACGCCGTTGATCGCGGCGATGCAGGGCTTGTCCATGCGCTCGATGCTGCGGAAGGCCAGGTGGGCGACGTTGGGCAGCGTGATGGCCTCGTCGAGCGTGTGCACGTCTTCGAGCAGCTGGCGAATGTCTGCGCCGGCCACGAACGAGGAGGTGCCCTCGCCGGTGAAGATCACCGCCACCACCTCGGGCCGGCGCGACAGGTGCTCGACCACGGTGACGAGTTCGTCGAGCGCGCGCTCGTTGAGCGCGTTGACCGGCGGATTGCTGACCGTCACCAGCGCCAGCCGTGAGTCTTCGTGGCCTGCGAGCGGCACCGGGTGGTAGTGGATATGGAAGTAGCGGCCACGCTCCAGCAGGCGCTGTGTCTCGCGGATCTTCTGGCGCGCGATCCACTCGCCGATCGCCCGTTCGAGCGGGGGAATCGATTCGGGGTTGCGTAGCGTGGTGGTGTCGCCCGGGGATTGGCCTTCGACCAGCGCGCGCACCATGCGACGCAGGTATTTCCCGCTGCGCGTTTCGGGGAACGCCGGCACCTCCAGGAAGTCCTCGGGGACGGCCACGGCGCCTTTCTCCTGGCGCACCAACTCGATCAGCCGTCGGCGGTCATCGACCGTAAGGCGTCGGCCCGGTGCCGGCGTCACGAAAGCCAGCGGCGTCAGGCCCTTCTCGCGGTGCGGCGCGCCGACCACGATCACGTTACCGACCGGCGAGCCCGGATTGAGCTGCTTGTCACGCAGGATCGCGCCCTCGATCTCCTCGGTGCCCAGGCGATGGCCGGAGACGTTGATCACATCATCGCTGCGCCCGTGCAGCGAAAAGCTGCCATCGGCATGGCGGATGGCGAAATCGCCCTGGGTATAGGCCCAGGTGTCCTGCCAGCGCGCCCAGTAGGTGTCGCGGTAACGGGCGAAGTCGCCGCGCCAGCCGGGGCTTACGCGGTCATCCTCGACCACGAAGCGCTCGGCGTCGCCCCAGATGGTGCGGGCGAGGTAAGGGTAGGGCGCATGGATCACGATCTCGCCTTTCTCACCATCGTCGGCACGGCGCCAGGGCAGCCGGCCGTCAGCGGCGGGCGGGCCATCCGGCAGCCAGACGTCGCCCATCACCCACGGCAGGGGCCAGGTGTGGGCGTCGGCGCGCAGCGGGAAGTCGCCGTTGCCATAGAAATGTGTCCAGACGATGCCGCCGTGCTCGGTGGCCCAGTAGGAGTTGATGTACCAGGGGGTCATCAGCTCCATCGCGAACTGCTGCACCGCCGGTGAGGTGGGCTCGGCACAGAACGTCGCCACCCGCAGCGAGGAGAGGTCATAGAGGCGCACGTCCTCGACGTTCTGCGGATCGGTCATCACGGTCTTGAGGAACGTGACGCCGGCCTTGAAGATGGTCACGCCATAGCGCTCGATGATCGAGGCGAAGCGCCCCGCGGAGGGGAATACCGGCGCACCCTCGGCCAGGACACTGGTCACCCGGGTAGTCAGTGCCGCGGAGAGCATGTAGCTCTGGCCGGTGATCCAGCCGGGGTCGGCCACCACATAGATGACATCGCCCGGCCGGGCATCGAAGCTGATGCGCATGCTGTGTGCGATACCGGCCGTGTAGCCGCCGTGCACGTGCACGACGCCTTTGGGCTTGCCGGTGGAGCCGGAGGTGTAGATGAAGAACAGCGGATATTCGGCGTCGAGCGGCGCTGGCGGACAGGCGGCCCAGACGGCACGGACGCAGTCGGCATCCGGCAGGGCAAGCAGGCCGGCGGCGTCCGCCACCTCGATGCCGGCGCCGCGGGCGGCCTCGAGCAGTGTCTCAGTGGCCTCGGCGAGGAGTTCGTGAGCCCAGAGATCGCGCCCCTCGCGCCAGGGCAGGTCCTCCTGGCCGGTGTGGCGGACCACGATCACATGCTCGACGTCGGCACCGGCATCGACCAGCGCGCGGGCCAGGGTCGTGCGGATACGCCCGGCGGCCGCGGCGTCGAGATCGGCGCGCTCGCTCAGTTCGCCCAGGGCCACGCCCACACCACGCATGACATCCCGGCGCTCGACGGTGATTTCGCCAGCCACCGCATCGGCCGCACAGGCGATAATGCGCTCGACGGCTTCGGCACCCAGTCCGAGGGTTGCCAGCGCCTCGGCGACCACGGTGAGCGCACGCTCGCCTGGCAGATACTGGTCCAGCGCGGGATCCGTGTAGACGGCCTTGAACGGCACGATCTGGGCGTTGCGGTAACCGCCGTCAGCGGTGATCACCACGCGGGCACGGGCATCGTGGATGCGATCGGCCAGCGTCTTGTCGGAGAAACCGCCGAACACCGGCGTGTAGATGATCCCCAGGCGCTTGGCCGCCTCAGTCCAGACCACCTGCTGAGGAATATTCGGCAGGTTCAGGGCGATGCGGTCACCCCGCCGCAAGCCCAAGCGCTGCATCACCAGCGCGGCGCTGGCAACCTCCACCAGCAGCCGGCGTCGGGAGACCGGGTAGGACACCACCGGGCCGCCGCGACCCTCGGCACGCGACTGGTCCCAGCGATCGCCTTCCACCAGCAGCGCGGGCTCTTCGCCATGTCCTGCGAGCACATGCCGGTCGACTTCGTTGAAACAGGCATTGGTGCGGGCATCGACGAACCAGCGATACCAGGGCGCCTCGGTGTCGTCCAGGCCACAGCGCCACGGGCGCCAGTCAGCGGCATGATCGGCGGTGACGGCAGCCCCGCTGACCGCGTCCCAGCCTGACCAGTGGCCGCCGGCGTCGAGCGTCAGCCAGGCGCCGTGGCTGCCTGTCGCGGGATCGAACCAGTGCAGCTCGTGAGCGGCGAGGTCGCCATGGTAGCGGCCGGGGTCGGTCTCGCAGGCCGTACGCGCGGACTGCCAGTCCGCGCGCGTGCGCAGGGGATTGACGGACGCCTTCGGCGGCAGCACCGCGGGCACGGTAGAGGGCTCTTCGATCACGTTGCCATGTCCTCGCGGAGCATGGCCGGCGGCGTGCGCGTCCTTCGAGCGCCGCGGGCGGTTGCTGCAAGCCGGAGCCGCACGTTCTGAGGTCTTCGGGCCGACCCTGCCGTGAACGTCCTCCCCTTATCCGGCGAGTGCACTGTAGCGGGAATGTCACGACAGGCAAACCCCTGTGGCGCTGCGGAAAATACGGTGGTAAAGCCGTTACGCATTGCCTATGCTCGACGCAGTTCACTGTTGCGGGTCACCCGGCGCTCGGGTGTGTCCGCGTGGAGGTTGTCATGGAGATACTCGTCTACCTGCTTCTGGTTGTCGCCGGTGGGGTCATCGGCCTCGCCGTCGGCCGGCTCTCGTCCGACAAGTCGCGTGCCGGCAAGGTCGAGGCTGAGCGGGATGCGGCCAAGCAGGCGCTGGCGGACTACCGTCAGCAGGTCACGGATCATTTCCAGCACACCGGCGAGCTGTTCGACCAGATCACCGCGGACTACCGCAGTCTGTATGAGCACCTCGCCTCCGGCGCCACCGAGCTCTGCGATGCGCCGCGGCAGGACGTGCTGCAGGCGGAGCCCGAGCGGCGACGCTTGACCGAGGCCGTGACGGACACCGAGGCCGGCACCGACGACGCGGGGGATCCGCCCGGGTCGGCGACCGCGTCCTCAGGGCCGGATCCGGCGCGCGCGGGCGTCGCGGGGGCCGCGGTGGGTGCGGCGGCCGCCGGGGCCGCGGCAACCCCGGCCCACGACCGCGCGTCCGAGGAGCCCGAGGCTGCCAAGTCGACGGCCGCCCCTGAAGTCGCCGATCCGCCCGCCCAGGCCGCTCACGCCGCCGAGTCCAGTGCCGCAGCGGAGGGGGCCATCCCGGCGGCCGATTCGGCGGCCGAGACACCTGTCCTGCAGGACGCGGGTGCTGCTGACGGCGACGCGCGCGAGGACGTCAAGGACGGTGACGGCCAGGCCGCAACCTCGACCGCGGCTGATGAACACGGCCGTGACGACGAGACGGACGACAAGCCTGCGCTGGCGGTGAACGGTCATTACCGTGCCGAAGGTGAGGCGGTCGGTCGGAAGGCCGGGGCGCCCTGAGCCGGGTTCGAAAACGGCGGTGACGCGCCGGCGCCGGGGGGGCTGATCAGCCCCGTCCGGCGTAGTCGAGCAGGCCGAAACTCCGGCGACCGTCGCGCCACGCCAGGACGAGTACGGCCAGCTCGGCGACGTGGAAAAATACCGCGGCGGCGCCGATGAAGGCGGCCTGCCAGATCAGCAGGGTCGCGAAGGCCATGCCCCAGGCGCCCATGGCGTAAGCCGCCCACAGGGGGCGTGACAGGTGCCATCGGGTCCGCCAGCTCAGCGCCGCGAGCAGCGCCACCACGATCAGCGCCTTGATCCCGGCCATGCCGCGGATCAGCAGGGCGAGTTCCGGGTCCACCGGCGTCGCCTCAGTGGCCGCGGCGACCGCCCAGCCGGCGCCTGCCGCCAGCAGCGCGCCGGTCCAGGTCAGTGTGACCGTGCCCCAGCGCGCTTGGCCGGGGTGGTGTGCTGGCGTCGGTCGCGCTGCGCCGACGCGCGCCGTGATGACGCTGTCCATGGGCTTCCCTCCTCGCCGCGCGTCCTCGGGACCGCGCTTTGCGGGCCTTGCGGCCATCTCGTCACATGATCGTAACAAACGGGGCTTAAGCTTCCCGGGTCGGTAACCAGGGCCGGGCGTTTCGCTTCCGGCCACGAGACGGCGACGCATGAACCCGCCTGAACCATCTTATCCCGTCACGTCGCTGGCGCGCACGCTGCCGCTGTGCGCCGCGGTGGTGATCATCCTGCTGGGCTGCGCAACCGCGCCGCAGGACCGGTCCAGCCCGCCAGCCGCGTCGCATGGCACGCCAGGCGTCGCCCCCACCACGGTGGCGGCCGAGGTGGCCGAAGCCCGCGCGCATGCCGCCCTGAGGGAGACCCCGCCCGACTGGCAGCGTGCGCGCGAAGGTTTCGAGAGTGCTGCCGCTGCAGGCTCGGTCGCGGCGATGACGCAACTGGGTTGGATCTACGAGCAGGGGCATGGCGTGCCGATGGATGGCGAGGAGGCTGCCCGCTGGTATGCCGCCGCGGCCCGCGGTGGGGCGTCTGAGTACGCCCTGAAACTCGGCTGGATGTATCTCGGCGGGCAGGGCGTTGCCCAGGATGTGGCTCTGGCAGAGCACTGGTTCGAGGAGGCGATCGAGGCGGACTATGCCCCCGCCCGTGTCGCCTGGGCCTCTGTGCTGATCGCCGATGCCATGGGCGGCGCCGAGCCTTCCCGGGTTGCTGAGGCACGTGCCCTGCTGGAGACCGCGCTCGCGGACGGCGAGACCCTGGCGACGCACTTCCTGGTCCGACTGTATCTGGAGGGGATCGGCGGGCATCCGATCGATGCCACGCGTGCGGCGGAGTATGCGCAACTCGGGGCCGCGCGCGGTCATGCGTCGGTACAGGCGCGGCTGGCCTATCTTTACCTCGAAGGCCAGGGCGTCGAGCAGGACGCCCTGACCGCTGCGAAATGGGCCAACCTGGCCGCCGCTGGCGGTGATGCCTCGGGTGAGCGCCTGCGCCGGCTGCTCGACGGCGTCCTCACGGAGGCCGAGCGCCGTGAAGTCCGTGCCCGCGCGATCGCCTGGGCGGCCGCCCAGTGAGGCAGCCCCGATGCTGCGGGTGATTCTGCTCAGCCTGGCCGCGCTGGTCGCCGTGTTTCTGGTGGCGCGCTCCAGTGGGCTCACGCCCCAGCAGATCGAAGATCGGGTGCTGCTGGCAACGCTCAACGCCGAGGAAGGGACCGACTACCGTCGCCGGGAGGCGGCGCGCCCGGGCGTCGTGCGGCTGTCCAGCGGTGTGCTGGTGGAAGTGCTGGTGCCTGGTGACGGCGAGGTGCCGGCCTTGGAAGACTGGGTGCGGGTGCATTATCGCGGCTGGCGGATCGACGGACGGGAATTCGATAACTCCTGGCGGCGGGAGGAGCCGGCGACGCTGCCGGTCGCGCGCGCCATTGCCGGCTGGCAGGACGTGCTCGCGCAGTCGCCGGTGGGCACGCGGATGTGGCTGGTGACGCCCCCGGAGCGCGCATATGGGCGCTCCGGCGCCGGGGTGATCGGTCCGGACGAGACCCTGGTGTTCGAACTCAAGCTGCTGGCGATCGTGCCGCCACCTGCGACGCAGGCGCGGGCCGAGTGGGAGCAGCCGGTGCCGAACCTGCGCTGAGCTTCGTGACCATCATCAAGTTGTAACGTTGGCGTCATACGGTTGTCGTGCAGGGGGCAGAGACTCCCGCAACGCTCGGGACTCAGCGCTCACCGCTGCCCCGGCCGGGACCATCACTCATACATGAGGACTTCGCACCATGAGTTTTAAAACCACACTCGCCGTGGGTGTCGCCGTAGCGCTCGGCATCTCGGCCCAGTCTGCCGTCGCCGACGTCGATCCCAACCTGCCCAGTTACGAGCGCGTCTCGGGGATTTCGGGCAACCTGAGTTCGGTCGGCTCGGACACCCTCAACAACCTGATGACCCTGTGGGCGGAAGAGTTCGCGAACTTCTATCCGAACGTCAATATCCAGATCCAGGGTGCAGGCACCTCCACGGCACCGCCGGCGCTGATCGAGGGCACGTCGAATTTCGGCCCCATGAGCCGTCCGATGCGGGATTCCGAGCAGCGCGCCTTCGAGGACCGTTTCGGTTATGCCCCGACGCTGGTGCCGGTCGCCATCGATATGATTGCCGTCTACGTCAACCAGGACAACCCGATCGAAGGGCTGACCATGGAGCAGGTCGACGCGATCTTCTCGGCCACCCGAGCCTGTGGGGGTCCCAGTGACATCCGCACCTGGGGCCAGGTCGGTCTGACCGGCGGCTGGGCCAACCGCGACATCACCATCTATGGCCGTAACGCGGTTTCCGGGACCTACGGTTTCTTCCGCGAGGTCGCGCTTTGCGGTGGCGACTTCAAGGACACCGTCAACGAGCAACCGGGCTCCTCGGCCGTCGTACGTGGCGTCGAGCAGACCCTGGGTGGCGTCGGCTACTCCGGCATCGGCTACCGCACCTCCGGTGTCCGCGTCGTGCCGCTGAACGGCTTCGAGGCGTCGGGCGCGAACGCCGCCACGGGCGACTATCCGCTGGCGCGCTTCCTGTATATCGCGGCCAACCAGAATCCGGTCGACGGCTGGAATCCGCTGGAGCGCGAGTTCTTCCGCATGGTGCTGTCCAGCGAAGGCCAGGGCGTCGTTAACCGTGACGGCTACGTGACGCTGGATGCCAGCGCCGCCGAGCGCTTCCGCACCCAGTTCAATCTCGACTGAGGCGACGACCGACCGCGCGGCCCCGACGGCATGCAGTGTCGGGGCCGCGTTTTCGCTACTGACTTAAAGGTGGACGATGTCTACGCCAGCCAGTGAACAACCCCTCAGCTCCGGCTCGCTGCTGCCCGACACCGAGCGACGGCTGAAGCTGCGCAAGCTCCGGGCCCTTCGCGACGGCCTGTCGCTGTACGGGGTGGGCGCCGGTGGGATCGGGGTGATCATCGCCCTGGGTCTGATTTTCGTCTATCTGTTCTATGAAACGTTCCCGATGCTCAAGCCTGCGAGCGTCGTCGTGGAGACCCAATTCGAGGTCCCGTGGGCCGGTGATGGCCAGACAACCCTGCACATGACGCTCGACCGCTTCGAGACGATCGGGGCGCGTTTCGCCGATACCGGCGAGATCACCGTGTTCGCTGCCGGTACCGGTGCTGTACGCGACCGCATCCAGGTGCCGGTGCCGCCAGGCGCGCACATCACGGCATTCGGCCGTGGCGAAAACCGCCGTAGCCTGTTCGTTTATGGTTTTTCTGACGGCTCGGTATTGCCGATCCGTGTCGACTATCCGCAGAGTTTCGACACCGGGATTCGCGAGATCTCCGTTGAGCTTGGCTACCCGCTGGGTGAGGACCCGATCCGCCTCGGCGACGAGGACGTCAGCGAGTTCTCCGCGCTGACCGTCATCCAGGGCCGCGGGGGGTTTGTCGTGGCCGGTGGCACGGCGGCCGGCGATCTGGACATGGCGATGTTCGCCACCCGTACCAACCTGATGACGGGGCAGACCCAGGTCACCCGATCCGACTATCGCCTGCCTGCCCTGGGCCGCCCGGTGCGCCGGATCCTGGTGAACGAAACCCTGCGCAACATCTTTGTCATCGACGACCGCGGCCGGTTGTTCAATTTCGACATCGTCGATCGCAACGCCCCCACACTGATCGAGGAGGTGCAGCTGGTCGCCGATGGTGCGGAGGTCACTGCTGCCGAGTTCCTGGTCGGCAGCCGGTCGCTGATCGTCGGCGGATCCGATGGCAGCGTCCGCCAGTGGTTCCTGGTTCGTGACGAAGAGACCAACGTCCCGCATCTGACGTTGATCCGCAGTTTTCGTCAGCACCCCGCCGCGATCACGTTCATCGATCCGGAGTACATCCGCAAGGGCTTTCTGGTCGGCGATGCCAGCGGCACGGTCGGTCTGCACTATGCGACATCGAGTGTGACGCTCGCCATGAAGCCGGCCGTCGAGGGGGAGATCGCGCGGCTCGCAATCGGGCCCAACAACAGCCGCGCCTTGATCGAAGGCGCAGACGCTGCGCAGCTGACCGTGCTGGCCATCGACAATCCCCACCCGCAGACCTCGCTCAGCGGGCTCTGGGGCCGGGTGTGGTACGAAGGGCGCAGCGAACCGGAGTTCATCTGGCAGTCGTCATCGGCCGACGATGCCTTCGAGGCCAAGTTCAGCATCGTCCCGCTCTCGGTCGGCACCCTGAAGGCGGCGCTGTTCGCCATGCTGCTGGCGACACCACTGGCGATCATGGGCGCGATCTATACCGCCTATTTCATGTCACCGCGGATTCGTCGGGTGGTGAAGCCGTCGATCGAACTCATGGAGGCCCTGCCGACGGTCATCCTAGGTTTCCTCGCCGGTATCTGGCTGGCGCCCTATGTCGAGAACAATTTGCCGATCCTGATTACCGGCGCGGTGCTCTTTCCGTTGCTCATTCTGGTGGCGGCCTTCGGCTGGTCGCGTTTGCCGACCCAGGTGCGTCGGATGGTCCCGGACGGCTGGGAGGCGGCACTGCTGGTCCCGGTGGTGCTGTTCACCGGCTGGATCGTGGTGACCTCGAGCCCGTGGATCGAGGTGTGGTTCTTCGATGGCTCGATGCGTCAGTGGTTTTCCGATGTCGGTATTCCTTATGACCAGCGCAATGCGCTGATCGTTGGCATGGCCATGGGGTTTGCCGTCATTCCCACAATTTTCTCGATCGCCGAAGATGCCGTATTCAATGTTCCAAAACACCTGACCATGGGCTCGCTGGCCTTGGGCGCGACGCCCTGGCAGACCGTCATGGGCGTCGTGCTGCTCACGGCCAGCCCGGGAATCTTCTCGGCCGTGATGATCGGTTTCGGCCGTGCGGTCGGGGAAACCATGATCGTGCTGATGGCCTCGGGTAACAGCCCGGTGCTGAATTTCAACCTGTTCGAGGGTATGCGTACGCTGGCCGCCAACATTGCCGTGGAGCTGCCGGAGACCGATGTGGGCTCGACCCACTTCCGTGTGCTGTTTCTCTCGGCGCTCGTGCTGTTGGTGTTCACGTTCCTGCTGAATACCGCCGCGGAAATCGTTCGCCAGCGTCTGCGCAAACGTTATGCCTCCTTGTAATGCCATGCAGCCGGTAGTGATCTCATGAAGGAATGGTGGAAAAGCGGTGCGCCCTGGATCTGGTTGAACGGGGGCGCCGTCACGATCAGCATGGTCATGGTGTTCGGCTTGATCACCTTGATTCTGGTGCGTGGTTTCAGCGCGTTCTGGCCGCATCCGGTGTTGCAGACCACCTACACCCAGCCGGGTGAGGCACAGCTTGAGATTCTCGGGTCACTGCGTCGATCCCAGGTGTTCACGGCTGAGGCCATGCGCGATGCCGGGCTGAACATCCCTCAGGAACAGGCCCTGGTGGATCGTCACCTCATCAAGATGGGTAACCGTGACGTCACCGGGCGGGATTTCGGGTTTTTCGTCGCCGACTTCATGACCCCATGGTCGTTTCCCCGCGACGCCACGGTGCTTGAGCGCCGCGAGTGGGGTGATTTCATCGGCTTTCCGGTCCGCCTGCTCGAGGCGGGGGGCTCGGTGGCCACGGGCGATGCACTCTGGCCGGAATTCAAGCTGCGTCTGGCCCGCAGCAACGCGCTCTACGATGAAATCCGCCAGATCGAGCGGGTAGATATCGGACGGATCAACTTCGCGATCGAGCGCGTGCGCCTCGACCGTCGACGGGCTGTGCTGCGCGACACGCTCACGCCACAGTTGGAGGCCGAATTGGCCGCTCGCCGAGCGGCACTCGATGCCGACTACGCAGTGCTTGAAGCGCGTCTTGACGAACTCTATCAAGAAGCCGGACGTGACAGCCTGGTGATGCGGGTGGCGGACGGTCGTGAGGTCACGGTCCGCCTCGCCGATATCGTCAAGGCCTGGCAGCCGAACAACATGTCCGTGCTGCAGAAGGTCTGGTTCTACCTCCTCGATTTCAAGGACTTCATTTTCGGGTATCCGCGTGAAGCGAACACCGAGGGGGGGATTTTCCCGGCGATCTTCGGCACGGTCGTGATGGTGCTCGTCATGTCGATTATCGTGACGCCTTTCGGCATTCTCGCGGCCATCTATCTGCGCGAGTACGCCAAACAGGGGCCGCTGCTCAGGACCGTACGGATTTCAGTGTACAACCTCGCTGGCGTGCCCTCGATCGTCTTTGGCGTGTTCGGTCTTGGTTTCTTCGTGTACTTCATGGGCGGCGCCATCGACCGGACGTTCTATCCGGAAGCACTGCCGGCGCCGACGTTCGGCACGCCAGGTCTGTTCTGGGCGTCCCTGACACTGGCGCTGCTGACGCTGCCGGTGGTGATCGTGTCGACGGAGGAAGGCCTCGCGCGAATTCCCTCGACGCTGCGCGAAGGGTCGCTGGCCCTGGGCGCGACCAAGGGCGAGACCCTGTGGAAGGTTGTCGTGCCACTGGCGACGCCCGCGATGATGACGGGACTGATTCTGGCCATTGCCCGGGCTGCAGGGGAGGTCGCGCCGCTGATGCTGGTGGGCGTGGTCAAGCTGGCGCCGACCCTGCCGATCGATGGCAACTTCCCGTTCATTCATCTGGAACGCAAGATCATGCATCTCGGGTTCCACATCTACGACGTGGGTTTCCAGAGCCCGCATGCCGAAGCCGCGGAGCAGCTGGTATACGCAACGGCACTGATCCTGGTGCTGTTGATCGTCATGCTCAACCTGACAGCCATCACCATTCGAAATCACCTGCGCGAAAAATACCGCGCAGAGAGCGATTGATGGCCTCCGGCCAGACCGTCGCAGGCACACCGGCACCCAGAGCCGTGGAGACTGAAATGAAGGAGACTCAGAACACCGTCAGCAGCATGGCCGCGTCGCTGTTTCAGGACAGCGCGCGTGAGGCGCTCTCGCTGCAGGACGAGGACATCACCCTGTCGGTGGAGGGCCTCGATCTCTACTACGGGGACACGCAGGCGTTGAAGGGGATCAACATGCAGATCCCTTCTCGGCGGGTGACGGCGTTCATTGGCCCCTCCGGCTGCGGTAAATCCACACTGCTGCGCTGTTTCAACCGCATGAACGATCTGGTGGACATCTGCCGGATCGAGGGCCGCATCGTGCTGCAGGGAGACGACATCTATTCCCGTGCAACCGACATTGCCGAGCTGCGTCGTCGCATCGGTATGGTGTTCCAGAAGCCCAACCCGTTTCCCAAGTCCATTTACGAAAATGTCGCCTACGGCCTCAGGCTGCAGGGCGTGACCAACAAGGCACTGCTCGACGAGGTGGTCGAACGTTCCCTGAAGTCGGTCGCCTTGTGGGATGAGGTCAAGGACCGGCTGCAAAGCAACGCCTTTGGATTGTCCGGTGGTCAGCAGCAGCGGCTGGTGATCGCCCGGGCGATTGCCATCGAGCCGGAAGTGATTCTGCTCGATGAGCCCACCTCCGCACTCGATCCGATTTCTACCGCCAAAATCGAGGAGCTCATAGGCGAGCTGAAAACGCAGTACACGATCATGATCGTCACGCACAACATGCAGCAGGCGGCCCGGGTCTCCGATTACACCGCGTACATGTACCTCGGCGAACTGGTGGAGTACGGCGACACGATCACGCTGTTCACCAACCCCAGGGAAAAGGCGACCGAGGACTACATCACCGGGCGTTACGGCTGAGCCGCCGCGCGCGGCAAGCTTGCGGTATCCTCCCGTCACCTGTTCAGGACAGCCCATGGATAAGGCCCATATCTCGCAGCATATCTCCAGTCAGTTCAATCGCGAGTTGCAGGAGCTTTTCAGCACGGTCATGCAGATGGGTGCGCTGGTGCAGGCGCAGATCATCTCGGCAGTGGACGCGCTGGTGACCGGTAACGTCGAACTGGCCGAGCAAGTGATCACTAGCGACCATCTGATCAACGCCATGGAAGTCCGTATCGATGAGGAGTGCGCGCACATCATCGCGCGGCGTCAACCGACGGCGACGGATCTTCGGTTCATCATCGCCATGGCCAAGAGCACCACGGATCTGGAGCGCATGGGCGACGAGGCCGAGCGTATCGGTCACATGGCGGTGCGCCTCGGGCCGGCCGCCGAGGAGCCGAGTCGGCGTTTTGCGGAGCTTGGGCGACTGGGTCGCAACGTCCAGCAACAGTTGGCCGAGGCCCTGCGCGCCATGGACACACTGGACACCGAGTTGGCAGCGCAGGTCGTGCGCGAAGACCTCAGCGTGGACGCCGACTTCGAGGGGCTCACCCGCGAACTGATCACCCACATGATGGAAGACCCGCGCAGCATCCCGCGAGCCCTGAACGTGATCTGGGCCGCACGCTCACTGGAGCGCATCGGCGATCGGGCTCGCAATCTCTGCGAGTACGTGATCTACATCGTCAAGGGAAAGGATGTCCGCCACACCAGCCTCGAAGACCTCGAGCGCGAGGCCAGGCGCACGGACTGAGTGCGGCCCCGAGCCGCGGCCCGATGGTCGGGACTGCGTTGTGTGATCCCAACAGGTTTCAGTTCGTAACATAAGTGACATATCAGAGTCACGCCGCCGTCACCCGGTCGGCGTAGACTGCCCCCCGCAACGTGTTCTCCCGCTGCAACACTATTCCAAAACAGACTCCCGGAGAGTTCGCATGAACAAGCAACTTCTTGCCGCCGCGGTCGCCACGGCGATGCTCAGCCCGGTGGCGGCACTGGCCGACACCTCGGTGCAACTGTACGGCCGCGCTCACGTCAGCCTAGACTGGCTCGACAACGGTGCTGACGATGGGCTCAATGTATCGAGCAACTCAAGCCGACTGGGCTTCCGTGCCAATCATGATCTCGGCAACAATCTGCGGGCGGTGATGCAGATCGAGCAGAATATCCGTTTCGAGAACGGCGCCGGCAGTTTCGCCAGCCGCGACAGCTTCGTCGGTCTGCAGGGCGATTTCGGCATGATTCGCGCCGGCTTTTTCGATACTCCGCTGAAGAGCGTGCGCAGCCGCACCGACTTCTTTGGTGATCAGATCGGCGATGCCCGCAACATGACCCGCCTGCGTGATGGATACAGCGGCAGCGATTTCGATTTCGATACCCGGTTCCGCAACGGCATTCACTACCGCTCCCCGCGCATGGGCGGCGTGGTGGTCGACCTGCATTATTCCACCAACACCGATGGCGGTACGACGGTGGATAACGACAACGATGCGCTCAGCACCAGCGTGAGTTACACCGAGGGCAACCTGTACCTGGCCGGTGCCTACGAGCGCAAGAACCAGAGCAAGTCCGACGCGATCCGTCTGGGCGCCCGCTACAGCTTTGGCGATTTCGACGTGGCCGCCCTGGCGCAGTTCGCCACCATCAAAAGCTCGACCCTGGGCCCTGACCAGGACGTGAACACCTTTGGTATCGGCGGCAGCTACAAGGTCAATGACAAGACCACCGTCAAGGCGCAGTACTACATGATCTCGGCCGACGGTGACGAGCGTGATGCGAATATGATCGCTGTCGGACTGGACTACCGGATCGCACGGCCCTTCCGGCTGCTGTTCGCCTATGCCCGGACTGCCAACGACGACAATGCCACCTACTCGATGTCCCGCGGTGGCCGCGACACGCAGCTGGCCACAGCCGCGCCCGGCCTCAACCACAGCGGCCTGTCGGTAGGCTTTCGCTACGACTTCTGAGGCAAGACTCCCCAACGGGTCCGAGAGGGCCCGCTCCCCCCCGCAAGGTGGAGACTTGGACCCCGTCACCCTGTGGCGGGGTTTTTTTATATCGTCATGCCATAACGTGCTTGCATCGGCGTCATGTTCCCGTAACCTTGGCGCCGCCGGCGAAACGCCCGGATACCCAGCCGCAGCGGAATATACGGGTTCGACAGGAGAGCGCTGATGCGCAGCACAATGATATTGCCCCTGGTTATTCTGAGTCTTGGCTTTGCCCAGGCCGCGGCAGCCGAACAGATTCAGCTCTACGGCGAGGCGCACCTGAGTGTGGAGTGGCTGGATGACGGCGATCGTGCCGGCATGAACACGTCCAGCAATGCCAGCCGGATCGGCTTCCGGACCCATACCGAACTCCAGCCGGGGTTGACTGCGATGATGCAGATCGAGCAGGGGCTGCGGATGGACAACGGCGCCGGCAACTGGGCCAGCCGGGATTCCTTCGTCGGCCTGCGGGGCGATTTCGGCATGCTGCGTCTGGGCTATATGCAGTCGCCATTGATGTTGATCCGTTCACGGTTGGATCTGTTCGGCAACCGCATCGGCGATCTTCGCAACCTCACGAAACTCGACGACCAGTTCGGTGGTAAGAACTGGGACTTCCGCCTGCGCAACGGCATCCACTACCGCACGCCGGCACTCAACGGGCTGGTCGCCGATGTCCATTACGCCACCAATGACAACACCGGCACCAGTCAGGACGCTCGCAATGCCGACGTGCTCAGCGTTGGCCTGGGCTACACGCTGGGTGATCTGCTGCTGCTGGGTGCCTGGGAACGTGCCGGTGGCGTGCGCCCACAGGCGACCCGTCTGGCGGCGCAGTGGCAGTACCAGGACTGGACTGTGATGGGCCTGGCACAGTTTGCCCGCCTGCGCGCCAGCGGTAACGTTGACACTTACGGCGTCGGTGTCAGCCGCCGCTGGCAGGACCTGACCTTCAAGGCGCATGTGTTCACGACCGACAGCTCACTGTCAGATCGGGACGCCACGCTTTTCGCCATCGGCGCAGACTGGCACCTCGGTGATCGTGCGGTGCTCTACCTGACCTACGCCACGACCCGCAATGATCGCCTGGCGAACTACAACATGTCAGGCGGCGGTGCTCACGGCGCGGAACTCGACCTCACCGGCCTGGAGGGCAACACGCCTCAGGGGCTGGCTGTCGGGTTCATCTTCCCGTTCTGAGTCGGGACACAGAGCACCCGGCTGACTCCACCCGCGACTTAGAATCGCAGCGTGATCCGCGCATAGGCATCGCGGTCGTGGCGGCGGGGCTGTCCCGGGGCGGGGACGAGCGTGTCGCGATAGCGGCCGCGGATTTCGACGGAGAGTGCCGGGCTGAAGCGGCGCTGATAACGCAGCTCGGTCAGCCGATCGTTTGCCCGGAAATCATTCGAAAGCAGCCAGCCGGCGCCGGCCTGGCCGTGAACCAGCCCGAGGTGATGGCCTGGCCGGATGTCGTAGAGATTCACTGACGCCTGCCAGGCGAGCCCGGAGGCGCGACCGCCCGTCATGCCTGCCGCTCCGGGTAGCCGCTGCGTCCTCGGCGCATAGCCGATTTCCGCTCCGGCCAGCAGCCGTGTCCCGTGAGCGCCGAGCGGCCACTGTGCCGCCGCTCGGGCCACAAGGGCGACATAGTCTTCCCGGCGCGACGGGTCGGCCTGATCGCTGGCCAGTGCATCAGGCAGCCAGTCGATGCCGACCATGCGCATGATGATCGGGCCCTCGGCCCGTTCGCTGGCCAGCCCGGTGAACACACTGGCGCGGTGGTCGGTGTGCATGAAGTCCAGTGGCGCCCGGCGGGCACTGCCGCCGCCGTCGCGCGGCCGGTGCGTCACGACCACATGTGCGCGCCACGCCTCGTTCAATCGGTGCGAGTAATGCAGGCCGTCGCGCCAGGCGACGCCGACGTTGGAGCCGTCGTTGCGGTCCAGTGATTTGGCGGCGACACCGGGCAGCAGGAAACGGTTCTGGAACCGGCCTGCCACCAGCCACCAGGTGTTGTCGGCGCCGCGAACGCGAAGCTGCAGTTCGTCAAAGGTGACATCGCCTGCGTTCGCACCCGTAGCGCTCGGGCTGGAGGCACGAAGGTAGGCGCGTGTGCCGGGCTCATCGAGCGACCAGGTGCCCGCCGCCCGGGCACGGAATTCCAGACGCTCGGCCAGGCTGCGGCGGGCCGACAGGCGCAGTCGCCAGCGCAGGTCCTCGCTGCGCCCGACAGTCTCGCCCTCGACCCGTCGCTCGCTGACGAAGAGGCCACCGCGGGCATCGCCGGACCAGTGCCAGCTGCGGTCAACCGGGGCCGTGGCGCTGGCCTCGCGGGGTCCGGTCAGCGCCATCGTCGCGATGAGCACTGCGGCGGCGGTGATCACCGTCGACTGGCGGGTCACAGTGCCGCCAGCGCGGCGTTCAGCACGCTGCTGCAGTCGCCAGGCAGGCGCAGCGTCGCCAGCTCGTCGGCGCGGGTACGTCCCAGACCCAGGATGGCCACAGGCTTGCCGTGCTGTGCGGCGTGGCGGACAAAACGAAAGCCCGAGAACACCATCAGCGAGCTGCCCACCACCAACAGGGCGTCGGCTGCGTCCACGTCATCCAGGGCCTGACGGACCCAGGCGCGCGGCACGCTTTCGCCAAAGAACACCACCGCGGGCTTCAACGGTCCACCGCAGTGTTGGCAGGCCGGCACCTGAAAGCGCTCGCCGCTGACCGCGAGGTCGACGTCGGCGTCGCCGTCCGGGCGGGTCACTGCCACCGTGCCAGTGAACTGCGGGTTGAGCGTCTGCAGGCGCACCTGCATGTCTTCACGCTCACTGACATCGCCACAGTCCAGACACACGACACGATCGAGCCGTCCGTGCAGGTCGAGCACGACACGGTGGCCGGCCTGCTGGTGCAGACGATCGACGTTCTGGGTGACCAGACCACGAACACGACCCGCATCTTCCAGGCTGGCCAATGCCGCATGGGCCGGGTTGGGGCGCGCCCGCCGGAAATACTCCCAACCCACCAGGCTGCGCGCCCAGTAGCGACGACGCACCCGCGCCTCCCGCCGGAAATCCTCGAACATCACCGGCCGCGAGTGTTTCCACTGACCATCGGCATCGCGGTAGTCGGGGATGCCTGAGGCGGTACTGACGCCGGCACCTGTCAGCACCGCCACCCGCTGATGGTCGCGCAGGAAACCTGCCAGGGCGTGCCCCAGGGCCGTCTCGTCACCCTCAGGCGGGACTGACCAGGCGTCCATGTAGATCGTAGGTGTCAGCCGAAAGGATTTCGACCTCGCAAAACTCGCCTGCACGCAGGCCGGGCGCCGGGGCCACATGAACCACGCCATCGATCTCAGGGGCATCTGCAGCACTGCGGCCGATGGCGCCGGTGTCATCGACCTCATCGATCAGCACCTGCAGACGCCGACCCACCTTCGCCGCCATGCGCTTCGCCGAAATGGCGGCCGCCGCTTGCATGAAACGCTCCCGCCGCGCCTGTTTGATGTCCTCAGGTACCGGGTCCGGCAAAGCGTTGGCGGCCGCACCGGCCACCGGCGAGTAGGCGAAACAGCCGACGCGATCGAGCTGCGCCTCTTCCAGCCAGTCGAGCAGAGCCTGGAACTCCGCTTCGGTCTCGCCAGGGAACCCGACAATGAAGGTGCTGCGCACCGTGATGTCCGGGCAGAGGCTGCGCCAGGCGGCCAGTCGCGCGAGGGTGTTCTCGGCTGCGGCGGGTCGGCGCATCAGCTTGAGAATACGCGGGCTGGCATGCTGGAAGGGGATGTCGAGGTAGGGGAGCAGCTTGCCCTCCGCCATCAGCGGGATGACCTCATCGACGTGCGGATACGGATACACGTAGTGCAGGCGCACCCACACACCCAGTGAGCCCAGGGCGCGGCACAGCTCGGCAAACCGGCTGCGCAGCGGGCGCCCGTTCCAGAAGTCGGTGCGGTAGCGCAGATCGACACCGTAGGCGCTGGTGTCCTGAGAGATCACCAGCAGCTCGCGGACGCCGGCATCAACCAGTCGCTCGGCCTCCTGCATCACCTCGCCGATCGGGCGGCTGGCGAGGTCGCCACGCATGGAGGGGATGATGCAGAAGCTGCAGCGATGGTTGCAGCCCTCGGAGATCTTGAGGTAGGCGAAGTGCCGCGGCGTCAGGCGGATACCCTGTGGCGGCACGAGATCGATGAAGGGGTCGTGGACCGGCGGCAGTGCGGTGTGAACCGCCGCCATGACCTCTTCGTAGGCCTGTGGTCCGGTGACCCCGAGGACGCCGGGATGGCGGGAGGTGATGGTCTCGGGCTTTGCGCCCAGACACCCCGTGACAATCACCCGACCGTTGGCTTCCAGCGCCTCGCCGATCGCGTCGAGCGACTCATGCACGGCATCGTCAATAAACCCGCAGGTGTTGACGATCACGAGATCCGCGGCCTCATAGCTGGGCGAGATCTCGTAGCCCTCGACCCGCAACTGCGTGAGGATGCGCTCGGAGTCAACCAGCGCCTTGGGGCATCCAAGACTGACGAAACCGACTCTGGCCACGGTGTCTACCTGAACGGGTCGGTGACGTCGGTCATGGACTCAGTCCGGATCCGGGGCCTGATCCTGATCGTGATCCTGGACCTGGCCCTGGGACAGTTCTTCGGTCGTCGCTTCGCGTACGGCGGCGACTTCGATGGCAAAGTTGAGGGTCTGACCGGCCAGCGGGTGGTTGCCGTCCACCGTGACCGACTCCTCGGCGACCGCGGCGATGGTGACGATGCGGGGCCCCTGGTCGGTCTGCGCCTGGAACTGCATGCCTGGCTGCAGGTCCCCCAAGCCCTGGAAGGCGGTTTTCGGCACCGCCTGGAGCAGCGATTCATCGCGCGGCCCGTACGCCTCGTCCGGCGGGATGCTGACTTCGAAGCTGTCGCCCTGGCTGCGGCCGTCCAGCGCTTTCTCCAGACCCGGGATGATGTTGCTGTTACCGTGCAGGTAGCTCAGCGGCTCATTGCCCTCGGAACTGTCGAGCACCTGGCCGGCATCGCTCTTCAGCGTGTAGTGAATGTGCACGACGGTGTCCTGCGCGATCTGCATGAGCGCTCCTCAAGTTGGCATGAGTCAGCAAGTTTAACCTGTCTGGCAGCTGGCGTCAGGCCGACCGGGGAACCCGCATCAGCATCGTTGCGTGGGGTGCCGCGCCGGTTTAGGCTGATGGCCGTCGAGGGAAGCCTTCGGGGGAGGGTTGATCATGCATGCCGACGCGCTGGCCACGGAGGCCGAAATCCTGCTCGACTACGTCGAGCGCAAGGCCACCTGCCTTGACCAGGCAGAGATGATTCTGCCCAACAGCATCTACCGGGATCCTGGGCAGTTTGCCGAGGAGACCAGACAGCTGTTCCGCGAGCATCCCTTGTGTGTCGGGCCGAGCTGCCTGCTCCGCGAGCCGGGTGACTATTTCACCTTCGACGATACTGGTGTGCCTGTCGTGCTGCTCAGGGATCGGGATCGCCGTGTTCGTGCCTTCCTGAATGTCTGCAGTCACCGGGGGGCGCCCGTGGCCGTCGGCAGCGGGCAGTTGCCCGGCGGGGTGATGTCCTGTCCGTACCATGCCTGGACCTACACCCTGGAAGGCCGTCTGCGCGGGATTCCGGGGCGCGAAGGGTTCCCGAACTGTGATCGGGCCGAGCTCGGTCTGACACCGCTGCCGGCAGTCGAGCGCGACGGGATGATCTACGTGCTGGTGGAGCCGAAGGGCACGATCGACCTGGCCGCGGTGCAGGCCGATCTGGGTCAGGACATGGCCGGCTTCGGTCTCGAGGATCATCATCTCTTCGATACCACCCGCATCCCGGTCCGCCAGAACTGGAAGTCGCTGCTCGAGGGCTATCACGAGTTCTACCACTTCGCGGCGCTGCACCCGAACACCATCGGCGCGATCAGCTACAACAACATCTGCCATTACCGGCAACTCGGACCGAACCACCGCCTCTGCGCCCCGAAACTCACGATCGCCGAACTGAAAGACACGCCGCGGGATCGCTGGCAGCCTCGAAACCATCTCTCGTTCGTGTATTACGCTTTTCCCGCCACCGTGTTTTTCGTGGTCGAGGATCATTTCCAGCTCTGGCGGGTATACCCGGTGGATCACTGTCATTCGGTGGTCTATCAGTCGCTGTTCCTGCCCCGCCCGCCCGCCGATGAGGCCGAGGAGCGCCACTACCGCGAGTTTTTCGAGATGATCACCCGCGTGGTCATCGAGGAGGATTACTGGCTGGGTGAGAGGCTGCAGCGGGGTATCGATTCGGGGCTCGAGCGCAACGTCATCATCGGACGCAACGAGATTGGTGTGCAGAACATGCACCGCCAGATCGGGCGGGTGCTGGGCCGTCCCCCGCAAATGGCCCGGGTGGCCTGACGTCAGCTTCCCCGGACCGTGTACACCTACCGTTATCCCCATCCGGCAGTGACCGTGGATGTTGTCCTGTTTGCCGGTCTGCCGGCCCGGCGCAGGCTGCTGCTGATCCGCCGCGCCGCGGCGCCGTTCGCCGGCCATTGGGCGCTGCCGGGCGGTTTCGTGGATATCGACGAGGACCTTGAGGCGGCTGCGCGTCGTGAACTTGCCGAGGAAACAGGGCTGACCGTCGGGCCGCTGCGCCAGCTCGGCACCTGGGGCACGCCGGGACGCGACCCCCGCGAACGGGTCATCAGTGTGGTGTATCTGGGTGAGTTGCCGGGCACCACGACACCGGATGCTGGCAGCGATGCGGCCGAGGCCAGCTGGTTTGGTCTGCAGGCACTGCCGAGGCTGGCGTTCGACCATGCCGATGTCGTGGCCAGTGCCTTGCGGACACTGGGCGAACGGGAGTAGAGCCATGATCAGATCAGCAGTCCTGGTGCTTGGGCTGGCCGGCGCAGCGATGGTGCAGGCCGGGGAGGCCTGGGTCTTCACCCATGTGAATGTGGTGCCGATGGCGACCGAGACCGTCCTCGAAGATCGGCATGTCTTCATCCGGGCCGGGCGGATCGAACGCCTGGTCGAGGCCGCCGAGGTGGCGCCAGAAGCGCTCGACGGCTACCGGGTGATCGAGGCGCAGGGGGGCTGGCTGCTGCCCGGCCTTGGCGAGATGCACGCGCATATCCCCGGACACGCCCAGCAGGAGTTTGCGGCTGACGTGCTGTTCATGTATCTCGCCCATGGCGTGACCACCATCCGCGGCATGCTCGGCGAGCCGTGGCACCTGGCGCTGCGTGAGGCGGTGGCGTCCGGCGAAGTGCCGGGCCCGCGCATCTTCACCTCGGGGCCGTCGCTCAACGGCAACAGTGTCCGCAGCCCGGAAGACGGCGCGCGCATGGTCGCCGAGCAGGCCGCTGCAGGCTATGACTTCCTGAAGCTCCACCCGGGCCTCAGTCGCGAGACTTTCGAGGCCATTGTGGCCACCGCGGCAGTTCACGACATCGCATTCTCCGGGCATGTGTCGTCGGCGGTCGGCGTCCCTCGCGCCCTGGCGGCGCGCCAGCAGGCCATCGATCATCTGGACGGTTATCTCGACGCGCTCGTGCCGCGGATCCCGGACGATCTGACACCCGGGTTTTTCGGCTTCAATCTCGTGGACCTGGTCGACGAAGCCCGCCTCCCGGGACTGGCGCGCGCGACCCGCCAGCAGGACGTCTGGATCGTCCCGACCGAGACGATCATGTTGAACGGCCTGTCGCCTGAGCCGCCTGAGGTCCTGGCCTCGCGACCGGAAATGGCCTATCTGCCGACCGAACTGGTGGCGCGTTGGACGGCGGCCAAGCAGAGCTTTCTTGGCCACCCCGCCTATTCGCCGGCGCGGGCGGAGCGCTTTTTCGAACTCCGGCGGACGCTGACGGCGCAGCTGCACGCCGCCGGGGTGGATCTGCTGCTGGGCTCGGATTCACCGCAGTTTTTCAATGCGCCCGGTTTTTCGATCGTGCCGGAACTCGAGACACTGCTGGCAGCGGGCCTGACCCGGTTCGAGGCGCTGCAGACTGGCACGGTGAACGTCGCCCGCTTCTTCGATCGGGCGGATTTCGGCACCCTCGGCGAGGGACGCGTGGCCGATCTGGTGCTGCTCGACGGCAATCCGCTCGATGACCTCGAACCGCTGCGTCGACCGCTGGGCGTGATGCTGCGGGGCGACTGGTTCGACCGCGCCGCACTCGATGCCGGACTTGACGAGATCCGCAACCGCCGACGGGAGGCACCATGAGCCCGCAGCCGTTCACCCTGCTGTTCCTGTGTACCGCGAACTCGGCCCGGAGCATTCTGGCAGAGGCGGTGCTCAACGCGGCGGCGGCGGGTCGGATGCGGGCCTTCAGCGCCGGCAGTCAGCCTCGTGGCGAAGTCAATCCGGATGCGTTGCGCTGTCTTGAGCGCGCGGGCTATGCGCTGGACGGTCTGGCCTCGAAGAGTTGGGACAGCTTCACCGGTCCCGATGCCCCGACGATCGATGCCGCCATTACGCTGTGTGACAGCGCCGCGGCCGAAAGCTGCCCGCTGTTCCCGGGCGGCGGCCTGCGGGCCCACTGGGGGCTGCCGGACCCGGCTGCGGTGGCCGGCGATGATGCACGCCGACAGGCGGCCTTCGCAGACACCTTGCAACGGGTCCGTGCCCGCGTCGATCGGCTGCTCGCGCTGCCGGTGGAGACCATGACGGCCGAGTCGTTGAAGCGTGAGCTGGTCATGATCGGCAGGCACACTGACTGACGCCTCCCGTGTCTGGCGGTGGGCGGAGCGTGTCAGGCAATCTGCTGTCTGCCATCGCGTTTGCCGTCGGCGACATCGTGTCGGCGATGCAGGGTACGCCAGGCCGCAGCTTCTTCGATGCCCATGTAGCGCTGCAGCGACGCGTCATCGGTTTGCAGCAGATCGACGACAATCAGGCCATCCAGTGCGTCGCGGAACGCGGGATCGACGTTGAAGCCGATGATCCGGCCGCCGAGCTTGAGGTAATGGCGCAGCAGTACCGGCACGCCCCGGCCGTCGCGGTCACCGGCGCTCAGCAGGTTGGAGAACAGATCGACATCAGACACACTGCGGACCTCCCGCCAGAGATGTTCATGGTTCCCCGGCAACGGCCAGCTGCGATAGGGCCGTCGTGGTCTGACGCGACGTGCCAGCCGCCGGTCATAGGCGTGGCGACGCAGATAGCGCACCAGGCAGCGTCGTGCATCAGGCCGGTAGTCGGCGCTGATGCTTACCGGTCCGAACAGGCAGCGATAGTGTGGATGCTGCGCCATGAACGCGCCGATGCCCCGCCATAGCAGCAGCAGCGGGGCGAAACTGCGCTGGTACTCGGGAACGATGAATGAACGGCCCAGTTCCACCGCTGGCCCGAGATCCTGGAGCAGGGCGTCGGAATAGCGAAACAGCGAGTGCGTATAGAGTCCGTGCCGGCCACGCCGCGCGAGGATCTCATCGACCGGTCCGAGCCGGTAGGCGCCGACCAGCCGCCGCGCGGAGGCATCCCAGATGAACAGGTGCTGGTAGTCCTCGTCGAAACGGTCGAGGTCCAGCGCCCGCCCGGTGCCCTCGCCAACGCGCCGGAAGGTCAGCTCCCGGAGCCGCCCGATCTCCCTGAGCATCCAGGGGATTTCATTGGCCCGGGCAAGGTGGACGTGCAGGCTGCGATTTTTCAGCAGCAGGCCACGTGCGGGCAATGCCTCGAGCTCGGCCTGCAGCAGCTCCGGGGCGACAGCGGGAGCCAGGGGTGCAAGGTGCCAGTCTGCCGCGTCGCCGGATGAATCCGATGCCTGCATGGGCAGGTTGAGGGTGAGCGCTCTGAGGACGTCGCTGATCGACTGCTCACAGGCCAGCTTGTCCAGCCGTCCGTAAGGAATTCTGGCACCGAGGTGCAGCCGGAACCGCTGTCCCTGCTGGCTGAGCAGCACGCGGGGCAGCAGGACCGTGCGCAAGCGCGGATGGACCCAACCGGCCACCTGGAACCACCACGGGTTTCGGCCCTCGAAGCAGGCCGGAACGACCGTCGCGCGCGCGCGCCGGACCAGCCAGCCGGCCGCCGCACTCCAGCGCCGGTCCATGGTCCGGCCGTCGAGGCTCATGTGGGACACTTCGCCCGCGGGGAACACCAGGACCGCGCCACCCTGGCCCAGATGGCGGGCCGCCGCCCGGAGGCTGCGTCGGTTGACCGCCGAGCTGCGTGTGGTCCCCAGGATATCGAGCGGCAGCAGAATTTCCCCAAGTTCCGCGAGGCGCAGCAGTGCGCTGTTGGCCAGCACCTGCAGGTCGGGGCGTCGCCGCAGCAGCAGACGGGTGAGCAGGATCCCGTCGGTGCCGCCGAAGGGGTGATTGCAAACGATGACCAGCGGCCCGTTGGCCGGCAGCGTCTCGAGATCGCTGCCGAGCAGGTCGTAGTCCAGCGCCAGTGTGTCGGCGGCGACATCCAGCAGGCCGCGCGCATCCAGCCCAGGTGGCAGGCTGCGGTAAAGCCGGTCGAGCGCACGCAGGCCGAGCACCCGGTCAAGTGCGCTGCGCCACAGTGCGCCCAGCCCGGTGTGCTGCGGGTCGCGGAGCTGGAGGGAGTTACGAACCACGGTAACCATGTTGCGGCAAGCCCCCGGAATCACGGAGATTCAATTGAGCCACCGGGAGATGTCAGCAGCGCGAAAGACCTGTGACAGTCCGGCGACAGCGCAGGGCTGGCGTAGACAGCGTTTTCATCGCGGCCGGCATGTGTAACCATCTCGCGCGAAATTCCAGTGCAACAAGGGAGGCAGCGAATGGATACCGAGCAGTTGCTGGACACCGTTCAGGAGGTCGGGGCGAGCTTCGGACTGAACCTGCTGGCGGCGATCGCCATCTTCATCATCGGTCGCTGGGTCGCGAAAATCGTACACCGGGTGCTCGTCAAGGGGCTCGAGAAGGCCAAGATGGAAGCCATCCTGGTCAAATTTCTCGGCAACATCACCTACACGCTGTTGCTGGTGTTTGTCGTGCTGGCGGCGATCAGCCAGGTCGGCATCCAGACCACCTCGCTGATCGCCGTCCTGGGTGCTGCCGGTCTGGCGGTGGGTCTCGCCCTGCAGGGCTCGCTGGCGAATTTCGCGGCCGGGGTGTTGATCATCATTTTCCGCCCTTACAAGATCGGGGATTACGTGGAGGGTGGCGGCGTGGCCGGCTCCATCGAAGAGGTGCAGATCTTCACCACCATCCTGAAGTCGCCGGACAACAAGAAAATCATCGTCCCGAACGGCCAGATGATGAGCGGCACGATAGTGAACTATTCGGCCCACGACACCCGCCGTGTGGATCTCACCGCCAGCGTCAGCTATGACGATGATTCCGATCACGTCCGTCGGGTGCTGCAAGACATCCTCGCAGCCGACGAGCGGGTGCTGTCGGAGCCTGCGCCGGTGGTGCGCATGATGTCCCACGCCGACTCAAGCATCGACTGGGTGGTCCGCCCCTGGGTCAAGGCCGGTGATTACTGGCCGGTATTTTTCGATCTGACCGAGCGCATCAAACAGCGGTTTGACGAGGAAGGCATCAGCATTCCGTTCCCCCAGCGCGATGTGCACGTGTATCATCACGACCAGCCGTCACCGGCACCCTCAGGGACCTGAGGGTCACCTGGGCTGTAAATAAAAAACAACATCCTGTCACGGAGCAGTTCAACACGCGGCCGGTGGCCTCAAGCCTGTTTTGTCTCCCGGATCGGGGGTGAGTGTGCGTATCGCCGACGTTCCGCGGTGTTCGTCCTCCACCTGATCGGGCCGCTGCAGTCAACCGGTCACCTGACGTACAGAAAACTGTCATGTTTGGCCCTCAAACTAACATCGATCGGCGTAGAGCTGTTGCGCTTAGGCGACACCAGGGGTCTGGTGTCGCCTTGTCGTCGCGGCGATCCGACATCACGAGTTCTCAAGCACACTCACAGGTGGGGTAGACCATGTTGAAGCAGGCATTGCAGGCGGCGCTTGCGCGCCCGGGACGAACGTCTCTCGCGGCATCCATTTCGACGTTGCTGGCGATGGCGCCGGTGGCAGCCGTTCATGCGCAGATCACCTCCTCCGAGCTTCGCGGCTCGGTGGTGAGCGCAGAGGGCGCCCCCGTCAGCGGCGCGACCGTGACGGTGATTCATGAGCCTACCGGCAGCACCAGCAGTTCGACGACCGGCGCAACCGGCAGCTTCCTGCAGGCCGGACTGCGGGTGGGCGGACCCTACACCATTCGCGTTTCGGCGCCTGGTTTTGAAGGCGGTGTCGTACAGGATCTTCGGCTGCAGCCCGGCACCCAGCCCCCCCTGCGGATCACCCTGAGCGGCATGCGGCAACTCGACGAGATCGTCGTGGTCGGCCAGGCGGTGCAGGCCCTGGATCTGAACAGCGGTGTCGGCTCGAACTTCAATGCGCAGGACATTGCAAATCAGCCGTCACTCTCGCGTGACGTGATTTCCACACTGTCGCGTGATCCGCTGGCGATTTCCGGCGGCCCGAACAATCTTTCGGTCGGTGGCGTGAACCCGCGCTTCAATGGGGTGACCATCGACGGCGCCCGGCAGCAGGATAACTTCGGCCTCGGCTCCAACACCTTCGCGACAGCACGCTCGCCCATCAATATCGACATCATCGAGTCCGTCTCGCTGGTGGCCTCCGAGTATTCGGTGACCAGCTCAGGATTCACCGGTGGCCTGGTCAACGTCGTGACCCGTGGCGGCAGCAACGAGTTCGAAGGTGCGGCGTTCTACTACTATCGCGACGAGGGCTGGATCGGACGCAAGCCGTTCGGTGGCGAGGGTGCCTTCCGCCCTGGCGAGTTCGAGGAAAAGGAATACGGTATCTCATTCCGCGGCCCGATCATCCAGGATCGGCTGTTTTTCGCACTGTCTTACGACAAGTTCGATACCGCACGCCAGCTCGACTTCGTCGCGACCGACGCCAACAACAGCGTCGACCCGGCTTTCTTCAGCACGCTGAACCAGCTGGTTCTCGATACCTACGGCATCGACATGCTCGGTCGTCCACAGCAGGCCGCCGTGCCGGAGCAGACCGAGCGCTGGTTCGTGCGCCTCGACTGGGACATCAACGATTCCCAGCGCCTGCAGATGAACTATCAGCGCAGTGAAGATACCGGCGTCAGCGGAATCTCGGCGACCAACTTCCAGTCGGCGTGGTATGACACGCCCACGCTGCTCGAGAACTACACCGTACAGTTGTTCTCAGACTGGTCACCGAACTTCTCCACCGAACTGCGCGCGAGCTACATCGACTACACCCGGGGTCAGAACTGCCGCGCGCCGGCGGATGTCGGCACGCTGGAATTCCAGCTGAACGCCGCCTCTGTGGCCGGTTCGCCCCTGGAGGGCCTGTTCACGCGGGCCAACAACCTGACGTTCACCGGCGGCTGTGACCGCTTCCGCCACGCCAACGACTACGCCGATGAGCGTCTGCAGTTGTTCGCCAAGGCGGATTACTTCATGGACGACTTCATCTTCACCTTCGGTATCGACTACGAGAACCTCGATATCTTCAATGAGTTTGTCGAGCGTTCCCGCGGTCTGTTCCGGTTCCAGAACGCCGACAATATCGCCAACCAGGTCGCCAACAGCGTCCAGTACCGTAACGTCCCGTCCAATGTGTCGCGTGACGGCGCCGCGGAATGGGGATACTCGACGTTCGCGCCGTTCGCCCAGGTCCGCTGGCAGGCTCGTCCGGATCTCGAACTCGGGTTCGGCCTTCGTTATGAGCGGATCTCGACCAGCGACCGCCCGACGCTCGATCCGAGTTTCGCAGAGGCCGTAGGCTTCTCGAACACCGCGACGACCGATGGTCTGGACCTGTGGATGCCGCGCTTCTCGTTCCGCTGGGATGCGGCGGATCGCACGACGGTGACCGGCGGTCTCGGTCTGTTCGCTGGCGGTTCGCCGGGCGTGTGGACTTCCAATGCCTTCCAGGTGCCGGCAGTGTTCGCCTCGGCGAGCAACGTGGCCGGCGTCACCGGACGGGACGTGCCCCAGGCGCTGCTCGACGCCGTGGCCGGGGGTACGCCCACCGCCATCGATGCCATCGATCCGAATTTCCGGATCCCGTCAGACTGGAAGGCTTCCGTGCGTGTCGAGCAGCAGATTGATCTCGACTTCGAAGGTCTCAATCTGGGCCGCGGCTGGCTGGGTACGGCCCAGCTGCTGCACAGCCGCTCGCGGGACTCCTTCGTCTGGATCGAGGGTGCCCAGGTGCTGCAGTCCCCGTTCAACCAGACCGGCGTGGCGCCCGATGGCCGACCGATCTACGCGGATCTGCAGGCGCTGGGGGTGTCCAACCGTACGATTCTGGCCAACACGTCGGGCGACAAGAACTGGATCTTCACACTGTCGATGGCTAACCAGTTCGATAACGGGCTTGGCGTCTATGCGGCGTACTCCTACCAGGATGTCGACATGATCACCGAGGGCTCGTCCTCGCGCGGCATCTCTGCGTTCCGTGGCCAGGTGACGGCAAATCCGAACGACCCCGAGCCGCGGACCTCCATCTACGAGGTGCGGCATGCGCTGAAGCTTGGACTGTCGTATGAGCGTAACTTCGTCCGTGACCTGATGACCCGCGTCGATCTGTTCGGCCAGTTCAATTCGGGGGCGCCGTTTACCTTCACCTACTCCGGGTTTTCCGGTGGTGGCGGCAACCCGCTGTTCGGTCGTCCGGGCAACTTCGAAGCGCCGTTCAACAACAGCCCGGTCTACGTTCCGACGGTCAACGATCCACGCGTGGTCTACGGGTCGGGCTTCGACGTCACGGCCTTCGACAACTACATCACCGACAATGGCATGACGCGCGGTGCCATCCAGGCGGTGAACTCGGCGCGTGGTCCGTGGCGCCAGCGCTGGGATCTCAAGCTGCAGCAGGAGCTGCCGGGTTTCTTCGGTGACAATCGTTTCCGGATCGAGCTCGATATCCAGAACGTCGCCAACCTGCTGAACAAGCGCTGGGGCACGGCCAAGAACGCTCCGGGCTTCGGTCAGCGTGACATCCTCAACGCCGATCTGGTCCGGGCAGAGGATGTGGCGGCGCTGGGCATCGATGCAGCCCCTGCCCTCACGGGGGATGCGCCGCGCACCAACTGCCTGAGTGCCGACGACTGTCTGTTCCGCTACAACTCGTTCGGCGGCGGGGCGACGAGCTTCCGTTCGAACTCCCAGGCTGTGTGGTACGCGCGGATCGGAATTCGCTACGAATTCTGAGGCCTTGCGGTATCTTGCTCCACGAGCGGCCGGCATTCGCCGGCCGCTTTTTTTGTCCCTGTGCCGGCGCCTCGCAGCGGCTTCGGATTTGGACAGCCGGCAGGTTGGCCGCTATCCTCGAGCGCAGTCGGCTCGCGTCGGCGAGTTCAGTCAGCTCTGGAGAGGCCCCATGTCCATCCCCCGCGTACGTTTGCCGGTTGCCCTTGGTGTTGTGTCCCTGCTGTGGCTTTGCCTTGGCATGGCAGTGTCGGCTGTTGCCTCGGCGAACGCAGACAGCCCGCGCGTGCTGGCGATCCATGCCGGCACGCTGCTCGACGTCGATCAGGGCAGAGCACTCCGTGACCAACTGATCGTCATCGAGGGCGAGCGGATCATTGCGGTCGGGCCGGTGGCGGATACGCCGGTCCCTGAAGCTGCCCAGGTCATCGACCTGTCGAGCGCGACGGTGTTGCCCGGGCTGCTCGATGGCCATGTCCATCTCACCAGCCGGCATGATCAGCACGGCTATCGCGGCCTGGCGGTGTCCACGCCGCGGGCGGCCCTCACCGGGGTGGCCAGTGCATTGCACACCCTGCGAGCAGGGTTCACCACCGTGCGCAACGTCGGCGCTGGTGGCTTTGCCGACGTCGCCCTTCGCGACGCGATCAATGATGGCGAGGTGGTCGGCCCGCGGATGCTGGTCTCCGGACCGTCAATCGGCATCACCGGTGGCCATTGCGACAACAACCTGTTGCCGCCGGAATTCCGGGCCTTCTCCGACGGGGTGGCCGACGGTCCCTGGGGAGTGCGTCAGCGTGTCCGCGAGAACCTGAAATACGGGGTCGACCTGATCAAGTTCTGTGCGACCGGCGGGGTGTTGTCGGCCGGTACCTCGATCGGCGCCCAGCAGTACACGTTCGAAGAGATGGAGGCGATCGTGCAGGAAGCGCAGATGCTGGGCCTGCGGGTGGCGGTACACGCGCATGGCACCGAAGGCATCAAGACCGCTATCCGCGCCGGCGCGAATTCAATCGAGCACGCCAGTCTGATCGATGATGAGGGGATCCGGCTCGCCCGCGAGCGCGGGACTTTTCTGTCGATGGACATCTACGTGAGCGATTTCATTCTGGGCAGTGGTGAGGCGATGGGGATTCTGCCGGAATCGCTGGAGAAGGAACGCATCGTCGGGACGGCCCAGCGTGAGAACTTTCAGCGGGCGCTGGCAGCCGGCGTGCGCATGAGCTTCGGTTCTGATGCCGGCGTGTTCCCGCACGGACACAACGCGCGACAGTTCGCGCGGATGGTCGAGTGGGGCATGACGCCGATGCAGGCCATCCAGACGGCGACGGTGAATACCGCCGAGTTGCTCGGGATGCAGGAGGACATCGGCTCGATCACCCCCGGGCGCTATGCCGATATCATCGCGGTGGCCGGTGATCCGCTGGTCGACGTCAACGAGCTCACGCAGGTGGGTTTCGTGATGAAAGGGGGCCAGGTCTATCGGCGGGATCTGCTGGTGACCGCCGCCGCGAACTGAGTGCGCGGCGCAGTTCAACCACGCAGCAGTTTGCGGCGCACCGAGCCCGACACCATGTCGATGGCCAGCACCACCAGTATCGTCAGCACCAGCACGGCTGCGGCCATCTCGAACTGCCGATAACGCAGCGTGTTGAGGAGCAGGCCACCGACCCCGCCCGCGCCAACCACGCCCAGCACCGCCGAGGCCCGCAGGTTGAGCTCGAAGCGGAACAGCCAGTGGGCCATCAGCTCCGGCAGAACCTGCGGCAGCAGCCCCAGCCGAATCGCTGCCAGGCGTGAGCCGCCGGCGGCCTCGACCGCCTCCATCGCCGCGAGATCGGCCGACTCGACCACCTCGGCGCCGAGCTTGGAAAGCATGCCGACCGAGTTGATGCCCAGCGCCAGCGCGCCGGCGAACGGTCCGAGCCCCACGATGGGCACCAGATACAGCGCCCAGAGAATCTCCGGTACCGCGCGGATGGCGGCCGAGATGCCCTTGACGACCTTGGCCGCCCATGGAAACAGCGTGCTTGCGCCGAGAATGGCCAGCGGCAGTGACAGCGCCGCGCCAATGATGGTGCCGATCCAGGCGAGCTGAATCGACTCGATGATGGCGGGGACCACGCGGGTATGGCCGTACTGCCAGTCGACCGGCCAGAAAAAGCCAAGCACCTGGGCGAGTTGCGAGGGCAGGCGTGCCAGACGTTCCGGCGAGGCCTCAATGGCCCACAGTGACCACAGCAACAGCACACCGACAGTCAGGGTAGTCCAGCTCGCGAAGCCGGGCCGCCACTGGCGCATGGGCAGGCGTTGCGCGCTCATGTGAGCCGCCGGCGCACGGCGATGCTGAACTGCTCGATCAACAGCACGACCACCAGCACCGCCAGGATGATCATGGCCACGCGCTCATACTCGAAGTTGGCGCGCTGGGTCTCGAGGATCATGCCGATCCCCCCGGCGCCGACCAGGCCGAGCACCATCGATCCGCGGACATTGAGTTCGAAGGCGTAGAGCACGTAGGCCGCGTACTGGGGCCAGACCTGGGGCAAGGTGCCCAGACCGATCATCTGCAGCCAGCTGCCGCCACTGGCGCGCACCGCCTCGGTGAGGTTGAGGTCGATGGCCTCGACCGATTCGGAGAACAGCTTGCTGATGACGGCCACGCTGAACACCGACAGTGCCAGCGCGCCCGCCAACGGACCGAACCCGACAGCCGTGGCGAACAGCATGGCCCAGAACAGATCCGGCAGCGTGCGCAGGATGTTCATGAAGTTCCGGTCGAGGATCCAGGTGAGCCAGTTCGGGCTGACCGGTCGCGCGGCCAGCACCGCCACCGGAATCGCGATCACGGCGCCGACGACCGTGCCGATCAGCGCGATCTGTACGGTCTCCAGAAACGGGCCGATCAGCCGCGGCAGGAAGGCAAAGTCCGGAGGCCAGGACTCGCGCAGCAGCCGGCTGCCTCCGGCGGCGTTGCAGACCAGTTCGCTCACCGAAAAACCGATGCTGATCCCGGACCACGCTGTCATGGCCGCGAGACCGGCGGCGATCGTGAACCACAGGCCGAGCTGGCGTGGCGGCGGCGCGGGACGGTTCACGCGCGGGCCTCCTGGAGAAAGTCGTCCTCCTCCGGCTGGCGGCCGTAGATCCGCTGGAAATCAGCGTCAGTGACATCGCTGCCCGCGCCGTCAAACACCAGGCGACCCTGCTGCAGCCCGATGATCCGCTGTCCATAGCGTCGCGCCAGATCGAGAAAGTGCAGGTTCACCAGTGTGGTGATGCCCAGTTCCCGATTGATGCGCAGCAGATCCTCCATCACCTGGTGGCAGGTGACCGGATCGAGCGATGCCACCGGCTCGTCGGCGAGAATCACCTCGGGCTCCTGGGCGAGCGCACGGGCGATGCCGACCCGCTGCTGCTGGCCCCCGGAGAGCTGGCCTGCGCGAGTGTAGGCCTTGTCGACGATGCCGACGCGTTCCAGTGCGGAGAACGCGAGATCAATGTCTTCGCGTGGCCACAGGTTGAGCACGCTGCGCCAGCCCGCCACGCGCGCCACCCGACCGATCAGGACGTTGTTGAGCACCGATACCCGCCGCACCAGGCGGAAGTCCTGGAAGACCATGCCGATGCGTGCCCGCAGCTGGCGCAGTTCGCGGCCCTGCCGGCGTGGCACGGGCTGGCCTGCGACCTCGACCGCCCCGGTGCTGAGAGGGGTCAGTCCGTTGATGGTGCGTAGAAAGGTCGACTTGCCAGCGCCGGAGGATCCCACGATCACCACGAACTCGCCGCGCCGGATATCCAGGGTGACGTCCTGGAGACCGACCACACCGTTCGGATAGGTCACGCCCGCGCCACGGAAGCGGATCATGACGTCGTGGCTGTCAGTTTGCGCGGGCATGGTGGGCTCCTAGCGCCGCATGAAGTCGTAGGCGGCGGCCACGGGGTCATAGATGCCCGGCGTGGCCGGGATGAAATCGTCGATCTCGTAGATGATCCACAGTACCCGCTGCTCGCGTGGCAGCTCGGCCTGTTCCCGGGCGAGCGCGACGAAGGCATCGCGGATGGCCGTCTTGAGATCCTCGGGCAGGTCGGCGCGCAGCAGCACGCCGTCGTTGGGGATGCGCGGAGAATGGGCGAACACGATGACCCGCTCGCCGACGTCCGGGAATTGCGGACGGACCATGCCGCGGGCGTCGTCGTAGGACACGCCTACGGTCACATCGCCGCCGTAGACCGCCAGCACCGCGGCGTCGTGCGCGCCCACGAACAGTCTGCGGAGTTCCCGTTCCGGGTCCATCCCGAGTTCGACGAGCTGCAGCGACGGGAAGAGAAAGCCCGAGGTGCTGTTCGGGTCGGTGAAGGCCACCGAGCGTCCGGCGATGGTGTCCAGTCGTCCCTCGCAACTCAGCATGCCCGCTGCATCGGTCACCAGATCGCTGTCACAGAGTGAGCGGTCATTGGTCATCCACTGTGAACGGTAGCCGGTCTCGCCATTGCGCACCGAGATCAGAATGGGCTCGATGTCGTAGCGACGCATCCCGAGCATGGCGGCAAAGGGTGGCAGCATGCCGATATCGGCGCGGCCACTGCCCATGGCCTCCACCACGCCGGTGTAGTCCTGCGGAACGAATGCTCGCACCGACAGGCCGAGCCGCTCTTCCAGAAACTCTGCCAGCGGTTCGAGGTTGTCGACCATCGCCTCGGCCTCGTTGGCCGGCACCAGGCCCAGCACGAGCTGTCGTGGCCAGCCGCGCTCGTCCATATCGGGTGGCGGGCAGCAGCTCGCGCTGACCACGGCGGCGAGCATTCCGAGCAGGAGAACGCTGGGTCGTAGTTTCTGGGTCACGCAGATCGCCGTCAGCATCCAAAACTTAACAGTGTGGCCGTTCCGGGTTACGAAATGACGACATGCCCGGGCACTTGCGCAGGCGGCGTCCGACGCTTACCGTCGCGCCTGCCATGCTGATCCATTCACGGAGGTCGTCGAGCGCAATGCTACCCGAAGCCAGGACCAAGAGGTGCCCTCCCGGGTCATGGGCCCGCATCGCGCTGGTTTGCCTGCTGGTGCCGCTCCTGCCGGTGCAGGCCCAACCAACCATTGTGCTGGACGGTGAGTTCAGCGACTGGCCTGCGGGCGAACAGGCCCTGGCCGATCCGTGGCACCTCCATTTGCGCCTGTCGCTGCCGGAACCGGTCAGCCTGCAGACCTCGTCGGTCGCCACCGAAGTGCTGATCGACCTGGATGACGAGGCTGGCACGGGTCGGCCGATCACGCCTGCCGAGGGTGACGCGTCGCTCGGGGTGGACCTGGCGCTGCTGTTCGCGCCGGCGGCGACGCGCGACGAGGCCGGGCAGGGCAGCGGTGCCGCCGCGCGTGCCTATCGGCGTGACGGTACGCCGCGCAGCCTGCGCCATCAGCAGGTCGGTTTCGCGGCACTGCCGACTCATCTCGCCGATGAATTCGAGTTGCGCATCTCCCGTCATCTACTGGAAGACCGTCGTCTGGGGCCGCTGCTGCGCGCCGCGGGGACGGCGCGGGTGCTCGTGCGTCGGCTGGATGCCAGCGGGCGCGTGGTCTGGGAGTCCGGGGTCCTGGCGTTGTCGCGGCCGCTGGCCGCCCCCGGGCCGTGGCGGGCCGACACTGGCATTCCGGTGCGCCCTGACGGGGCGTTGCGGGTGCTCTCGGCGAACGTCGAATGGGCCGCACCGTTGGACACTCCAGCACCGTTCGCCCGGCTGCTGGCGGCCACCCAGCCCGATATCGTGCTCCTGCAGGAATGGGATCGAGTGACGCGTGATGCGCGTGGGCGACCACCGCCGCGCCTGTCCGCGAGTTCCATCGCCCGCTGGTTCGACACCCACGCGCCTGCCGAGCGGCCGTGGCAGGTGCACCGGACCGGGGCGTTGGGGGTGGTGATTGTCTCCCAGGTGCCCCTCACGCCGGTCGGCGAGGCACCGCTGGCCTATCGGCTGGCTGAGGGAGAGGATGCCCTGCTTGAGCGCAGTGTGCGTTATGTCGCCGCGCTCGCCGAGTCGCGGATAGGTCCTGTGCTGGTGGCCAATGTCCATCTGAAATGCTGCGGGTCGGCGGGTTCCGCGGAAGATCTGCAGCGCAAGGCCGAGGCGGTGAGCATCAATCTGGCACTGCGCCGCGCCGTGCGCGAGACCGGCGCCGAGGGGGTGCTGGTGGGCGGCGATTTCAACCTGGTCGGCGTCACGGCGCCCAAGGAGATCATCGCCGCCAGTCTCGATCCCGCCGGGGTGAATCTGGAAGCTGCACGGATGCTGACCCTGGCCGGGGATGCGGCCACCACGTGGCGCGATCCGCGCTCCAGGTTTCCGCCCTCACGGCTGGACTATGTGCTCTATGCCGCGTCGGCGACCGTGGCCGTCAATGCGTTTCTGCTGGACACCTCGGGCCTGACGGCGCAGGCGCTGGACAGGCATGGACTCACTGCCGAGGATGCGGCCTACAGCGACCACCTCCCGCTGGTGGTCGACCTGGAACGGCGTCGGCGCTGAGACGCGGTCGACGGTCGCGGGCCGCACTGCGGCGTAGACTGGGGGCTGTGCCAGTTCGGGGATTGAAGCTGCGTGGGTCCAATAGGCTTGCGAATCCGCTCGTTCGGCCGCCGCCTGCTTGCCAGGCGGTCGCCGGCCACCAACGCTGCCGCGCTGCCGGTCGTCGGGCCGGCGACCCGGGTGGTGGATCTGCTTGTGGTCCCCCTGGCGGATCGCACTGACGACGCCTCCGCCACCGCCCTGCTGGGCAGCTTCACCGACGATCTCCATGCCGCCCTGGCGCGTCTCCCCGGCCTCTCCGTCGGTCTGGCCCTGGTTGATGCCGCCGAGGGCCGCCATGACGCGCGGCTCGATCCCCCAGCCCAGGGCCACTGGCGGCTGTCGGGTGAAGTCCAGGGCGACGCCGCCGGTGGGGGCTATCGGTTGCGCTTCGACCTGAGTCCGGCCTCTGGCCGGGCGCGCTGGGCCGGGCGCTTCGCGGACTGCGACCCCGATTACGCCGTGATTCTGGGTGCCGTGGTGACCGAGGTCGCTGACGCGCTGGGCGTGGCACCGTCACTCGTTCCGTCGGTGACCGACCTGCATGGTCCCCGCGGTGGTCCCGCGTATCTGGCGGTGCTGCAGGGTCGCCACTACGCGAGCCAGCCCGGGCGCCGCCGCCTCGAACAGGCGCGCCGGCTGTTTCGCGAAGCGGTCACACTGGACGCCGACTATTCCCGCGCGTGGTCGGAGCTCGCCGGCTGCAGTGCTCGAATCTATGCCTATTCCGTGGCGGAGGAGGGCCTGCGTCACGAGGCGGCCGAGGCGGTCGCGCGCGCTCTGGCCCTGGCCCCAGAGCATCCGGGCAGCCATGTCGCCGCCGGGCTGGTGGCGATGCTGTTCGATCGCTGGGGCGATGCACAGCAGCATTTCGGGCGCGCACTGGCGCTCCAGCGCGATCACTACAACGCGCTGTATCAGTTCGGCCGCGCCTGCATGCATCAGGGCGAACACCAGCGCGCGGCCGAACTCTACCGCGCCGCCGCCGGGGTGATGCCTCACGAATACCAGGCCACGCTATTGGCTGCCCAGGCCTACGAGCAGCTGGGCGACGAGGTCCAGACACTGGCCTGGACGCGTGAGGGCGCGACCCGGGTGACCCGGCATCACCAGGCCTTTCCCGACGATGGTCGTGCCTTGTCCATGGGCGCTGCGGCCTTCCTGCGTCTGGGCGAGCGCGACGCGGCCCGCGACTGGATCAATCGCGCCCTCGCGCTCGATCCGGACGATGTCGCAGTCCACTACAACGCCGCCTGCCTGTACGCACGGCTTGGCGATGTGGATACCGCACTGGCCTGCCTCGAGCGCCTCGAACTCCGCCAGATGGCCAACCGAGCCTGGGTTGAGCATGATCCCGACCTCGCGGCTCTGCGCGGACACCCCCGTTTCCAGGCGCTGTTGACCGCACTGCGCGACTGACCCGACCGGCCCGCGATTCAGCCCGCTGCGCGATCCTCGGCCAGCGGTGCCGACACCACCGCCCGCACGTTGACCGGGATGGTGCTCATCCGGGGAATCCCGGTGTAGGGGTCGTAGTCGCGATCCACGGGCGTCAGCCGCCCGGTGTTGCTTCCCTGGGTGAGCACGTCGTGTTCATCTTCAGGGAGGTCGCCAAAGCAATGGGTCATCGAGATCACCCCCTGGCGGACGTCCTCGGCCGGCTCGACCACGCCACGGATGCTCGCGCGGCTGGAGCTGATCTCCACCACTTCGCCCGCGCGAACCCCCAGCGCGGCCATGTCGTCGGGATGCATGAACGCAGGGTTGTACTTCCAGCGACGCATGAGCTTCTCGTTACTGTGCCATGCGGAATTCAGTACATCGGCCAGCCGCCGGCTGACCAGCCGGAATGCGTAGTCGCCATGGGCGGCGTCGGGGTCGACGGTCTGCAGGGCCACGAGTTCCTCGAGCATTACCGGGTTGCCCACGTCGAGCCGACCGGTGTGGGCAGGGTCGCCGTCGGCGACCTGCGACTCGCCGCGGTCGAATACGTGGCCGTCGGGATATGTCCTGACTTCCGACAGGGGGATGGGTGAGCCCTTCAGGAGCATCTCCCAGAGCGCTTCGCTGGTGGGCGGATGGCGCATGTCCAGCGGCGTGGCCTCACGTGCCTGCACCGCCGGATCAAGGTGGCTGACCGGTTTGACCGACAGCGCGAGCCCGAGACGCTGGCCCAGGCCGTAGAACAGTTCCCAGTCCTCGATCACGTCACTGCCGGGCGGGGGTGACACCAGCGGGTCCGCCCACTGGCCGTAAGGTTGGGGGTAGCCCCAGCCCTGGATCACGCCGAGGAACTCCTGCAGCACCGAGCACCCGGCCATTTCGAAGGTCAGCTTCGGTGGGATGACGTAGTGCGCCAGCCGGGCGGTGGCCGACATCACCGGCTCCACACAGACCAGCAGGTCGAGGGCGTCCATCGCCTCGCGGGTTTTCAGCTGATCGGGCCAGGCCATCATCGGGTTGCCGCCGAGCACGATCAGCGCGCGCACCTGGCCATCTCCCGGCAGCAGGATCTCGTCGGCCAGCGCCGCGGTCGGCAACCCGGCGGCGGTATCGGTCAGGCCCCGTACCCGCAGTCGTTCACCAAAGCCCCACGCCGGCATGGGATCGATCGCCTGCGCGAGCGCCGGCATCGGATTGACGAACACGCCGGGATTGGGCACCGGGTCGCCGGCCTGGAGCCAGTGACCGCAAACGCTCATCAGCACCTTGGATAGATACTCGGTGAGATTGCCATGGCCCGACATGTTCGGGCCGGTGCCGACGGTGGCCACGCCCCGCCGGCCCCCGGCGTAGAGCCGTGCGGCCATCACCACGTCCTCGGGCCGCAGGCCGGCCCGGGCGGCGACGAATTCCGGCGTGTAGGCGCTGACCGCGGCCTGCAGGGCCGCCAGGCCGCGGGTGTAACGCGCCATGAACGCGGCGTCGTGCAGGCCTTCGTCCAGAATGACATGCAGCAGCCCGGCGAGGATGACCGGATCCTGGCCGGGGCGGGCCTGCAGGTGGAGATCGGCGCGCCTGGCCAGTTCGGTCCGCCGCGGATCGATGACGATGAGCTTCATCCCCCGGGCCTGCGATTGTTTGAACGTCCAGGCCGGGTTGACCGGTCCGAGCATCGAGACGATCGGGTTGGCTCCCGTCACCAGCCAGCTGTCCGCCTCCCAGGCATTGCTGGCGCCGGCCAGCCAGGTGCCATGAAGCGCCTGCGATACCGCTTTGCCAGGCTGGTCGATGGTCACGCTGGTGAAGACCATTTTCGAGCCCAGCGCTTCCATGAATGCCAGCGCGAGCTGCGTGGAGGCCAGATTGTTGTAACCGTGCGTGCCGATGTAGAGCGAGATGGCCCGCTCACCATGACGCTCGCGGATGGCCCTCAGCTGGGCGGCGATGTCGTCCATCGCGGTGGCTGAATCGATTGTCTGGTACCGGCCATCAGACCCGCGGCGCTGTGGTTGCAGCAGGCGGTCGGGCGCGTCATGGAAACGCGGCAGCTCCCGGCCCTTCGCGCAGGCATAGCCGTGGTAGATGGGGTGATCCTTGACGCCGTCGACCCGCACCGGTCGCCCGTTCTCGAGGTCGACGTGGATGGCACACTGGGCGTGGCAGAACCTGCAAATCGATGAAACGCGTTCGCTCATGACATCTCTCCCCCCGGAGTGGTACGCAAGCTTCTCGCGCCAGTGTAGCCCAGGGGTCAGCGGCGCGCGCGCACGATCAGCCACCAGGCCAGGGCGCCGATGGCGGCGAGCCATGACAGGGTGACTGCATGGCCAAGCAGTGCGCTGAGGCCGTCGCCAGTGAGTTGGCCGTCGAGCACGAGATCGCGCTCGCGCTGGCGCACATATCGCGCCTGGCGCAGGACCCAGGCCTGGTGAAGGGTGCCGGCGAGGGCAATCATCAGCCCGCTGCAGAGCACCACAGGCAAGGGATTCAAGCGGTTCCAGTGCCGCAACAGCAGCCACAGGGGGATCCCGACGCCAAGCCCCAGTGCATACGCTCCGGGGAGGGTCTGCACGAAGGCAATCACGTTGAAGCCGGATGGCGTGACCACCCAGATCGCCAGCGGCAGCAGTGGTGCGACCACGAACCCGAGGAGCAGGCGCAGGGTGGCGGTGTTCATGTCCTCCGCTGCCCGGCCTCGACGGTCGCGGCGCACTCGCGCACCCGCGGAATGATGTCGGCGAGTGCGCTGCTGCCCCAGGGCACGGGTGTGCCGGCGCCCCAGACCGGATCCGGCCAGGCCGCATCGTCTTGGTGGCGCACGATGACATGCACGTGGAGTTGGGGGACGCGGTTACCGAGTGCCGCGACGTTCATTTTGTCCGCATTGAAGGCGGTGTGCAGGGTTGCCGAGAACTGGCAGACGAGCTCCAGAAATAGGCCGCGTTGCGGTAGCGGCAACTCGTGGAGTTCGCGCAGGCCGGGACACTCCGGCACCAGCAGGCACCAGAGGAATCGGCTGTCCTTCATCAACAGCAGCCTGCTGCCGCAGAGCCGGGTGATCGGGATGGTGTCCTGCGCCAGGGCAGGGTGGAGGGAGAATTTCATCTTGAGATGCGGCCATGCTCGCGTGTAGTGTGACTGGGCTATAGTTACGGTATCCAACATCCTCAGGAGTTTTCCGTTGAAGATCAAGCTGTCTGCCGGCGTTGCGCTGGCACTCTGGTGGGCTCTCGCCGCGCCGCTGGCGCAGGCGCAAGAGGGGGGCGTCGTGGGCGAGGGTCGCGAAGTCACCATTGAATACACATTGACCCTCGATGACGGCAGCACGGCGGACAGCAACGTCGGCGGTGAGCCGCTGGTCTACACCCATGGCGCCGGCCAGCTGCTCCCGGCGCTGGAAGAGGCGCTGACCGGGCTGACAGCGGGCGACGCGCGAGAGTTTCGGCTGGATGCCGAGGAGGGCTACGGTGAAGTCGATCCCCGAGGCTTCCAGGAAGTCCCGCTGGACCGTATCCCCGAGGAAGGCCGCCAGGTCGGAGAGATGCTGGTCGGCGTCGATCCGGATGGCATGCCTTTCCAGGTGCGCGTCGCCGAGGTGCGTGATGACAGGGTGGTGCTCGACTTCAACCACCCGCTGGCCGGTCAGGCGCTGAATTTCGCGGTGAAGGTGCTGACGGTGAACTGACCCGGCGGAGGCGTTTCCCGGGTGAACATCAGCTCGCCGGAGCGCCGTAGCGACGGCCGTTATCCGGCGATGCGCCGGGTGACACTCGTCGGGGCCGTCACCAACCTCGGTCTTGCCGCCCTGCAACTCGCTGGTGGCGTCGTGTCGCAGTCCCAGGCGTTGATCGCCGACGGGCTGCACACCCTCTCCGATCTCATCAGCGACGCGGTCGTGCTGCTGGCGGCCCGTGAATCCAGCCGTCCCGCTGATGGCGCGCATCCTTACGGACACGGTCGTATCGAGACGCTGGCGTCGGTGATCGTGGGTGTCCTGCTCGCGGGGGTGGCCTTCACGCTGGCCCTCTACGCTGCCCGACATCTGCTCGATGATTCGGTGCAGGTTGCGCCGGCGCCGCTGGCGCTGCTGTTCGCCGCTGTGGCTGTGCTGACCAAGGAAGCACTGTTCCGCTATACCCGGCGCGTGGCGCGCAGTCTGCGGTCGCCGTTGCTGGCGGCCAACGCCTGGCACCATCGCTCGGATGTGGCCTCCTCGCTGGTGGTGCTGGCCGGTGTGATCGGTGCGCTGGTCGGGTTTCCCTGGCTGGACAGTGTTGCGGCGTTGCTGGTGGCAGTGATGATTGCCTTCATCGCCGCCCGGCTGGTGTATCGAGGGCTCGCCGAACTGATCGATCGTGGGCTGGATCCCGAGCGCCTGGCGCGCATTGATGCCACGATTCGCGCGGTCGACGGTGTGCAGGATCTGCACCTGCTGCGGACTCGACGGATGGGCGGCAACTCACTGGTCGATGTTCACGTCAGGCTCGCCTCGCGGATCAGCGTCTCCGAAGCGCATCATGTCAGCGAGTGTGTCCGCGCGAGGCTGCTCGAGGCCGATGATGATGTCGCCGACGTCACCGTGCATGTCGATCCCGAGATCGACGAAGCTCGCGAGCGCCTGAGTCTGGCGCTGCCCGTGCGCGCGCAACTGCTCGCGGAACTTGCCGCCTACTGGCAGGGGATCGAGTGCGCCGAGCGGATCCAGCGGGTCGATCTCCACTACCTGGACGGGCGCATTCACGTCGAGCTGTTTCTGGCACCGGGTGCCGGCGGTGCCGAGGGTCGCGCGGCCTGGCAGGCGGCCCGGTTGATGGCTGCGACGCGGCGACATCCGCGGGTGGGAGACGTACAGGTCTGGTTTGCGCCGGAGGATGGCGAGGGTGGGCGGTTTCGCGGTGGCGGTGATGGGGCCACCGCGCGGCGGTCAGGGCCGGGTGATCCAGTCACATAGGCGTTCGATGCCATCGAAGGTTGGTTGGCAGTAGCGCGCAAGGAAGGCGGTGTCGGGACATTCTCCCGGCGCCAGTTCGTCAAGCGCCGCCATTGCGCGCGCGCCGTCGAAGTCCACGCAGGCCATGCGCACCGAGAGTTCGTGCTCAGGCCGGCCGAAGGCCGTACCCGGTAGAAAGGCCACGCCGGCGCGTTCAAGCGCGCGTTCACACAGCTCCGGGCTGGTCAGCACTCCCTTGGCGTTGAGCTGCTCCCGCAGGGGCGTGAAATTCGGGAACACGTAGAACCCGCCACGTGGTTCGGTGAGCTCAGCGCCGATGCCCTCGAGCCGCCGCCAGGCGTGGCGCATGAGCGCCGCCAGGATGCGTCGCGTCCGCGACAGGTAATCCTGCATGTCCTGACTGTCCTCGAAGCCGCGAATGGCCGCGTACTGGATCGGTGCTGCCGTGGCCGTGAAGGTCTCGCTCGCCACTGCGGCCATCGTATCCACCAGCCATTTGAGTGACGCCGGAAAGGTGAAGGCGCCAAGACGCCAGCCGCCTGCACCGGCCCATTTCGACAGCCCGTTACTGATGATCGTGCCCTCAGGGTAGTAGCGCGCGATCGACACATGGCCGCCTTCGAAGTGCAGGCCACTGTAAATCTCGTCGGCCAGCACCAGCAGGCGATACCGGCGGGCGATTTCGGCGATGGCTTCGAGGCTTTCCGGAGGATAGGTCGTCCCCGTAGGATTGCCGGGGTAGTTCAGGATCAACAGGCGGGGGCGTTCCGGGTCCACGGCACACAGTCGCTCCAATGCCTCGGGGGTGACCCCAAGGCCTGACTCGATACGCGTGGGCAGCCAGTGGAGATGGCGGCCGATGATGCGCGCCTGCGGGGCGTAGGACACCCAGCTGGGCGCCGGAATCACCAGATCGCCGTAATACACCAGCTGCACCAGGAACATGAGCTCCTTGGTGCCAGGACCCACCAGCACATGGTCGGGGTGATAGTCCAGCCCTTCGGTCCGTCGGTAGTACTCGACGATCGCCTCGCGCAGTCGGGGCAGACCTTTCACCGGGAGATAATCCTTTTCGCCGGCAGACTCCCTGAGGGCCGCGACCATGGGTGCCGGCACCGGGAAGGGTGACTGGCCAAGGCCGAGTCGCACAATGTCCCGGCCCTCGCGCCGCAGGGCATTGCTGCGCTCGTTGATGGCAATGGTTGCGGAATGCTCCAGGCCCCGGACGTTGAGGTTAAGGTGCACCTGAGGCGGGAAGCGTTGACTATCGCTCATCGGCTATCCAAGGTGACGTCTGCTGGGCAGTGAGTCTAGCATCGCCAGGGATGCGGACGTTCGGTGGCAGCGGAGTGTTGATCGGCGGGCATCCGGGCGACACACTTATCCCGGTGCGTACAGGCCTCAGTCAGTCATCATGGGGGAATCATGGACACCGTCACCGAAGCCGAAATTCGCGAACTCGTTGCGCGTCAGAAATGCTACGACGTATTGACCCGATACTGCCGTGCACTCGATCGCTGCGACGTCGAACTGATGAAAACCGTCTATCACGAGGACGGTTTCGATGATCATGGTATTTTCCAGGGCAATGCCCAGGAGTTTGCGGAATACATCATCCGGGAAATCCAGGTGTGGTTTGAGGTGACCACTCATGCCATCTGCAATGTCCACATGGAGATCGACGGCGACGTGGCCTTTACGGAGAGTTATCTGCTGGCCTATCACATCGTCCGGCCGGACCGCATGGATGACATTTTCGGTTCCAGCTACATGCAGCAGTTCAACGTCGGCCCTGATCAACGCGGTCGGCATCTCTACATCTTCGGCGGCCGCTACGTCGATCGTCTTGAAAAGCGTCACGGCGAGTGGCGTATCGCGCGCCGACAGGTCGTCATGGATTGGAACGAGAACGTGCCGTCGACCATGATCCAGGACGAAGGCATCAATGCAAGCCTGACGCTGCGCGGTAGTCGTACCCCGCATGATGCGGTGTTTCTCAATCGGAAATGACTTGCCCCGGCACTGGCGTCAAGGGTGCGGCATCGCGGCGATTGGCCAGAAACTGAGGCCGTGGAGGGGGCCGCGCGGGCTCAGGAGACGCGGGTCACCGGCTCGTCATCCTCGATCAGCGGGTAGGCGCCGTCTTCGCCGTGCACCTCCCGGCCGGTAATCGGCGGGTTGAACACGCAGACCATGCGCATCTGCGTGCGCGCCCGCAGGATGTGTTCGTCGTGCTGGTCCAGTGCGTAGACGGTGCCCGCCTTGATCTGGTGGCGGACACCGTCGGCGACAGTCTCCACTTCGCCTTCGCCCTCGATGCAGTAGACCGCCTCGAGGTGATTGCGATAGCACATGGGCAGTTCGGCGCCAGGCTTGATCAGCGTGTCGTGCAGCGAGAAACCCATGTTCTCGCTCTTCAGCAGCAGTCGTCGGCTGGTCCAGCCTGGCGTGTCGATTTCGCGCTCGGTGCCGAGCGTTCCGTTCAGTGTCCTTACGATCATGTCATGGCTTCCCTGGAGTGGTTTGATCAGGTGACGTCGGGGCGATGCTCAGGCGACCTTACGGCCAGGCGCTGCCCGTCGGGCCACCGCAGTGACCGCGGCATCGACGATATCGAGGCCTGCGGCGAGATCCGCGTCGGCAATCATCAACGGCGGCAGCAGTTTCAACACCTGGTCGTCGATACCGGCGGTTTCGATGATCAGGCCGCGCTGGAATGCCGCTTGTGAGGCCTCTGCGGCGAGCGTGCGATCGCTGAATTCGATGCCCTGGATCATTCCACGGCCCCGGTGGGTCGCCTCGACCGGCAAGCGTTCGACCAGTGCGTGAAGACGCTGTTCGATCACCGTCGCCTTACGCCCGACTTCGCGCTCGAGCTGGTCATCGGTCCAGAAGCCCAGCGCCGCTGTGGCCGTGACGAAGGCGGGGTTGTGGCCGCGGAAGGTCCCGTTATGCTCACCCGGGGCCCAGACGTCGAGCTCTGGGCGCATGAGCGTGACAGCCAGAGGCAGACCAAAGCCGCTCAAGGACTTCGACAGGCAGATGATGTCTGGCTGGATACCCGCCGGTTCGAAGCTGAAGAACGGTCCGGTGCGGCCGCAGCCGACCTGGATATCGTCCACGATCAGCAGCACATCGTGGCGTTTGAGGATTGCGGCGAGTTCCCGCAACCATTCCATCCGGGCGACGTTCACCCCGCCTTCAGCCTGAACCGTCTCGATGATGGCGGCGGCGGGCTTGTCCATGCCCGAGCCCTCGTCTCCGAGCATCGCCTCCAGCAGCTTGAGGCTCTGTTCGTCGCCCTCATCAAGGTAGCTGTCGAATGGCATCATCGTGGCATGCGACAGGGGTACGCCGGCACCGGCGCGCTTGAACGAGTTACCCGTCACAGCGAGTGCGCCCAACGTCATGCCGTGGAAGGCATTGGTGAAGGACAGGATGCGCTCACGGCCGGTGACTTTGCGCGCGAGTTTCAGCGCCGCCTCGACAGCGTTGGTGCCCGTGGGTCCGGGGAACTGGACGCGGTAGTCCAGGCCGCGCGGCTTGAGGATGACCTCCTCGAAGCGCTCGAGGAAGCGGATCTTGGCCGCAGTCGCCATGTCCAGGCTGTGGATGATGTGATCTTCGGCGAGGTACTCGAGCAGCGCTGTCTTCAGTGCCGGATGATTGTGGCCATAGTTCATCACGCCTGCGCCGGCGAAGAAGTCGATGTATTCGCGACCCTCCTCACTGGTCATCCGCGCGCCTTTCGCGTGTGTGAATACACACGGGAAACTGCGCACATAGCCGCGGACTGCCGATTCGAGGCGTTCGATGGTTGGAATGCTCATACTGTTTTTCCCTGTGCTGATGATGGGTTCAGTGGGCCGATGCGGAACAACCGCTCGGCCGCGTGGTCGCCGGGAAACAGTCCGGCGTCCATGAAATCGCTTTCCTCGCACCGCGCGTCGTGGGCGCGGGCGAGGGCGCGGAACAGCTGCATCGAGGCAGTGTTGTCGGGGCTCACGGTAGCCTCGAGCCAGCGCGCGGGGCGTGCCTGCTGGCGCAGCAGCGCCTCGAGCAGTCGCCCTGCCAGACCCTGGCGGCGCATCCAGGGCGCCACGCCAACCTGCCAGACGAATACGGTATCCGGCCTCGCGGGAGGCCGGTGGCCGAGCACGAAGCCGGCGAGCTCTCCGTTGTCCGCTTCGGCCACGACACAGGTTTCAGCGAAGTCGATGCAGAACAGCACGTAGAAATACGCGGTGTTGAGTTCGAGTCCACCCATGTCTTGAACGAGTCGCCACATGGCGGCGCCATCTTCGGGCCGCGCAGCACGAAAGCGGATGGCCGATGCAGTGGCGCGGGTCAGCGCTTCAGGCGACATCGGCCACTCCGGTATCGGCGATACGGAAGCCAGTATGGAAGGTCTGCGCCGCCGTCGCACGCATCTCTTCGGCCACCAGGCAGGTGACAGCGTGTTCCGTGGCGAACGCGTGATGCACCGTGATGTCCTGCGCCTGCAGCAGCTGCTGCGCGAAGGCCAGAGTGCTCGGGTCGCGTCCGGCCTGGCGGCCCACGGCGGACACCGACGCCACCGTCCCGTGTACCCGCACGCCATCGCCGCAGCGAGCCTCAATGGCCGCGCACAGGCCCGGGACGTCGGCCAGCTGATCGGTGGGCAGCAGGTACAGGCCACGCCCCCCCAGGGCCAGCTCCGGGGCGAAGCTGTCGTATTCGTCGAGCAGTTCACTCAACGCGGCACGATCGGCGAGCTCGGTGAAATCGATCCGCAGCAGCTCACCGTGAGTGGCGATTCCGGCGATGCGGGTGCGGCCGCCGGTGCCCTGTTCCGTCCGGACAATCGTCTGGCCGCCATCGCCATGGGCGCGGCGCGCGTGGATGGTGACGCCATGCTCGATGGCATAGTCGACGGCCCGCTCGTTGAGCACCCCGGAGCCGTGATGGGCCAGTGTCTTCATCTCGGTCAGGCTGAGCATGCGCAGTCGGCTTGCCTCCGGCACCACCCGCGGATCGGCGGTGTAGACGCCGTCGACGTCCGAATAAATCTCGCAGCGGCTGGCGCCGACGGCAGCAGCAATGGCCACGGCCGTGGTGTCGGAGCCGCCCCGGCCCAGTGTGGTGATGTCGCCCGTCGGGCCGGCGCCCTGAAAGCCGGCGACGACCACCACCCGTCCCGCGGCGACCTCGCTGCGCATCCGCGTCGGGTCGACACTGCGAATGCGCGCATTGAGGTGGGCGTTGCAGGTGCGCACGCCCGCCTGTGCGCCGGTCAGGGCCACCGCTTCGATCCCGAGGTCGTGCAGGGCCAGAGACAGCAGGGAGGCGGACTTCTGCTCGCCCGCGGCCAGCAGCATGTCCAGTTCGCGATGTTCCGGTGTCGCGTTGAGGCGACCGGCATGTGCGAGCAACCGGCTGGTGGTGTTGCCCATGGCAGAAACCACCACCACGAGCCCTGTGCCGTTGCGGCGTGTCTCGGCGATCCGGTGCGCAACAGCGCACAACTTGGCGTCTTCGGCGAGCGATGACCCGCCGTACTTCTGAACGATGATGTCCATGTGCTTCGTGAGCCTTTTGTTGTCTATCTGATAGCTAATGGAGAGTGCCGCGGGCGGCGAGAGCCCGGGGCGGCGAGGCGCATCAGTTCCCGGCGGGCAGGATCGGCGACAATGCCGAGCCCTCGTCCTTGACGCGCAGAATGTCGACCAGTGCCTCGAGGCTGCCGTTGAGCGCCTCGAGCTGCTGGTCATCCAGGCGGGTGAGGGCATCGAGCAGCGCGCCCTCGGCCGGTCGCGGCGCCCTCGCCAGCAGGCGGGCGCCATCATCTGTCGGGAACAGGCGCACTACCCGCTGGTCCGGGCCGCGGCGCTCCCGCCGTACCAGCCCCTTACCCTCGATCTTGTCGAGCAGGTTGCTTGCGGTGGCCGGCTTGATCGACAAGCGCCGGGAAATGTCGGACACCCGGATACCGGGATCCCGAAACACCTCCCAGAGCGCCCAGAGCTGGGCTGCGGTGACGCCGCACTGGCGTTCCACCCAGCTGGAATGCGCCTGCACGGCGCGAACCACGACGCGGAAATGGCGTACCGCAGACATTACCCGATCCTCCCGAGCCGCCCATTCATGGCCGGCGTCGCGCTCGGGCGCGCCAGAGGTCTCGTCGGTTTCACCGCGCGAACTGTGTTTTCCACTGTTGTTTCGATGCTCGTTCATGTCAGCCAGAAATTATATGCCATCAATTAGTTTTGTGCAAAACTATCGGCGCGTGTCGACTCTGGCGGTCGTGCTGCAGCGCAACGCATGACTTATTAACACCGTCTTTGACGTCGACGCTTTCGCGGCCGCTGAGGCCTGCGAGACGGGTGCTGGCGGACGGCGGGTCAGCAGCGCCCGAGCCCCGGAAGTGCTTTATTCAGCGCGGATTTCAGTCTAAGATGCCGCGCTTTCGTGCCGGGTGATCCGGCCGCGGCCAAGGGGTGGCTGCGGCGTCGCTGCTGCCTCCCAGGCGGTGAGCTTGCCCCGGTGCCGCGTCGCAGGGACGCGATCAGGTGTCGACAGGGATTTTGGCGTCTAGCGGTTCGGGAGTCTGCCGTGTCCAGGTACGTGATCAGTCTGACAGTGCTGCTGGCCATCGTCTGGCTGCTGTTCTCGGGGATGTGGACCTATCCGCTCATCCTGTCCCTGGGCGTGGCGTCCGTGATCGTGACGGTCTGGCTGGTTGCGCGCATGGATCTGCTGGGGCGCGACACGGAAGTCTTTCACATGTTGCCGGCGGCGCTGCGCTACTGGCCATGGCTGCTGGGGCAGATCGTGCTCGCCAATGTGCTGGTCGCGCGCCGGATCCTCGCCGGACGCGATGCCATCGACCCGCGCATCGCCCGTCTGCACACCCTGCAGCGCACCCATGTGGGGCGGGCCATCATGGCCAATTCCATCACGCTGACCCCGGGGACCGTCACGCTGCAGGTCACCGAGGATTACATCGAGTATTACGCCCTGCTGCCTGAAGTCGTCGATGACCTGGAAACCGGTGAAATGAACCGCCGCGTTCTGCGCTTCGAAGAGGGGCTGTCGTGATGTTTTTTGCGGTGGCTCTCGCGATTCTCATCACCCTGGGCATGGCGCTGGTCCGGGCGTTCGTCGGCCCGACGATTCATGACCGCATCCTCGCCGTCAATGTCGTGGGGACCAAGACCGTACTGATGATCGCCGTCGTCGGGTTCATTACCGGGCGACCGGAATTCATCGACATCGCCATCGTCTACGCCCTGCTGAACTACATCGGCATCATCGCCGTCTTGCGCGTGTTCGAATCCGGCAGCCTGGTGGGTGATCCTGCTGAAGAGACCGAGCAGAGCGGGGGGGAGCGCTGATGGCTCTCGTGCTGGACATCCTGAGCTGGGTGCTGCTGCTGGCCGGCTCCACGCTGCTGGTGATTGGTGGTCTCGGTCTCATGCGGATGCCGGATTTCTACTCGCGTATCCAGGCCGCAGGTCTGACCGACACGCTGTGTTCGATCCTGATCCTGCTGGGGTTGACGCTGCAGGCCGACAGCATACCGGTGGCGGCGAAGCTTCTGTTCACGCTCGCCTTTCTATTGTTCACGGGCCCGACTGCCGCCCATGCGCTGGCCAAGGCCGCGCGGCATGATCATCTTGAGCCCTGGCGCCGCGCGCCGGGAGGTGCGTCATCGAAGCGCTGATCGACATCGTTCTGCTCACTTTTCTCGCGATCATCGCGATCGCCATCGTGCGTATCCGCAACCTGCTGGCCGTGACCATGCTGACGGGAATCTACAGTCTGGTCGTGGCCGTGCTGTTCGTCCTGATGGATGCCCCGGACGTCGCCCTCACCGAGGCGGCCGTCGGCGCCGGCCTGATGGTCATCCTGATGTTGGGCACCATCGCGCTGACCACCCGGGAGGAGCGCCGGCACAGCATGCGTCACAACCTGCTGGCTCTGGTGGTGGTGGCGATCACGGGTGCCGCGTTGATCTACGCTACCCTCGACATGCCAAGGTTCGGCGATCCGGAGGCGCCGGCGCATGTCCACCTTTCGCCGCGTTTCACCCAGGAGTCGCCCGAGGAAATCGGTATTCCGAACATGGTGACCTCGGTACTGGCCAGCTACCGCGGTATCGATACGCTCGGGGAGGCCGTGGTGGTGTTCGCCGCCGCTGTGGGCGTGCTGCTGGTGCTTGGCAGTGGCTCGGTGCGCGGGCGTAAATCGCGTGACGCTGCGCGTCGGGGCGCAGGGGACGAGGGGCCATGAACCGGTACATCGTGCTCAGGGTCATCAGTGGCCTGATGATCCCTATCATCCTGATATTCGCGTTCTATGTGCAGTTTCACGGGGAATACAGTCCCGGTGGTGGCTTCCAGGCCGGCATCGTGTTCACCGCCGCCTTCGTCGTCTATACGCTGCTGTATGGCCTGGAAGCCGCCCAGAAAGCGATCCCGCCGGAAGCAGCGCATGCGCTTTCTGCGATCGGCGTATTGCTGTTCGCCGCGTTCGGTTTTGCGAGCCTGTTTCTCGGCGGCAATTTCCTCGAATACAAGGTCCTGCTGCCCAACGACCAGGCGGGTGAAACCTTCGGCATCATCGGCATCGAATTGGGCGTCGGGATTACCGTGGCAGCAGTAGGCCTGTCGCTGTTCTACTCCTTTGCCGGGCGGAGGCCGGACGCATGACGCTGCTCGGCCTGTACAACTACTGGATCGTCGTCGTGCTGATGATGATCGGTTTCTATATCGTGATTGCTCAGGGCAATCTGGTGAAGAAAATCGTCGGGCTGAACATCTTCCAGACCTCGGCATTCATTTTTTTCATCAGTCTCGCCTGGCGTGAGGGCGGTACCGCACCGATCGCCCTGCCGGGCGTGACGGAATACGCCAATCCGCTGCCGCACGTGCTGATCCTCACGGCCATCGTCGTGGGCGTGGCGCTGACGGCCATGGGCCTGGCGCTCGTGGTGAGAATCCACGAGACCTACGGCTCCATTGAAGAAGACGACATCCATCAGCAGGACGAACAACAGTGACCGAGCATCTGCCTGCACTTCAGGTGGTGATCGCGCTGACCGCCGCCCCCCTGGTGATGCTGCTGAACCGGCTGCCACGACTGGCCTGGGGCGTGACCCTGGTGACCTGCTGGGCCACCTTCGCGGTGGCCGTGATGCTGCTGCTGCAGGTGTCGGACGGCAGCGTCATCCGCTACGAGATGGGCGGCTGGGCGCCCCCCTGGGGTATCGAGTACCGCGTTGATGGTGCCAACGCCTGGGTGTTGCTGATCATCGGGCTGGTCAGCGCGGTGGTCATGCCGTTTGCGCGACGCAGCGTCGACCAGGAGATTCCAGCCGACCGCATCGGCCTGTTCTATTCGGCGTTCCTGCTGGCCAATGCCGGCCTGCTTGGCATCGCCATCACCGCCGACGCCTTCAATATCTTCGTGTTCTTCGAGATCTCCGCGCTCGCCTCCTATGCCCTGATCGCCATGGGCAGGGATCGCCGCGCGGTATTGGCGTCCTACCAGTACCTGATCATGGGCACGATTGGCACGACTTTCCTGCTGATCGGCATAGGCTTTCTGTACATCATGACGGGCACGCTGAATCTTGGCGATCTGGCTGCACGACTTCCGGAGGTGACCGACACCCGTACGATTCGGGCGGCCTTCGCGTTCATTGCCGTCGGCATTTCGCTCAAGCTGGCGCTTTTCCCGCTACACCTGTGGTTGCCGAACGCCTACAGCTACGCTCCCTCGATGGTGACGGTGTTTCTGTCCGCGACCGCCACCAAAGTGGCCATCTACGTGCTGCTGCGCTTCGTCTACACGGTGTTCGGCTTCGAATTCAGCTTCGTCGAATTGTCCATGGCTTGGGTGCTGATGCCGCTCGCCCTGCTCGGTATCGTCATTCCGTCGCTGATCGCGGTGTTCCAGGACGACGTCAAGCGGTTGCTCGCCTACTCCAGCGTCGCCCAGGTCGGCTACATGATTCTGGGGATCAGTTTCGCCAGTGCCCTCGGTCTGATGGCCTCGGTGCTGCACCTGTTCAATCATGCCATCACCAAGGCGGCGCTGTTCATGGCTGTAGGCTGCCTGGTGTATCGGCTTGGCGGCGTCTCCCTGGCGCGGGTCGCCGGAGCCGCCGAGCGTATGCCCTGGACCATGGCGGCATTCGTCGTGGCCGGTCTGAGTCTGATCGGTGTGCCGTTGACCGCCGGCTTCGTCACCAAGTGGTATCTCCTGCAGGCGGCGCTGATGGAGGGGTTCTGGCCGGTGGCCGCACTGTTGCTCGCCACCTCGCTGATTGCTGCGGTCTATATGTGGAAAGTGGTGGAGGCGGCCTATTTCCGGGCGCCACCAGAGGATGCCCGCGAGGTTCGTGAGGCGCCGCTGGCACTGCTGGTGCCGACGTGGGTGCTGACGGGTGCCACCATTGTGTTCGGTGTGTGGGCGCAGTTCCCGATCGGCGCCGCCCGTAATGCCGCCGACGCGCTGCTGGGGGTGCCGCAGTCATGGTAAGCGATGCCGCCCTGATCTATCTCGCGCTGGCGGTTCCGCTCATCGGGATGTTTGCCCTGATGGCTGCCAGCCGCTGGGCGGGTCTGCGTGATGGCCTGGTGGTGACCACGGCCGCCGTGATGTTCGGCGTGGTCCTGCAGCTGCTGCCGCGTGTGCGCGAAGGCCAGCGTCCCTCGGCGACTCTGCTCGAGCTCTTCCCGGGGCTTGAGATCGCTTTCGTGGTCGAGCCGCTCGGGATGGTCTTTGCATTGCTGGCGTCAGGTTTGTGGATCATCACCGCGCTGTATGCCATCGGCTACATGCGGGGCGCCAAGGAGCTCAACCACACGCGCTTTCACGTCTTCTTCTGCATCGCGCTGTTCAGCGCCACGGGTATCGCGTTCTCGGCGAACATGTTCTCGCTGTTCGTGTTCTACGAGGTGCTGACGCTGTCCACCTACCCGCTGGTGGCACACAAGGGCAATGAGGCCGCGAAGAAAGGCGCGCGGACTTATCTCGGACTGTTGCTCGGCACGTCGGTCGGTCTCCTGTTACCCGCGATCATTGCCACATGGTGGCTGACGGGCACGCTGGAGTTCACGCCAGGCGGAATCATGGCAGGGCGCGTCGATCCGACGGTGGGTGCCATTCTGCTGGTGTTGTTCATGTATGGCATCGGCAAGGCGGCGTTGATGCCTTTCCATCGCTGGTTGCCCGCGGCGATGGTGGCGCCGACGCCCGTCTCGGCGCTGTTGCATGCGGTGGCCGTGGTCAAGGCTGGTGTGTTTACCGTCCTCAAGGTCAGTGTCTATCTGTTCGGACTGGATTACCTGCGCGAACTCGCCACCAGTGACCTGATTCTCTACATTGCCGTATTCACGCTGCTTGCCGCCTCCCTGGTGGCGATGCAGCAGGACAACCTCAAGGCGCGGCTCGCCTATTCCACGGTCAGTCAGCTGTCCTATATCGTCGCCGCTGCGATGCTGGTCAGCGAGTTCGCGGCGCTGGGCGGCGGTATGCACATCGTGATGCATGCTTTTGGCAAGATTACGCTGTTCTTCTGCGCTGGCGCGATCTATGTCGCCACCAAGAAAACCGCCATCAGCGATATGCACGGACTCGGCCGGCGCATGCCGGTGACTTTTGCGGCCTTTTTCATCGGCGCCCTGTGTGTGATCGGAGTGCCGCCAATGGGTGGGGTCTGGAGCAAGTGGCACCTGTTCATGGGGGCCTACGATTCCGGCTACCCGCTGGTCGTGGTGGCGCTGGTCGTCAGCACGCTGCTGAACATCGCATATCTGATTCCGCCGGTGGTGACGGCATTTCTGCTGCCGTCGCCGGAGCGCGAGCAGACCGGTGGCGTGCGTGAGGCGCCGTTGCTGTGTGTCGTGCCGCTGAGCTTGACGGCGCTCGGTTGTCTGGCGCTGTTCGTCCTGGCGGGGCCGCTGGCCGAGCTGCTACGGCCCTATCTGGCGGTGCCGGGCGGCTGAGTGTCGCGCGGATCGATGACGGAGTGACCTGACATGGACTTGGGCAGACTGCTGCAGGCGATGGTAGAGCGCGGCGTGTTGTTGCGCCGGATCATGTACGTCGTGCTGGCCGGCCTGGTCATCGCCGACATTGTGGTGCCCTCGAAATATGACCGCTTTCCCTGGGAGAGTATCGGTGGGTTCGGTGCGTTCTACGGCTTCATCTCCTGTGTGCTGATCATCGTGGTGTCCAAGGCGCTGGGCTACCTGCTGCTGTATCGCCCAGAGGATTACTACGATGAGTGAGGTGTTGCACCCCTCGATCCTGCTGTTCACCGGCGCGCTGGTGGTGGCCGTCCTGCGTGGCCGGTTGCAGCAGGGTGCGCTGCTGCTGATTGCAGCCACCTTGATCTGGCTGGTGTTTTCCCTGCCGGGCGGGGTGTTCGGCGCAACGGTGTTCCTGGGTATCGAACTCTCACCGATGCGCGTGGACAAGTTGAGCCTGGTGTTCGCTTCGGTGTTCGCGATCATCACCCTGGTCGGGGCGATTTATGCGCTGCATGTGAAGGACACCCCTCAGCATGTGGCTGCCCTGATGTATGCCGGGTCGGCACTCGGCGTCGTGTTCGCAGGTGACCTTGTTACCCTGTATGTCTTCTGGGAGCTGATGGTCTTTACTTCAGTGTGGCTCATCTGGTGCCGGCGTAACCCGGCGTCGATGGCCGCAGGCTTCCGGTATCTGCTGGTCCATGCCCTCGGCGGCATCGTGCTGCTCGCCGGTATCATTTTGTACTACCTCGATACCGGTACCGTGCAGTTCGCACAGATCGAAGATACCGGTCTTGCCTTCTATCTGATCCTCGTCGGTTTCCTGCTCAACGCAGCCGTACCACCACTCGGTGCCTGGCTGGCGGACGCCTATCCCGAGTCGACGGTGACCGGTGCGATTTTCCTCAGTGCACTGACAACCAAGACTGCCGTCTATACGCTGATCCGTGGGTTCCCCGGCACCGAACTGCTGGTTTGGCTCGGGGTGGTGATGGCGCTGTGGGGTGTAGTGTATGCCGTGCTTGCCAACGATATCCGTCGGCTGCTGGCCTATCACATCATCAGCCAGGTGGGGTACATGGTCGCGGGCGTCGGCATGGGGACCATCATGGCGCTGAATGGCGCCGCCTCGCATGCCTTTACCCACATTCTCTACAAGGCGCTGTTGTTCATGGGGGCTGGTGCGGTTATTCACATGACCGGCCGCGCCAAGCTCACCGAGCTCGGCGGGATCTACCGCTACATGCCGGTGACCTTCCTGCTGTACATGATCGGAGCGTTCTCGATTTCCGCCTTCCCGCTGTTCAGCGGCTTCGTCAGCAAGACCATGGTGGTGGAGGCTGCGGCACTCGATCAGCGCGCCTGGGTCTGGCTGCTGCTTTCGCTGGCCTCTGCCGGCACGTTCCTGCACACCGGGCTCAAGCTGCCCTGGTTCACGTTCTTCGGACCGGATCGCGGGCTGAAGCCGCGTGAGGCGCCGGTGAACATGCTGGTCGCCATGGGGATCGCCGCGTTTTTCTGTGTGTTCATCGGCATCTATCCGCAGTGGCTGTACGCCATGATGCCGGCGACGGTGGACTATCAGGCCTACACCTCCGGACACATCCTGTGGGAGCTGCAGCTGCTGCTGTTCACAGGTGTCGGGTTCTTCGTGCTGCTCAAGCACGTTGGCGGTGAGCCCAAGATCAGTGTCGACACCGACTGGGTCTATCGGAAGGCGATGCCCGCGGTCGCCGGTGCGCTGCATCGCGTCGGCGGTGGCGCCTGGCAGACCACGCTCGGTGCGCTCATGCGCAAGCTGACGGCGCTGGTCGCGACGGTCTCGGCCCACCATGGGCCGCAGGGCATTCTGGCCCGGACATGGCCGACCGGCAGCATGGTACTCTGGGTGGCCATCCTGCTGGCCGCATCGCTGTTGATCTATTACCTGTGACGCGGTCCCGGCAAGAGGTGCCCGTCCAAGACAGGGGAGTGAAATGGAGACGAGCAACAAGACTGCGCGCCAGCTCTATGAAGAAGTCAAGGCCAATCCGGCCCGTGCGCGATTCGGCTTCGGCAAGCGCCCGGCGCTGGTAAATATCGATTTGCAGAAAGCCTATACAGCGGTGGGCAAGTTCAAGACTGCCTACCAGACCGATCCCCGCCAGCTGGAATACGTCGATCGCCTGGCGGCGATGTTTCGCGAGCGCAAGCTCCCGGTGATCTGGACCTATGTCGCCTTCATGGAGTCCGGCGAGGATGCCGGTGTCTGGGGGACCCGAACCGACACCCCGGATTCGCTGCAGAACATCAAGCATGGCTCCGAGCGGGCCGAACTTGATGATCGGCTGAACATCGACCGCACGCGCGACATCATCATGCACAAGCGCATGCCCTCGCCGTTTCACGAAACCAACCTGCAGTCGCTGCTGGTCTGGCATCAGATCGATACCCTGGTGCTGACCGGTGGCTCGACCTCGGGTTGCGTGCGAGCGGCCGGCGTCGACAGCCTGAGCCATGGCTACCGTACGATCGTCCCCGAGGAGTGCGTGGCGGACAAGCACGAAAGCTATCACTTCGCGAACCTGACTGACCTGCAGTTGAAGTATGCCGATGTCGTCGGTGTCCAGGAGGTGTTCGACTACCTCGAACACTGGTCGGGGCAGTGACCGTCATGATGCGCGATCCGAAACTCTACGAATTCTGGCCTTACCACGGTCGACCCAAAATCACCTGGCCCAACGGAGCACGCATCGCCTTCTGGGTGGCGCCCAACATAGAGTTCTACGAATTCGATCCGCCGCAGAACCCTTCCCGCAAGCCTTGGGCCCGGCCGAACCCCGACGTCCTGCATTACGCCCAGCGTGATTACGGCAACCGCGTCGGCCACTGGCGGATGATGGAGGCGATGGACAAGTATGGCGTCCGTGGGAGTATCTCGCTCTCCGTGGCGCTGTGCCAGCACCATCCGGAAATCATCCAGGCCTGCGTCGAGCGAAACTGGGAGTTCTTTTCGCACGGCATCTACAACACGCGCTACTGCTATGGCATGGACGAGGCTCAGGAGCGCGCGATCATCGAAGACTCGCTGAAGACCGTCATGGATGCCACCGGTCAGCGCATTGCCGGTTGGCTGGCGCCGGCACTGACTCACACTGAGCGCACCTTCGACCTGCTGGCAGAGTACGGCATCAAATACACCTGCGACCTGTTTCAGGATGACCAGCCCCAGCCTGTCCGCGTGAAGCAGGGACGGCTGATCTCCATGCCGTATTCATTGGAGGTCAATGACGTCATCGCCTATAACAGCTACCTCATGAGCCCACGGCGCTATGGGGATATCCTCAAGATGCAGTTCGATCAGCTCTACGAGGAGGGTGCGGAATCGGGTACGGTGATGTGTATCCCGCTGCACGCCTACCTGGTGGGCCATCCACATCGCGTCGGGCCGTTCGCCGATGCCTTGAAGTACATCACCAGTCATGAGGATGTCTGGGTGACCACGGCGCACGAGATCGCCGATTATTACTATGAGCAGTATTACGCAGACATCTGCAAGCTGCTCGGTATGACTCCCGGGGAGGCACGCGCATGACCCTGCCGGCAGAGTTTCTCCAGTACCCGCGGCGTCGCCACGGTATGGATCATGACCGCTACCCGTACTCCAATCTGTTCGAACGCAAGCCTGCGGTCTGGCCGGGCGGGGCGAAAGTCGCCCTCTGGGTCGTGCCGGCGCTTGAGTTTTTTCCGCTGAACCCGACGGGTCAACCCTTCAAGGCACCCGGCAGCATGGTCACGCCCTACCCGGATTTTCGTCACTACACGACCCGGGATTACGGCAACCGTGTCGGGATCTACCGTATCTTCAAAGTCCTTGATGAGCTGAAGATTCCCGCCTCGGTGGCTTTCAATTCGGTCGTTGCCGAGCGCTATCCGGCGCTGCTGGAAGCAGTGACTTCGCGCGGCTGGGAAGTCATCGCGCACGGTGTCGATATGGATACGCTGCACTACGGTGGCCAGGATGAGGCCGAGGAGGCGAAGCAGATCGATGCGGCACTCGCGACGCTGCGCACAGCCTCCGGTCAACCGGTCACCGGCTGGCTGTCGCCGGCCAAGAGCCAGTCGTTCGCCACGCCGGACCTGCTGGCTGCGCGTGGTGTGGACTATGTCTGCGACTGGGTCAATGACGATCTGCCCTACGCCATGCAGACCGCCAGCGCGCCGCTGTACGCCATGCCGCACAGCACCGAACTCTCGGATCGACAGATTCTCATCGACTATCACTTCTCCGAGGACGAGTACGTCGAGCAGGTCCAGGACGCCTTCGACTGCCTCTATACCGAGGCTTCGGAATACGGTGGGCGCGTACTTTGCCTGCCGGTGATACCCTATATCAGTGGGCTGCCCTACCGGATTCGCGCATTCAGGCGAGCGCTGGACTACGTACTGGGCCACGAGGGGGTCTGGGCCGCCACGGGCCGGGACATCCTGACGGAGTGGCAGCGTTCGCAGGGCTGAACTGACAACCCGATAGGGCGCCGTGGCGATGCCCCGGCGCCGGCGCTGACGGGAGGAGTTTCCGATGCCGATGAGTCGCTCTGTCCGATACCTCGTCCCGCTCGCCCTTGGGGGGTTC
>PWZL01000033.1 GCA_003567475.1 Gammaproteobacteria bacterium | reverse complement strand
GGCGCGTGCGGCACGACATGGCGGCGCGCAGGTCGCCCATGCCGCCGACTGGCCACAGGGCATGGGCCGCGCGCTGGCCCGCGGCGTGGCCGCCGTGCCCCCGGGTCAGGCTGTGCTGGTGCTGACCGTCGACCAGCACCGGGTGCGCCGCAGGGATCTTGCGCGGCTGCTGGCGCGCTGGCGCCGGGCACCCTGGCGCCCGGCGGCGGCGTGGTATGCGGGCGGCCCGGGGGTTCCGGCCATCCTGCCGGGCAGCTGGCGGGCGCGACTGCTGCGCCTGTCAGGGGATCGGGGCGCCGGGCCACTGCTGCGCGCCGCCGGACGGCGCCTGAGCGGCGTGGCGATGCCGCGAGCGGCGGTGGATGTCGACTGGCCCGACGACTGGCCGGGGCGCGGCTGAGTCGCGGCTAGACCCGCTCGTGCGCGTGGTCATGCGCGGCGGCGCAGCCCGCGCAATTCACCCAGCCGGACTCACCGTCCACGTAGAACTCCTTCTTCCAGATCGGCAGGCGCGCCTTGACCTCGTCGATGATGTACCGGCAGGCCTCGAACGCCGCAGCGCGATGCCGCGAGACCACCCCGACCCAGACGGCCACCTCGCTGAGCGTGAGATCCCCGGCCCGATGATGGCAGACGGCATCCAGAATCTCGTAGCGCGCCAGCGCCTCAGCAAGGATGCGCTCGCCCTCTTTGACGGCGAGGCGTTCATGGACCTCGTAGTGCAGGCCGGTCACCGCCCGACCTTCGTTGTGGTCACGCACCCAGCCTTCAAAGGTGACGAAGGCACCCGCGCGTACATCACGCAGGCAGCTTTTCAGGGCGTCCGGATCGATAGGCGAGGTCTCGATGCGACAGTGCATGGCAGCCTCCTGCAAGGGTATGCGCCAACCCGGGCGCGAAGTCGTTGCGGCGCGTTCAGCCCCCGGCCACGGGCGGAAAGAACAGCACCTGGTCGCCATCGGTCAGGGCCGCCTCCCAGGACGCCAGTTCGTCGTTCACCGCCACTTTGCAGCGTTCGCGCGGATCGGCAAAACCGTGACGGCGGGCGCACTCGATGAACAGCTCTCCGACCGTTGCGGCGTCGGTGTCAAGCGGCTCGCCTGCGGTGCCGGCCTGTTCCCGGAACACGGCAAAGTACTCGACCGCGACGCGTTTCAACTCACCGACTCCGCGGGCGCACCCGGCGATGCCCGGTCGAAGTCGCGCCGTCCGCCGCGCTTCGCGATCAGCCGCGTGGCGCGGATTTCGATGTCATGCGACAGCGCCTTGCACATGTCGTACACCGTAAGGGCCGCGACACTGGCGCCCGTCAGTGCCTCCATCTCGACGCCGGTGCGGTGCGTGACCGCCACGACACAGCGGATCACCAGCGTCGTCTCGTCGCGCCACTCTACACTGACCCGACAGTCCTCCAGCGGCAGTGGATGACAGAAGGGAATCAGCTCATGGGTGCGCTTGGCGGCCATGACTCCGGCCACGATCGCCGTATGCGCCACCGGCCCCTTGCGGGTCACCGGTTCGGCCTCGGTGCGCAGCGCCTGGGCGACGGCAGCCGGGAACACCACGAGTGCCTCTGCGGTGGCCTCGCGCCGCGTCACCGCCTTGCCACCGACATCCACCATACTCGGGCGACCCTGAGCGTCCACGTGCGTGAGACCCTTGGCGCCAGTTTCGGGTACCGTCATGTTGTTCCTCTACACCATCAGCCGGCCGTGCGCAGCCTCGGAGTCCGTGGTGTAGACTACCTCAACGGTTGACTCCTGCGAATTCGACAGCACAGGGAAGGCATCGATATGGACCTCAACTTCAGCGAAGCCGACCTCGCGTTCCGCGAGGAAGTCCGCGGATTTCTCCGTGACGAATACCCTGCGGACATTCGCGAGAAGATGACCCGGGGCGTCCGCCTCGAGCGCGATGATTTCGTCCGCTGGCAGCAGACGCTGCATGCTCGGGGCTGGGCCGCGCCCAACTGGCCGGTGGAGTACGGCGGGACCGGCTGGAGCGCCACGCAGAAATACATCTTCACCACCGAACTGGCGTTGGCCAACACTCCGACCATCATGCCTTTCGGGCTCTCGATGGTCGGCCCGGTGATCTACACCTACGGTAACGAAGAACAGAAAGCCCGGTTCCTGCCGGATATCCTCGCCAGCCGCGCGTGGTGGTGCCAGGGCTACTCCGAACCCGGCGCCGGCTCCGATCTGGCCAGCCTCAAGACCCGCGCCGAGCGCGACGGCGATCACTACGTCATCAACGGCACCAAGACCTGGACGACGCTCGGGCAGTTCGCCGACTGGATTTTCCTGCTCGCGCGCACCTCCACGGACGTCAGCCGCAAGCAGGAAGGCATCAGTTTCCTCCTCGCCGACATGCGGACCCCGGGCATCAGCATCCGCCCGATCATCACCATCGATGGCGAGCACGAGGTCAACGAGGTGCACTTCGAGAACGTCCGCGTGCCGGTGGACAATCTCGTCGGCGAGGAAGGGCGCGGCTGGACTTACGGCAAGGTACTGCTGCAACACGAGCGCGCCGGCATCGCCGCGGTCGCGCGCTCGAAGTTCCGCCTCGAGACACTCAAGCGCCTGGCCGCTGACGCCCCCGCCGGCGGCACGCCGCTGATGGACGATCCCGTGTTCCGGCGCAAGGTGGCGGCCGTCGAGATCGAACTGCTGGCCCTTGAATTCACCGACCTGCGTACGTTGGCGGCGGTGGCCACGGGCGGGGCGCCAGGACCGGAGTCGTCGATTCTCAAGATCAAGGGCACGGAAGTGCAGCAGGCGATCGACGAGCTCTACGTGGAGGCGGCGGGCTGTTACGCCTTCGTGTTCACGCCCGAGCTGTTCACCTCGCTGGACATTCCGGACGACAGCCGCATCGGCCCGCCCTGGGCAGCCGATACCGCACCGCATTATTTCAACGGACGCAAGGTGTCCATCTACGGCGGCACCAACGAGATCCAGAAGAACATCATCGCCAAGGCCGTGCTCGGCCTCTGAAGCAGGCCATCGACAGGAGACTCGCCCCATGGATTTTTCCCTGAACGAGGACCAGGCGCTGCTGAAGGATTCGCTGGAGCGGTTCATTCAAGGCAGCTACGACTTCGATGCCCGGCGCGCGCACCTGGCCAGCGACCGCGGCTACAGTCGGGAAACCTACGCTGAGTTCGCCGAACTCGGCTGGACCGCCGTACCCTTCAGCGAGACGGATGGCGGCCTGGACGGCGGGCCGATCGAACTGATGGTCATGATGGAGCAGTTCGGCCGGGGCCTGGTGATCGAGCCCTACCTCGCCTCGATCGTGCTGGCTGGCGCGGCGTTGCGGCATGCCGCCGATGACGCCGCGAAAGCGCGCTGGCTGCCTGGGCTGATCGACGGCTCGCTCACTGGCGCGCTGGCGCTGCAGGAACCACATTCACGTTTCGAGCTCGCCAGCGTGCGCACGCGCGCCGAGCGCGAGGAGGATGGCTGGCGCCTGACCGGGCACAAAGCCGTGGTCCTGAATGCCCGCGATGCGGATCTGGTGATCGTCCCGGCCCGGACCCGCGGGCGGGATGAAGACCGCGACGGGATCACGCTCTTCGCTCTCCCCGCCGGCACCCCTGGCGTGACCACGCGAGCCTACCCGACGGTCGACGGCATGCAGGCCGCGGAAGTCATCCTGGAGGACGTCGCGCTGCCCGCCAATGCACTGATCGGCATTGAGGACGCCGGACTTGGCGTGCTGGAGGCCGTTGCCCGGGAGGCCCTGCTGGCGCTCTCCGCCGAGGCGGTCGGCATCATGGCCGTGCTGGTCGAGAAAACGGTGGACTACAGCAAGAACCGCAAGCAGTTCGGCCTGCCGATCGGCGCATTTCAGGCGCTCCAGCATCGCATGGTCGAGATGTTCATGGAGCATGAGCAAACCCGTTCGCTGCTCTATATGGCCGCCATGAAACTGGCGGCAGGCACAGCGGATGCCGAACGTGCGCTCTCGGCCCTGAAGTACCAGGTGGGCCGTGCCGGCCGACGCATCGGCCAGGAAGCGGTGCAGCTGCACGGTGGCATGGGCGTGACCCATGAACTTGACGTGGCACACTACTTCAAGCGCCTGACCATGATCGACCTCGCCTTCGGCAACGCCGACCACCACCTGAGCCGTTTCGCGGCCTGACCCCTGGAGACCCTCACCATGCCCCGATCCATCGTCACGCTCACCACCGATTTCGGCACGGCGCAGCCCTACGCCGCCATGATGAAGGGGGTGATCCTGACGCGCGCTCCGGGCACCGAGGTGATCGACCTGACGCACGAGATTCCGGCCTTCCAACCGGAACTCGCGGGGTTCTGGCTCCAGCATTGCCAGCCTTGGTTCCCCAGCGGCACCGTACATCTGGCGGTGGTCGATCCCGGTGTAGGCACCGACCGCCGCCTGCTGGCCGCCGAAGTCGGTGACCAGGTCGTCATCGCTCCAGACAACGGACTGCTCGGCGCCCTGATCGCACGCTATCCGCGCACCCGGGTGCGCGAAGTGGCCCTCGACGCACTCGCCGGGCTGCTGCCCGCCCGCCGCAGCCAGACCTTTCACGGCCGCGATATCTTCGCACCCATCGCGGGCGAGATGGCCGCTGGACGACTGTCGGTGATCGGTCTGGGCGATACCACCGAGGACCATGTCCGTGGCGCGTTCGCGCTGCCGGAGGTCCGCGAGGGTGTGATTCATGGCCAGGTGGTGCTGGCAGACCGCTGGGGCAATCTGCTGACGAACGTGGAGGCGCCGCGTCCGGCCGCCGAGGGCAGTCTCAAGCTCAGGCTCGCGGGGCAGGAATTCCCGATCACCCGGACCCGCTACGCCGATCTGCCTGCGGGCCAGCCCGGAGCACTGATCAACGCCCTGGGGCTGGTCGAGATTGCGGTGCACCGGGGCAGTGCCGCCGAGCTGCTGGATGCAGGCACGGGGACGACGGTGGACATTCTCGGGGCCGAGATTCCGGCACCGCGCCCGATGCGCCCCGGCGGGCCGGGGGGACGGCCGGGCGGCCGACCCGCCAACGCCACGGGCGGCCCGTCGGGCCGACCCGGCGCCGCCAGTCAGGGCAGACCCTGACCGCCACGGCAGCCTAGGTGGATGAGGCCTCGAGCTTTGCCCATGAATCGCGCAGACTGACGGTGCGGTTCAACACCAACGCGCCCTCCGCACTACGGGCATCGCGCGTGAAGTATCCGCTTCGCTCGAGCTGGACCGTCTCCCCCGGGGCGAGTTCTGCCAGCGCGGGCTCGGCGAGTGCATCGGAGACGACCACCAGCGACTCGGGGTTCAGCGCCTGCAGGTAATCGCCGCCCTCGTCCGGATCGGCCACCGAGAACAGCCGGTCGTACAGGCGAAGCTCCACCGGCACAGCACTGTCGGCGTGTACCCAGTGGATCGTGCCCTTGACCTTGCGGGCGGCCCCGCTGCCACCGCTGCGGGTGTCCAGATCCACACTGCAGCGCAACACCACCACCTGGCCTGACGCGTCGCGCTCGAGGCCTTCGCAGCGGATGATGTAGGCGCCGCGCAGGCGCACCTCCCCGCCGGGCTTGAGCCGATGAAACTTGCCGGGGGGGTCCTCGTGGAAATCGTCGGCGTCGATGTAGAGTTCGCGACCGAAGCTGACCTCGCGGGTCCCGCGGGCGGCATCTGCCGGGTGATTGGGCAGCGTGACGGTCTCGATCTCCCCTGCCGGCCAGTTCTCGAGCACCACCCTGAGCGGGCGCTGGACGGCCAGCCGACGCTCCGCGTGGGTGTTGAGATGTTCGCGCACAGCACTTTCCAGCGACCCCATCTCGATGGTGTTTTCCTTCTTGGTCACCCCGACACGGCGGATAAACTCGCGCACCGCCTCCGGAGGGTAGCCGCGCCGGCGCATGCCCGCGAGCGTCGGCATCCTGGGATCGTCCCAGCCGGCGACAATACCCTTGTCGACGAGCTGGTTGAGCTTGCGCTTGCTGGTGACCGTGAAGGCGAGGTTCAGGCGCGAGAACTCGATCTGCTGAGGCCGATGTGGCAGCGCCAGTTGATCCAGCAGCCAGTCGTACAGGGGGCGGTGATCCTCGAACTCCAGCGTGCACAGCGAATGGGTGATGCCTTCGAAGGCATCCGATAGCGTATGTGCAAAATCGTACATCGGGTAGATGCACCAGGTCTCACCGGTGCGCTGATGTGCCACCTTGCGGATCCGGTAGAGCGTCGGATCACGCAGGTTGATGTTGCCCGAGGCCATGTCGATGCGGGCGCGCAGCACACACTCGCCCTCCGCGAACTCACCCCGACGCATGCGCTCGAACAGCGCCAGGTTCTCTGCCACGCTGCGGTCCCGGAAGGGGCTGTTGCGACCCGGCGCCGTCAGGGTGCCGCGATACTCCCGGATCTGGTCGGCGTCGAGGTGATCGACATAGGCACTGCCCTGGCGAATCAGCGTCACGGCACAGTCGTACAGCCGCTGGAAATAGTCCGACGCATGGGTCAGACGGTCACCCCAGTCGAAGCCCAGCCAGGCCACATCCTCGCGAATGGCCTGCACATAGGTCTCGTCCTCGCGCAGCGGATTGGTGTCGTCGAAACGCAGGAAGCAGCGTCCGCCGAACTCCTCCGCCACACCGAAATTCAGACAGATCGACTTGGCATGACCGATGTGCAGATAGCCGTTCGGCTCCGGCGGAAAACGCGTCACCACAGCGCCACCATGCCGGCCCGCTGCCTGGTCGGCTGCCAGACGCTGGCGGATGAAGTCTGCGGGGCTCGCGGCTGGGGTAGGCGGTTGGCTGGACATAGATGGGCTTCGGTGCTCGGAAGTGGCTGCGGACCCGGAAGTAACTACCGGTCGGTGCGTGGATTGTAATGGATGTCAGCCCGCCGCAAGACGCGCACTGCTCGGCCCGAGGCGGGCAGCCCAGTGCCGGCGGGCGGCAGCGTATTCAGCGGCGAGTTCCGCGACGCTCTCGGCCACCGTCGCCACGCGATGAATACCGCCGATCCCCTGGCCGGCGCTCCAGATGTCCCGCCAGGCCTTCTTGTCCTTGAGTTCCGCCCCGGCATCGGCAAAGTTCATCGCCTCCTTGGTCGCGCCAGGCAGCGCGGCTGGATCGAGGCCGGCGGCGACGATACTGGGACCGAGGTAGTTGCCCGGCACGCCGGTGAAGGTCGAGGTGTAGACAATATCCGCGGACGTGTGCTCCACCAGCATGCGCTTGTACTCGGGCGCGGCGTTGGCCTCCTCGGTGGCGATGAACCGCGTCCCGAGGTAGGCGAGATCGGCGCCCATGACCTGTGCAGCCAGCACCTGGGCGCCATCGCTGATCGCGCCGGCGAGCAGCACCAGGCCCTCATACTCGGCACGCACTTCCTGCAGCAGGGCGAATGGGCTCAGCATGCCGGCATGGCCGCCCGCGCCGGCGCAGACCAGGATCAGGCCGTCCACACCGGCGGCAATCGCCTTGCGCGCATGGCGCAGCGTCGTGACGTCATGAAAGACCAGTCCACCGTAGCCGTGCACAGCCGCCACCACTGCCGAGGGCTCGCGCAGACTGGTGATCACGATCGGTACCCGGTGGCGCACGCAGGCGTCCAGATCCTGCTCGAGCCGGGTGTTGGTGTGATGGACGATCAGGTTGACGGCGTAGGGCGCAACAGCGGCGTCCGGATGGCGGGTGCGGTAGTCAGCGAGCTCCGCATCGATGGTCTCCAGCCATTGCCCCAATGCCTCGGCGGGCCGTGCATTCAGCGACGGAAACGACCCGACAATGCCCGCCTTGCACTGCGCCGCCACCATGCGCGGATTCGACACGATGAACATCGGCGCCGCGACCACCGGCAACCGGAGGCTGGCCTTCAGGGCGTCGACAGTGGGCATGCAGACTCTCCGGCAGTCGCCATGGCCCGCTACCCTAGCACGCCGGCCCGAAGCTGTAGACCGTCCGGTGAATCCAGCCGGACCACCCCAGCGAAGCTGTTGCGCAGATGAAACAAAAACATCGGGTGTGGGCTTTCAGGCCGGTACAGCTGTTGGCGCGGCGCACCCCGCAACATTGACCTGTTTCGACAGGCATGATTGTATACAGCCTGATCGGCAGGCTGGGGGGCCGCCGTCAGCACGATCTGAGCAGGGGTCGACACCCGCATGGTGGGCCGCCAGACGTGGCAATGAGATCAGCCATCCAAGGGAACTTCAGAGGACTTGCCGTGAGCAAAATCACCGTCACACCGCTTCGTACCGCCGTCCGCCGCGCCATGTTGCTATCCGGGGTCGGACTCGTGATGGGCACACCCGCCTACGCGCAGATCGAGGAAATTGTCGTCACCGCCCGCCAACGCGCCGAGCTGTTGCAGGACGTCCCGGCCTCCGTGACCGCCTTCACCAGCACCGATATCGCGGACGCGGGCATCGTCCGTCCCGAGGATTTCATCTCGCTGACGCCCGGCGTCACCATGATCAACAGCACCGAAGCCGGTGACCTGCAGGTCAACATCCGCGGCATCAACACCTCGCGTGACGCCGAGACCAACTTTGCGCTGATCGTCGACGGCGTGCTGCTGACCAACCCGAACGCCTTCAACCAGGAGTTCGCCAATATCTCGCAGATCGAAATCGTCAAAGGCCCGCAAGGCGCGCTGTACGGGCGCAATGCCGCGGCCGGTGCGATCATCATCACCACCGAGCAGCCGGGGAACGAGCTGCTGGGTAACGTCAAGCTGGGCGTGGGCAACAACAACACCTTCACGGGCAGCGGCTCGGTCAGCGGGCCGCTGATCGCCGACACGCTCTACGGCGGCCTGAACTTCGCCTACCGCGATTCCGACGGTCATTTCACCAACGCCCTCACCGAGCGCAAGGAAGTCGACGACTACAACGAATGGGTGCTCGGCGGACGCCTGGTGTGGGATGTGTCCGACACCCTGACTCTGGACATGAAGGCGCGCTACAGCGAAATCGACTCGGCGGCGATCGGCTTCAACGCCTCCTTCGCCCTGCCCTTCCTGGCCGACGCCTTCGGCAACCCGGACTTCGCGCCCGACGTGAACGACCACCGCTTCGTCTACCAGAACAACATCGTGCCGCAGAACGAGCAGGAGAACCTGAACATCTCCATCAAGGCGGACTGGGACCTCGGCTTCGCCACGCTGACCGGCATCGCCGCCTTCAACGACCAGGAACAGTATTTCCTGACTGACGGGACCAGCGCGGCTTTCGGCATCTACTTCGCCGAGCCCACTTGCCTGGCCTCGCTGGCCGACAGCGCAGCCACGTTCCCGCAGCCCTCGCCGTTTTTCAACTTCGGCAACCCCGATGCCCAGCTCCTGCCGCCCTATTCAGCCACCACCTGCGACGGCTACCAGTATCAGGTGCGCAACCAGGATGACCTGTCCTTCGAGCTGCGTCTGACCTCGCCGGGGGATGCGCCGCTGCGCTGGATCGCCGGCGTGAATTACGTCGACATCGATCGCACGGTGATCGTCTCCCAGGGCGCCGACCTCAACCGCGGCTTCCTGCTCGAGCCGTACGTACCGCCGACCGGTCCGAACCCGACCGACCTGCTGTACTTCGATGATTACTCGAACAAGGTCTTCGCCCTGTTCGGGAATATCGGTTACGACCTGAGAGACGATCTGGAACTCTCGCTGGCGCTGCGCTACGACCGTGAGCGTCGGCGCGTGCAGAACCGCGTCCCCACGGATGCCATCGCGCCGTTCATCAACCCGCTCGGACTTGACGCACCCCCGATCAACCCGGCATTGCTGTTCGCCAATATCATTCCCGATCGTTCCCGGACGTTCGGCCAGATGCAGCCCAAGCTCAGCCTGACCTGGTCGATCAACGATGAAGTGAGCGTGTACGGCAGTTACGGAGTCGGTTTCCGTAGCGGCGGCTTCAACTCCCAGGGTGTAGAAGCCACCATCGAGGTGTTCTACACGGACGCCTTCAACGCGCAGCTGTTCAACGCCCGCGACGAGTTCGACAAGGAAGTCTCGAAGTCTTTCGAGGCGGGCGTCAAGAGCACCCTGCTCGACCGTCGGCTGTCACTCAATGCCGCGGTGTTCCACACCACCGTCGACGACATGCAGTTCTTCAACTTCTTCGCCGGACCCTTCGGCCTGCTGCGCGTGGTGACCAACATCGACGAGGTCGAACTGACCGGTGCCGAGGCCGATTTCCGCTTCCGCGTCACCGACAGCTTCACCCTGTACGGCGGCGGTTCGGTGCTCGACAGCGACATCAAGCGCAATTCCAACCGGCCCTATACGGTCGGAAACAAGGTCCCCATGGCCCCAACCTACACCTGGAATGTCGGCGGTCAGTTCACCACACCCATCACGCCGGCGCTGGATCTGGTCGCACGGGTCGACTTGAATGGCGTGGGTCCGACCTGGTTTGGTGAAGTCCAGGACGGTCCCGGCCAGGTGGTGCCGACGCTGTTCAGCTTCTTCTCGGGTGATCCGACGCTGCCGACGGGTGATTTCTCGCGCATGCGGCGAGACTCCTTCGAACTGGTCAACGCACGGCTCGGCGTGCGGGGCGACAACTGGAGCGCCACACTCTGGGCCCGGAACCTGTTCGACACCGACTACCTGCAGGAGGTCATTCCCGCGCCGGAGTTTGGTGGCTCGTTCATCCACGACTCGCCACGCCGTAGCTTCGGTGTCGAGCTGAACTACCTGTTCTGATCCTGGCGTCCAGGCGACCTCACCACACCCGGGTGTCCCCACGGACATCCGGGTGTTTTCGTCTGGCGAGCGCGTGATTCGGGCGAGGCCTGTCATGACACGGCAACCGACCCCTTGGCATCATGCCTCGCGACTTCATGAGCCGGACGCCTGACGATGAAACCCGGATACACCGGATTGCCGAGCGGCAGCGTGCTCCTGGTGCTCGTCGTCGATCGGCGGCCGTGCTGGTCAGCCTGGTGGCAGTGGCGTTGGTCTGGGTGCTGATTGCGTGGGAACGGTTTTTCGGCTGACCCGCCAATCGCCGCTATCCCGGGATGGCCGGCGCCGAGTCAGAACGGAGGCTGCAACCACAACGCTGCCTGCGCGATCATCCACCCCAGCAGCGCCCCGGCGAGCACGTCCGTGGGGTAATGCAGGCCCAGGACGACCCTCGAGGCGGCGACCAGCAGGGCAAAGGGCACGAGGAGGAAGGCGAACAGCGGGAACCACGCGATCGCCAGCGTCGTGAACAACACCGCATGCAGGGTATGCCCGCTGGGAAAGCTGTAGCGATCAAGCGGCGGCGTGGCGCAGACGATACCGGCATGGGAGACGAACGGCCGCTCCCGTACCAGCCGCCGCTTGAGCAGACCGTAGATGGCCACACCCAGCAGCGCAGCCGCCGCCATCTGCAGGGCCACAAGGCGGCCGGCCTGACCCAGACCGAGTGCGCAGCCGACCATCAGGACATACCAGAAGACGCCGTCCCCCAGCCGACTGACCCCCGCGAACAGGCGTCGAATGCCCGGCTGACGGGCCAGCGCGTTGATCCGCAGGCACAGCTGCTGCTCCAGCGCGTCGCAGAGCAGCAGCGCCCGCGGCGGGCGGAGGTGGGCGGCTGTGGCAACCCCGGGTTTCATGGTCCATAGCGTCGCCTCTCGTCAAGACAGCAGGATTGCAGTTGGCTGACAATTGCATGAAATCCGCCGCGCAGCCCGTCACGCTGCCGCGTCACCTGCCTGTCACAGTGCTGAAAGCCACCGGTAACACACCGCAGGCTCAATGGCGCTCATGCGCATCGCGATCTGCACCGACGCCTGGCACCCTCAGGTCAACGGCGTCGTCACCACCCTCAGCCACACCCGTGCCCAACTCGAGGCGTTCGGTCATGAGGTCGAAGTGTTCTCCCCGGCGAGCGGCTTCCGGACCGTGCCCCTGCCCGGGTACCCGGAAATCCGCCTGCCGGTGCGCCCGGGCGGACACCTGGCGAAACTCCTTGCCGGCTTTGCGCCGGAGTGCGTACATATCGCGACGGAAGGGCCGATCGGCTGGTCGGCCCGGCGCTGGTGTCGACGCCAGGGACAGCCTTTAACGGCGTCCTACCACACCCAGTTCCCCGAGTACCTGCGAGCGCGTCTGCCAGTGCCGGAGCGGCTCAGCTACGCGCTGCTGCGGCGATTCCATCGACCGGCCGTGCATACGCTGGTGCCGACCGAGCAGGTCAGGAAAAAACTTGCCGGTCACGGCTTCAAGCGTTTGATGCTGTGGACGCGGGGCGTGGATACCCAGGTGTTTCGCCCCGACCGCCCGCCGCCGCCGGAACTCGATCTGCCACGTCCGCGATGGGTCTGCGCCGGCCGGGTTGCGGTGGAAAAGAACCTGGACGCCTTCCTCGCCCTGGATCTGCCTGGCAGCAAGCTGGTCATCGGCGACGGACCGGCGCGCGCCAGCCTGCAGAGGCGCTACCCCACAGCCCATTTCGCCGGGTATCGCTTCGGCGAGGAACTGGCCAGCTGGCTGGCGGCCTGCGACGTGTTCGTGTTCCCCAGCCGGACCGACACGTTCGGGCTGGTCATGCTCGAAGCCATGGCCTGCGGGCTGCCGGTCGCCGCGTATCCGGTGAATGGACCGATTGACGTGGTGCGCCCGGGACTCAGTGGGGTGCTTGACGACGACCTCGCCCGCGCCTGTCTCGATGCACTCGGGCTCGAGCGCCCGGCAGTGCGCGCGGAGGCCTGCCGGCACAGCTGGGAGGCCGCCGCGCGCCAGTTCGAGGCGGCGCTCGTGCCGGTAGACGACCCGGATGCGGAGGCCGATTCGCCCGCCAGTGCCGCGAACACGCGCCCGCGCTGAACCCCGCCGCCCGACCGCAGCAGAAAAACAACACCTGACCGACCGCGGTCGGTCGGCTGTATACAATCGCCGGCGAACCATGCAGAATCCCCGGAGGGGGTTCGAGGAGAGTGACTTTTGCCGTGGCTCGCGGCCCACTCTCCCGCGGACATCTACAGTGGACGTCGGTTAGATACAACACGCGAGCGCCGCGCGGTTG
>PWZL01000001.1 GCA_003567475.1 Gammaproteobacteria bacterium | reverse complement strand
GCTGAGGCTCCGAAGGCGGCTGAGGCTCCGAAGGCGGCTGAGGCTCCGAAGGCGGCTGAGGCTCCGAAGGCTGCTGAGGCTCCGAAGGCTGCAGCCTCCGGCGATGCGTCTGTGGCGCCGCCTAACGCACGTGCGGCGGCCAGTGCGGCCGCTTACGAACGCAATCTGGCGCGCCAGCGCGAGGCCGCCGACCAGGGCGACGGGCCGGTATCCGCGCAGCGTGACCTGCCGATCAAGCCGGCAGCGCCAGAGGGCTCGACCGAGGGCGCTGCCGCTGCGACGCCCAAGGCGCCGCGCGAGCGCTCCGAACCGTCGTCTCCGCCGGGCACTGAGCGCGAGAGTTGAACCCGCTGCCTGCCGTCCGCTGCGCGTGTGGCGGACGGCGGGACAGCGTTCAGGACAACCGATGCTGCAGCTCTGCTAGCAGCCCTTCGGTGGCCGCTTCGATCAGATCGAGCACCTGCTCGAATCCCGTCTCGCCACCATAGTACGGGTCGGGCACGTCCCGAACATCGAGCCCCGGGGCGAAATCAAGCAACAGCCGGAGTTCTCCCTTTGCCTGCGCCGGGCGCAAGCGTGCCAGCGCAGACAAATTCTGGCTGTCCATGGCCAACACCAGATCGAACTGGTGGAAATCCTCAGCCAACACCTGGCGTGCCCGAAGATCACGGAAGTCGATGCCACGGCGGGCCGCCGCGGCCAGACTCCGCTCGTCCGGCGGCGCACCCACGTGATAGCCATGCGTCCCTGCCGAATCAAGCCGGACCGCCCAGTCTGTGCCGCGCTCGCGCAGCCGGTGTCTTACCAGGCCCTGCGCCGTCGGGGATCTGCAGATATTGCCCATGCACACGAAGAGCACGCCAACTTGGTGCGCTCCGGTAGCGTGATTCCTGGTCACATGTTCTCCGACAGTGTGCCCTGCGCGGCCTCACCGTGCAGCGAGAGGATCAGCTCCGCCTCGCCGCGTGAGATGCCGGTGCGCTCCAGCAGTTCATCCAGTGTCGCGCCCTGTCGAGCCTGGCGGATCGCCTGAAAATAAGGCCCGGTGTCGGCATCGCGGAGCATCAGCTGTTCCTGCTGCCGCGAAAGCAGCGTCACGCGTTCTTCCAGCGCGGCTTCGAGGCGCCGCGTCTGATGGCCGTCATCATGCACGTCGCGCAACACGCGCTGCAGCGCATGCACTTCACCCTGAAGCTGATCACAACGCTCGCACAAAGACACAACCTGTCGTTGCACGCGGAAATAACTCCACGACAGTACCCCGACCAGAACGATCAGCGCGAGCCCCCAGGTCAGGTAGATCAGCAGTGCGGTGTCCGGCAGTGCCATCATGCGAACTTGTCCACGAGCCTCCCGGGTCGATTGCCCTCAGGATTGTCATGCAATTCCGTGGCCTTGTCATTATCTTCAGGCGGCGGCCCGGCGTCATGCTCCCCCTCGCGGGGTTCACTGTCATGCTGGCGGGGACGCCGCACGGGGGCCACCGGGGTCAGCGGCCGGATGACGGGATAGTCGTTGATCCTGCGCATCGTTCACCTCCGTAACGCCGACCGGACCGCTGGCCGGATCACCGCACGGGACCGCGCATGGTCATGCGGCGCTATGCGGCCAGACGAGTCAGACCGGATCTGTGCAACAGAAAGGCGATTTCCTCGCCGATGTTCACCGCGCCGCGCACATGCGCCGTGGTCGCCCCCGCGCCCTGCGCCGGCACCGGATCGAGCGCATCGACATCGACGTGCAGAATATCGTCCACCGAGTCCACCAGAACACCCACCTCCTGGCCCTCTTCATCGAGCACCAGCACGCGCGCCTGAACGCCCCCCGGCACGCCGTCCAGCGACAGCACGCGGCGGCTGTTGATCACCGTGACCACACTGCCGCGCAGGTTGATGACCCCCAGAACTTCCGATGACGCACCGGGAACCGGCACGATCGACGGCGGCGTAATGACCTCCTTCACCACCACCAACTCGATCGCATAGCACTCGTCGCCGACGCGAAACGCGATGCAGCGCTCGCCGGTCTTGGCCTGCTTGCCGCTGTTTCCGGCATCGAGCAGGTCGCGTGCGTCGAGCATCGCCTTATACAGCGCCCTGGATTCCATGTCCCTCCGCCTCCTCGATCACTGCTGCGGGGTCGATTACCACCGCGCCAAATTGTTCGATCAGACCCGCCAGCCAGCGACGCCCGCCCCTTTGCTTACGCCAGGTCACCGCCTGATCAGCCACCTGCACGAGCGTCTCCTGGGCCTCCACCGACAGACCCCACCCCGGGACACCTGCCAAAGGCACGGCCACGACTGGTGAGGCCACCGTCACGGGCTGTCCACGCAGCACACTGGCCAGATCCAGCCAGCAGCGGGCACCCTGCGCAGCCTGATCCCCGCCCGTCGCTTCGGGCGCCACGGCCGAGGCCGCAAGCGCAACCCTCACGCTGCCGGCACGCAGCAGTTGATACTCGGTATCGGCCGATCCTGGATCCAGCAGCGCGTCCAGATACCTCTGCAGTGCATCGCCTGCGGCATGATCGGCACCAGGCGTCATGCTGCCACCTCCTCGTCGATGGGCTCGGCATGTTCCTCCTCCCAGCTCACCGCCGCATCCCGCGGACGCTCGCCCAACAGCGCCGCCAGCAAACTCCGGTAGACACCTAGGGCACGTGAGCGTGGACAGAAACGCGAAGGCAGCTCGCCGGCAAGACTCGCATCACGCAGCCGGGTATCGACGGGAATGACGCCCGGCCACAGGCCATCGGCAAACTCCGTACGCAGCTGCGCCAGCACTTCACGCGCCGCGCGCGTGCGCTGATCGTAGAGGGTTGGGACCGTCCAGTGATCGATCACCCTGCCCTGCGACCGGCCGATCATCTCCAGCGTAGCCTGCATCCGCCGCAAGCCTTCCAGCGCCAGCGGCTCTGTCTGCACCGGTACGATGACGCGCTCCGCCGCAGCCAGGGCATTGACCAGCAGCAGACCGAGTGTGGGCGGACAATCGAGGATGACGTGGTCGATGACTGCAGGCAGCGCACCCAGCGCGTTCGCCAGCACGCGTCCCATGCCCGCCTGTGTCGCCAGCCGACGTTCCACCGCAGCCAGTGCGGGGGTGGCTCGAAGTATCTGGAGCTGCGGTTGCACGGTCGGCTCGAGCAGGCAGGCGACCTCGGGCATCTCGCCGTCCCCCCCGAACAGCGCCGCCACGCCCTCGCAAGATGCAGCCGCCGGCAGCAGCCAGGCGCTAGCAGAGGCATGCGGATCGAGATCCACCAGCACCACCCGGGCGCCGCGTTCGGCCAGCAGCCCGGCCAGGATCACCGCGGTCGTGGTCTTGCCCACGCCGCCTTTCTGGTTGGCCACTGCCCAGAGGTTCATGGCCAGTCGGCGCCGGCGGTTGCGGCCAGCGCGGCCCCGGCTTCGCGTGCGGGGTTGGCCATCACCACGATCACCACCCGGCGGTTCTCCGCCTGACCTTCGGGCGTGTTGTTATCGGCCACGGGCCGGTATTCACCATAGCCGACTGCCGCCAGCTGCCCCGGATCGACACCGGCGGTGGCGAACATGCGCACGACTGTAGAGGCGCGGGCTGTCGATAACTCCCAATTCGAGGGAAAGCGCTCGGTGCGAATCGGCAGCACGTCGGTGTGGCCTTCCACCTGCACGCGCGTGTCCTTGCCGGCGAGGATGCTGCCGACGCGGTACACCACGTCGGCGGCGTCTCTAGCGAGTTCCGCACTGGCACTGGGAAACAGCAGGCTGGTGTTGATCTCGATTTCCACCCAGAACTGGTCGCGGCGCAGCCTGACCATGTCTTCTGACATCAGCTCCGCCAGCGCCTCCTCCAAGGCATCGGTGATCTCGTCGATCATATCGGCCGCGGCGGCGGCGTCGGCGGCGCTCAACGCGCTGCTGCGGCGGATTTCGAGGTCACGATCGAGCAGGTCCGGCAGGCTGTCGATCTCGACGGGGACGAGGACCCGTTGCTGACGCATATCGATCTCATGTTGGGCCAGCGAGAGCTCACCCACCTGAATCGGCTCCAGTGACTTGGGCGGCGCGCGGAACGCGGCGACCAGGGAGTCCGAGAGGATGCGGTACTTCCCTTCGTTGACCGAGGACAACGCGTACATCACCACAAAAAAAGCCAGCAACAGGGTGACTAGGTCGCCATAGGGAATGGCCCAGGCTTCATGATTGGCATGTTCCTCGTGGCGGCGACGCCGGCTCACGGAGCACCCCCCACGAAATAGCCGCGCAGGCGCGTCTCGATATTGCGCGGGTTATCACCGCGAGCGATACCCACCAAGCCATCGATGATCATTTCGCGCTCGGTACTCGCCACCTGGATGACACTTTTCAACTTGTTGCCGACCGGCAGGAAGACAAGGTTCGCTCCGGCAATCCCGTAGATCGTCGCCACGAAGGCCGTGGCGATACCGGCGCCGAGTTTCTCCGGCTCCGCGAGACTCTGCATCACGGCGATCAGGCCCATGACCGCCCCGATGATTCCTAACGTCGGCGCGTAGATGCCAAGACTCTCAAACACCTTGGCACCCTGCTGGTCGAACTGCTCGCGGGTGTCGAGTTCCACGTCCATCACGTGCCGAATGGTTTCGGGCTCGGCGCCGTCAACCAGCAGCATCAGCCCCTTGCGGATGAACTGATCCGATTCCTGCTCGGCGGTCTCTTCCAGCCCGAGCAACCCCTCACGTCGGGCGATCTGGCTCCAGGAAAGAATCTTCTGCAGCAGCTCTTCCGAATCACGCACCGGCGAGATGAAAATCCAGCGCACGATACCGAAGGCATGCGAGAACACCTGCAGGCGCACCTGGATGAGCACCGCCGCAAAGGTGCCCACGATCACGATGATGAAGGCCGCCCCGTTCCACAGTGCCGAGAGCCCGCTGCCCTTCAGCACTGAACCGCCCAGCACCGCGACGAGGGCAAGCAGCAGGCCGATGATGCTAAGGATATCGGTGCGCATATGCCTCACGCCTCTGAGACCTCACGGACCGAGGGCGCTACCAGCTCCATCGGCAGCGCGGCCGTCTCGGCCAGTGTCGCCCAGTGGGCATGCAGGCTTGCCACATCGATGATCAGTGCGATGTCACCGTCGCCGGTAATGGTGGCGCCGGCGAACCCGGGCAGCGACTCCAGCCGCCGCCCAAGACTTTTGATCACCACCTCCTCCTGGCCCAGCAGCCGATCGACGACCAGACCGACCCGGCAGTCGCCCGCGGTGGCCACCACGACCGATTGTCCTTCGGGGGGCTGCGTACCGGTCTTCAGCCAGCGGTAAAGATCGAGCAACGGCAACACCTCGCCGCGCCGTGAGAGCACGACCTGGCCGTCGAGCACCGTACGCTGGTGAGGATCGAACTCGATGATTTCATCGACCACCGGCAAAGGCAGCGCAAACCGTCGTCCATCCACCACCACCATCAGCGTCGGCAGGATCGCGAGCGTCAACGGCAGACGGATCACCACGCGCGAGCCACGACCGCTTTCCGACTGCAGGTGGACCTGGCCGTTGATACGGGCGATCTGGCTGCGAACCACATCCATGCCGACACCCCGGCCCGAGACCTCACTGACCGCGTCGCGGGTCGAGAAACCGGCCATGAAAATCAGTTGCAACACGTCTTCATCGGGCATCTGCAAGGCGCTGCGGCTGTCGACCAGACCTTTCTCAATCGCCTTGTTGCGGATGCGTTCCGGGTCCATGCCAGCGCCGTCGTCAGCGACCACGATGACGATATGGCTGCCCTCCTGACGCGCCGAGAGTGTGACCCGTCCGCCGGCCGCCTTGCCGGCCGCCTCACGAACGTCGGGTAACTCGATGCCGTGGTCGACCGCGTTACGCACCAGGTGCACCAAGGGATCGACCAGACTCTCCACCATCCCCTTGTCGAGTTCGGTGCTCTCGCCCTCGGTCACCAGATCCACCTGTTTGCCCAGTTGGCGCGCGAGGTCCCGCACCACCCGGGTGAATCGGCCGAACACCTTGCCGACCGACTGCATGCGCAGGCGCATCACCGAGGCCTGGAGGTCGGAGGTGACCAGATTGAGCTGGGCCAGCGCCCGATGAACCTCTTCATCAGCCACCCGCGCCCTGAGGGCCGCGAGCCGATTGCGCACCAGCACCAGCTCGCCGACCTGGTTCATGATGCCGTCGATTCGGGACGAGGCCACCCGCAGGGTCGCCTCCACCGGCTCGGCAACCATGGCCGGTGTCGCCTGTGGCCGGACCCGGGTGGAGGCCGAGCCTTCCGGGCGCGGTGCCGCGTGCGTGCTCGGTTCGGCCGCCACGGGCGCCGACACCGAACTCGGTGGACCCTTACCCGCAGCCTGCAGCTGGTCGAGCAGGTCCTCGAATTCATCCTCGGTGATGAGATCGCCAGTGGCGCTGGCGGTGGGTGGCGGTGCTGCCTGGGGGGCGCTGGCCGCCAGCATCTGTTCGAACGCCGCCTCGACCGGGTCAGGCGTGGTCGTGTCCGGCATCGGCGCAGTCGCGGGCGCCGCCGGTGCCGCCTGATGACCTCGCGCGCCAGCCGCTTCCGCCGCGATTTCCGCCTCGGCGGAGGCGACGGCGTGTTCGTCCGCCAAGGCGCGACGCAGGGCCGCCAGCACCTCGGCGGTCGCCGGTGCCGGCGGCTTGCCGCCACGAATTTCTCCGAACATGCGCCGGACATCATCGAGGGCGCCGAGGATCGCGTCCATCGCCGCGGCGTCCAAGGCGCGGCGGGCGCCGCGCACGCTGTTCAGCACTTCCTCGGCGTCATGGCAGACTTCGACCAGGGGCGAGAGACCCAGAAAACCGGCGCCGCCCTTCACCGTGTGAAAGGCACGAAATACGGCATTCAGCAGTTCTGCATCGTCCGGACGGCTTTCCAGGTCGACCAGCTGGCCGTCGAGCGCCTCGATCAGCTCGCCCGCCTCGACCAGAAAGTCCTCCAGCAGTTCCTCGTCCATGGTCTTCTCCAGCCGCGCCGCGACTCAGATGCCAAGCCCCGACAGCAGCTCGTCGACGTCCTGCTGACCACCCACCACCTCGCGACGATCCGCATCGGCGCGTGCCGGACCTTGACCATTGGCCTCGCGGGCCTGCCTGCGGACCTGGCGTGCGGCGACATCGATGTCGCAGCCCTGTGCCGACAGACACTGCTCGAGCTCCTGCACCAGGCCGGCGACACGGCGGATGATCTGTCCGGTGATGTCTTGGAAGCCCTGGGCCAGCAGCACTTCGCCGAGATGCAGCTTCACGGCATCGGCTGCGCCCTCGATACCGCCGAGCAACGTGACCAAACGCTCGTCGCGCGCCAGCGCGTCCGCCGCCTGCATACGAAACTCGCCAATCTGCTCGCCGATACCGCGCGCCAGCGGCAGGGAAGACTCGACAGCGCTCAGGGTGTCGTGCGCCGCCTGCTCGGTCAGCTCCAGCACCTGCCCGAGCTGCGTCTGCGCATCGGGCAGATCCGTCTTCACCAGTCCCGCCAGCTGCGCGGACACTCGCAGCGTCGCCAGGGTCTCGCGAAGCTCGGCGGTGATGCGGGCCAGCTCCTCTCGGGCACCTTGCCAATCTTGCGGTGTCTCGCCCATCGGGTCAGCTCGCCAGTGCCAGCCGCTCGAAGATCTTGCTGATCTTCTGCTCGAGCGTCTGCGCGGTGAAGGGCTTGATGACATAGCCGTTCACGCCGGCCTCAGCCGCCTGGACGATCTGCTCGCGACTGGCCTCGGCCGTGACCATCAACACCGGCAGCTCACGGGTGGCGGGATCGGCGCGCACATGCTTCAGCAGCTCAATTCCCGGCATGTTCGGCATGTTCCAGTCAGTGATCAGAAAATCGATGCCGCCAGCTTTCAACAGCGGCAGGGCACTGTCGCCATCATCGGCTTCAACGGTGTTGCTGAACCCGAGCTCACGCAGCAGGTTCTTGATGATGCGCCGCATCGTCGAAAAGTCGTCGACGATCAGGATCTTCATTGACTTGTCCACTCGCTCCTCCTGCCGGCGGCCGCCCGACCGCCGTCTCTGGCTCACTTTGGTCAGGACCTGACCTCAGGCCATGACCTCCTGCATTTCCCACTCGTCCAGCCGGGTTCGCAGCCGCGCCAAGGCCTGGCCATGAATCTGGCAGACACGCGATTCTGTTACGCCCAGCACTTCACCGATTTCCTTGAGATTGAGTTCCTCGTCGTAGTAGAGCGCGAGGACCAGCTGCTCGCGCTCCGGGAGGCTCTCGATCGCCTCGATGGCATTCTCGGCAAAGGCCTGGCGCACGCATTCGCGCGCCGGATCCGCGGAACCGCCCTCGAGCATGTCGCCGTACCCGCCGCTCTCCTCGTGCAACTGCTCCAGGCTGAACACGCGGGCCTCGGCAACCCGCTGCAACATTCCGTGGTACTCCTCGAGGCCGACGCCCAGCGTTGCGGCGATTTCCGCCGCGGTCGCCTCGCGACCGGTCCGCCGCTCCACCGCTCGCGTCGCCTCGGTGATCTGGCGGCTGTTGCGGTGTGCCGAACGAGGCGCCCAATCCTGCCGCCGTACCTCATCGAGCATCGCACCGCGGATGCGAATACCGGCATAGGTCTCGAAACTCGCGCCATGTGCATCATCAAATCCCTTCGCCGCCTCCAACAGGCCGACGACGCCCGCCTGGATGAGGTCCTCCGCCTGCACCGTTGCCGGCAGCCTGCCCAGCAGGTGATAGGCGATCCGCCGCACCAGGTCCATGTAACGACTAACCAGCAGGTCGCCCTCGCGCTGGTGCTCAGCCGCGTACATGAGCCGCCACCTCTTGGCCGGACCATTCGCGCGCCGCCGCAAGCACACGCTCAAGGAAAAACACCGGCTGACCGTCGCTCTCACGGCGTACCGGCCAGTTATCGGCACGAGCGGCCAGATCCTTGAATGCTCTGGCCGAAGGACTCGATGGAAACGCCTGCACCACAGGTTTCTGCACCCGGACGGCCTGGCGCAGTCGCGGATCCTCGGGGACGCAACCGCCATAGACCACCGCGACATCAAGAAAACGGTCGCAGACCGACAGCAGCTTCTGATAGAGCCTGCGGCCATGCTCGGGATCACCCACGCTATTGGCCAGTACCTGAAATCTGCGCACGTTTCTCTCCTGTGACAGCACCTTGATCAGGGCGTAGGCATCGGTCAGCGACGCCGGCTCATCGCACACCACCACCAGCACCTCGTGGGCGGCCTGGCAGAAGCCCAGTACCCGGGTGTCGATGCCCGCCGCGGTATCCACCACCAGCACCTCAACACTGATCGGCAGAGTCGAAAAGGCACTGATCAGACCGCTCTGCTCGCGGGGCGTGAGCTCGGCCATACGGCTGACGCCGGAGGCCGCCGGGACGATCCGCACCCCGGCCGGCCCTTCGAGCAGGATGTCTTCGAGCTCAAGCTCACCGTCGAGCACCTGCGAGAGGTCCGCCCGCGGCTTGAGACCGAGCAGGACATCCACGTTGGCGAGCCCGAGATCCGCATCGAGCAACAGCGTCTGGCGACCCCGCTCGGCCATGGCCACGGCGAGATTGACCGACACGTTGGTCTTGCCGACGCCGCCCTTACCACTGGTGACCGCAATGACTTTCACCGGACGCGCAGTCGCCAGACCGCGCAGCCCATCGGCCTGGTCACGCATCTCAGGCGCCTGCATTCAACACCTCCCGGAAACTTGCGGGTCGGTGGGCAAACGGTGCGGGAGGCGCACGGCCAGGCGCATCGGTCGCCTCGACATCGCTCGCCCACCCGAGAAGATGTATCACCCGGGCGAGCTTCAGATCCTCCGGCACGCGCTGGCCTTCGCTCAGCCAGACCGCAGGCAGCGCGGTCTCGACCAGAATCGACAGCGCCGCGCCGAGCCCAGGGCTCTCATCGAGTTTCGTCAGGGTGATCCCCGCCAGGTTGTCGCCACCGAAGAAACGCACCGCATCGCGCATTACCGCCAGTTGCATGTTGGCAGAGAGGACCAGCATGCGGCGAATGTTGCCGGCGTCGGCGAGACGCCCCAGCGACTCCGCCAACCGACGATCGCGCGGTGCCATGCCAGCGGTGTCGATCAGCACCAGCCGGCGGTCGGAGAGTTCTTCGAGCTGACGACGCAGGTCATCGCCGGTCTCGGCGCGCCGCACCGCCACACCCAGAATGGCGCCATAGGCATCGAGCTGGCGCTGCGCGCCGACGCGGAAATTATCCGTGGAGATCAGCGCCAGCGACTCAGCGCCGTGGCGCAGGCAGTGACGCGCCGCCAGCTTGGCGATCGTCGTGGTCTTGCCCACACCCGTGGGCCCCACCAGGGCGAATACGCCACCCTCTTCGATGGGGTCCTGTCTGGCCACTTTCAGCCGCCGGGCCAGGCCGAGCAGCACTTCGCGCCAGGCCTGGGTCCCATCATCCGGATGGGCAACCTCCTCGACCAGCGTGGCGGCCAGCCCCTCATCCAGCGACAACGCGGCCACCCGCCGGAGCAACAGCGCTCGCGCGGGCCGGAACGCGCGCAGGTCAGCCCAGGAGAGCCGGGCGAACTGCTCATTCAGCATGCCGCGCACGGCCGAGAGCTCGGCCTGCATCGCCTTCAGGGAAGGATCGCTGGTCCAGTCGATTTCGATGACCGGGCGCGGCACCGGCGGCGTCTCCGCTGGCGCCGCGCGGGCGTCTACCTCCCCCTCGGGGGCCGCAGCAGACCGCGCTTCCGGCGGGTCGCCCACCTCGGTGCGGGCCAGCGACGCCGCGAGTTCGACCTGGGCCGCAGATTGGGCAGGCAATGCGGGCTTCGCCGGTGCCGCGGCGGCGCCGGCCATGCCGGCAATCAGGTCCGGATCGTAATCCACTGCCGAGACGATCTCGATGCCGCCGTCCACCGAACGGCTCGACAGGATGACCGCATCGGGGCCGTGCTCCTGGCGAACCAACTGGATCGCCCGGCGCATGTCCGGCGCACTGAATCGCTTGATCTTCATACGGCTGGCACCTCTTCAGGGTGCCCGGTCGGCGCCCCGAGGGCGGCCGGACGGGCGGGTGTGGCGTCGCGGCCGACGGTGGCCACGACCTGTACGGGTCGGTTGTCGGGAATCTCGGTGTAGGCCAGGACATGCAGCCCCGGGAGCGCCGGGCGCAGCCAGCGCGCCAGCCAGAGGCGGATATCGGGGGACACCACGAGCACGGAGGGATCGCCGTTCATTTCCTGTCGCTTCACCAGTTCCCGCAGGGACGATTGCAGCCGCTCGGCGAGGCCCGGCTCAAGCGCCGCGCCGCCGCCGGCGTTGCCCAGCGACTTTTGCAAGATCTGTTCCAGACCGGGGTCGAGCGCCAGCAAAGGCAGCTCCGGCGCGGACCCGACGATGTTCTGGGCGATCGCGCGGGCCAGCGCCACCCGGACCTGGGCGGTGAGCGCGTCAGGATCCTGGCTCGCGCTACCCACCTGCGCCAGCGTCTCGGCGATGCTGCGCATGTCACGCACCGGCACCTCTTCGGCGAGCAGGTTCTTCAGCACTTTCAGCACCACGCCAAGCTCCAGGGTCTTGGGCGTGAGACTTTCGACCAGCTTTGGCTGACTGCGCGCGAGCCCATCCAGCAGCTTCTGCACTTCCTCGTGGCCGAGCAGCTCGTGGGCGTGTTCCTTCAGAATGCGGCTGAGGTGCGTGGCCACCACCGTCGCGATATCTACCACGGTGTAGCCCAGCGACTGCGCCTGTTCCCGGTCGGCCGACTCGATCCATACGGCCTCCAGGCCAAAGGCCGGATCCCGGGTCGGCTGTCCGGGCACCGTGCCGTAGACCCGCCCGGGGTTGATGGCCAGCTCGCGGTCGGGCTGGACCTCCGCCTCGGCCATCGGCACGCCCAGCACGCTGATGCGGTAGGCCGTGGGCGCGAGTTCCAGGTTGTCGCGGATGTGCACGGGCTGCAGCAGGAAGCCGAGCTCCTGGGAGAGCTTGCGCCGCACCCCCTTGATCCGGGTCATCAGGTTGCCGCCCTGGGCGGCATCGACCAGCGGAATCAGCCGGTAGCCGAGCTCGAGACCGACCAGGTCCACCGGGGGAACATCCTCCCACGACAGGTCACGGTCCTCGGCGGCCCGGGCCGTGGCCTCGGCGGTCTCGCCCGGCGGCCCCTCGGCATCGGCGTCCGCCTGCTTACCGCGCTGGACCAGCCAGCCCATGCCGCCCAGTCCCGCGGCGAGCAGCAGGAACACCATTGAGGGCATGCCCGGCACCAGGCCCATGATGCCCACCACCCCCGCGACGGTGAACAGCGCACGGGGGTTGTTCAGGAGCTGGCGGCTGACCTGCTCGCCCATGTCCTGCGCGGCCGAGACGCGGGTGACGATGATGGCCGTGGCGGTCGACAGCAGCAGCGAGGGAATCTGCGCCACGAGACCGTCGCCAATCGTCAGCAGCACATAATTCGTGGCCGCGTCGCCCAGGCTCATCGCATGGGTCACGGTGCCGATGATCAGTCCGCCGATGATGTTGATGAACAGGATCAGGATGCCGGCGATGGCATCCCCGCGGACGAACTTGCTGGCACCGTCCATCGAACCGTAGAAATCCGCCTCCTGGGCGACCTCCTCGCGGCGGCGCTTGGCTTCCTCCTGCGTCAGGATTCCGGCGTTCAGATCGGCGTCGATGGCCATCTGCTTGCCGGGCATCGCATCCAGGGTGAAGCGTGCGCTGACCTCGGAGACGCGGCCGGCACCCTTGGTGACCACGACGAAGTTGATGATGACGAGGATCGCGAACACGACCAGGCCGACGGCATAGTTGCCGCCGATCACGAACTCGCCGAAGGACTCGATCACCCGCCCGGCGGCGTCCGTGCCGGTGTGGCCGTTCAGCAGCACCACCCGGGTGGAGGCGATGTTCAGCGCCAGGCGCAGCAGCGTGGCCACCAGCAGGATCGTCGGGAATACGCTGAAATCCAGCGGTCTCGCGCTATACACGGTCATCAGGATGACCACCATCGCCAGCGCGATGTTGAACGTGAAGAACACGTCCAGCGCCAGCGGCGGCATGGGGATGACCATCATCG
>PWZL01000098.1 GCA_003567475.1 Gammaproteobacteria bacterium | reverse complement strand
GCCAGAACGCCAACAACCTCACGCTGTTCGATGTCGAGCGTATCGAGGTGCTGCGCGGCCCGCAGGGGACCCTGTTCGGCCGCAACACCACCGGTGGCGCGGTCAACGTGATCATGCGCCGACCGGGTGAAGAGTTCGGCGGCTATGTCGAGGTGGGCTTCGGCCGCTACAACCGCAAGATCGCCCGCGGCAGCGTCGATCTTCCGGTCAACGACCGGGTGCTGACCAAATTCAGCGGCTTCTGGATCGAAGACGACGGCTACGTCGACAATCTCACCACCGGCCAGACCATCAACAGCGATGACAACAAGGGTGCGCGCATCGATGTGCGGCTGCTGCCGAATGACGAGATCACCTGGGACCTGTCGATGGACTACATCGATCAGGATCTGGCCAACCAGGTCAACACCCCGGATGGCAGCCGGCGCATCGCCAACAGCGGCCTGCGCACCGATCGCAGCCTCGCCGACCTGGGCCTGACCATCATCGGTGACAAGCAGAACATCACTTCGGGCAACGTCACCCGTGCCTGGTCGATCACATCGAACTTCACCTGGGATTCGCCGCTGGGCGAAATCAATGCGATTACCGGCTACCGTGACCTGAACCAGCGCTTCCTGCTGGACTTCCTGGATATCGGCGTTCCGCCGGGTGGCTTTTCGATCGTCAACAACAGCACCCACCAGCAGTTCTCCCAGGAGATCAAGCTGGCGGCCACGGCGATGAACGACGCACTCGACTACGTCGTCGGCGTGTTCTACATCGACGAGGACAACCGCACCGACTTCGCCGACCTCATCTTCGGCACGGTGTTCGCCGATCGCATCCTCGACAACACCACGGAGGCCTGGGCGGTCTACGGTCAAGCGAACTATGCCTTCACCGATCGCCTCACCGGTACGCTTGGTCTGCGCTACACGGATGAAAGGAAAGACATCGATTTCGTCCCGAATTTCAACCCGACGGCCCTGTTCCAGTTCACCTCCGCCGACATCGCCGCACTCGGCATCCCGCTGTCGCAAAGCACCAAGATCTTGACGCCGCGGCTGGCGCTGCGCTACGACGTCAATGACGACATGAATGTCTACGCCTCGGCCACCCGCGGTTTCAAGTCCGGCGGCTGGAATGCACGAGGCAACACCGCGGTAGAGACCCAGCCCTTCGGACCTGAAAAGGTCTGGACCTACGAGCTGGGCCTGCGCTCGGAGCTGATGGATCGGCGCATCCGCCTGAACGCCACGGCGTTCCTGACGGATGTCAGCGACTACCAGCTGCCCTCGGCATTCAACTTCCCGACGGACGCCGGCGATCGTATCGTCTTCATCACCGGTAACTTCGCCGGCATGGAGATCAAGGGTCTCGAGCTCGAGATGCTGGCCCTGGCCACTGAGCGTCTCACCGTGTTTGCCAACGTCGGCATCATGGATGGCAAGTACGACGACCTCTCCGCCGAGGTGCAGGCCCAGCGCGACGACTGCATCGCCACGGGCAACCCCGACAGCTGCAACCGCGGCATCATCCGCGGCGACGGCAGCCTGGCCCGGCCGCAGCGCCAGCCGGACTACACGGCGGTGGTGGGCTTCGACTATGCATGGCCGATCGGCACGAACCTCGAGCTGATCCCCTCGGCAGCCTTCACGCGCTACGGCAGCCACACGGTGGGCACCAACGATGATGCCCTTTCACGGGTCAGCGGCTACAGCAATCTGATTGCCGCGGTCACCCTGGAAGAGACCAGCGGCCTGTGGAGCCTGCGCCTGGAGTGCAAGAACTGCCAGAACCGGGAGCAGCTGGTCTCGACCCTGGCAGGTCAGCAGTACTTCAACCTGCCGCGGACCTGGCAGGCGAGCTTCCGCTACAACTTCTGACGACCTGGGTCTGACGCAGGGCCGTGCCCTGGAACCGGCAGCCAGCTCTGGCTGCCGGTTTTTTTGTGCCAGGCCTCACCGCACAAACAATCAAACGAGACTGTTTTTTCCTTGGGAAAGTATGTCACCATCCGGGGGTGAGCGGTGCCCGCGCACCGTCACGTCGATCACTCACGTCCTGCTGGGGGCAGGACGCGACTGCAGACCAGGAGGGGGAGACGATGAGCGCATCGGCACGCGAACGGCCACCACAACAGGGCGGCGACGCCCGCTCGGAGGGGGTGACTTACCAGGGCCTGCTCGATCGCGACACCCGCGAGGTGCCGGCGGTGCTGCGGGACGTGCACTGTCCGCAACTCGGCTCGGAGGATATCCCGGCCGAGCTGTTCACCTCACAGGCGGTACACGATCGCGAGATGGAGCGGATGTGGTGCCGCGTCTGGCAGATGGCCTGCCGCGAGGAGGAGATTCCGGAAGTCGGCGATCACGTGGTCTACGAAATCGGCCACCTGTCGTTCATCGTGGTGCGCACCGACGCCGGCTACCGCGCATTCTACAACAGCTGTCTGCACCGCGGCCGTCAGCTGCGTGACGAGAGCGGGTCGGTCAGCGAGTTCCGCTGCCCCTTCCATGGCTTCACCTGGCACCTCGACGGCACCCTGAAAGAGATCCCCTGCCGCTGGGATTTCCCGCACCTGAACGAAGACAACAGCCGTCTGCCCGAGGTGCGCGTCGACACCTGGGGCGGATTCGTGTTCATCAATCTGGATGCGCAGGCAGCGCCGCTCCAGGAGTACCTCGGCATCCTGCCGCAGCACTTCGAGCGCTGGCCACTGGAGCAGACCTGGAAAGCCGTGCACGTGCAGAAGATCGTGCGCGCCAACTGGAAGGTCGTGATGGAGGCTTTCATCGAGTCCTGGCACTCGGTGGAGACCCACCCGCAGATCCTGCCCTACACGGCAGACTCCAACTCCCAGTACGACTGGTGGGGCGACAACATCAGCCGCACGATCACGGCCATGGGGTCGCCGAGCCCGCATCTTCGCGATGTCGCCGAGCAGGAAATCATGACCGCGCTGGCGCGGACCTCGGGGCGCATGTCGGGGAGCGAGGAAGACGAGTCCCTCAAGGTGCCCGAAGGCAAGAGCGCGCGCGAACACATGGCCGATGTCAATCGTGCCGAGTTCGGACGGCTGTTCGGTATCGACCTCACCGACGCCTCCGATGCCGAGGTTCTGGACGCCATCCTCTATAGCGTATTCCCGAACTTCATCCCGTGGGCCGGATATAACCCGAACATCGTCTATCGCTTCCGCCCCAATGGCAGCGACTGCCATTCGTCGATCATGGACGTCATCATCCTGATGCGGTTCGCCGAGGGCGCCGAGAAGCCCGATCCCGTGCCGGTCCACAAGCTTGGCGCCGATGATCCCTGGCAGGATGCCCCGGAACTCGGCGCGCTGGGCTACATCTTCGACCAGGACATGGGCAACCTGCCCTACGTCCAGAAGGGGCTGATGACCTCACGCAAGGGCGCGATCAGCCTGGCGAATTACCAGGAGGCTCGCCTGCGGCATCTGCACCGGACGCTGGAGCGTTACCTGGCCGACTGAGCGGCCTGGGCGAGAATGCGCTCCGCCTGCTTCAGATGGGGGGCATCGAGCAGCTTGCCGTGCAACGACAGGGCACCGTCGCCGGAGCCCTCGGCGAAGGTGGCCAGCACTTCGCGGGCCCAGCGGACCTCCGCCTCCTCCGGGGTGAACGCTTCGTTGATCACCGCGACCTGATCGGGATGGATGGCGAGCTTTCCGGCGAAGCCATCCGCCCGGGCTCGACGGCAGCTCTCGCGCAGGCCATCGCTGTTTCGGAAATCGGTGTAGACGGTGTCGATCGCCGGAATCCCCGCAGCCGCCGCGCCGGCCAGCACCAGCGAGCGCGCCAGCTGATAGGTGGGCAGCCACTCACCCGCGGCGTCCCGATTGGAGGCCGCACCAAGATCCACCGCCAGGTCCTCGGCACCCCAGGTCAGGCCCTGCAGCCGGGGGCCCACATCGGCGAGCGAGCCGAGCTCGAACAGCGATCGCGCCGTCTCGGTCCCGACGGCCACCATCGGGACACTCCCCGGCGCCAGGCCCTCGCGGGCTTCCAGCGCGGCCAGCGCAGCGTCGAGCCGCTGCAAATCGGCAACCGTGCGGAATTTCGGCAGCATGACGCCCTCCGGGCGACCGCCCACAATGGCAGCCAGATCCGCCAACGCGAGCGGGCCGTCCAGCGGATTGATGCGTACCCACACGGGTACGCTGCGCGGCACCGGGCGTGCATCAAGCGCCTCGCGCACACGCTGGCGGGCCACAGCCTTGCCGGCCGGCAGGACGGCGTCTTCCAGGTCGAGGATCACCGCGTCCGCCTCGAGCGTATCGAGTTTGGCGAGCTTGCGCTCGCTGTCGCCGGGAATGAACAGCCACGACCTCATCGGATTCTCCTGTACATGACCCGGCGGATGGTAACACCGCCCATCCATGGGTTCTGGTAGCCTTGCCGTCGTTGCCTGCATGTCGGACGATGCCAAGCCCATGAAGCGACGGTACGAGGATCTGCACCCGGGTGAAGTGCGCGAGTCATCGACCCACGTGGTCGACAAGACGCACATGCTGGCCTTTGCACGCCAGTTCGATCCACAGTATTTCCATGCCGACGAAGTGGCCGCGCGAGACTCGACCTTTGGTGAGGTGATCGCCTCGGGCATCTACACCATGGCGCTGTGGCGGCGGCTGGATCACGAGATCGCGGGGGACATCGACTGGATCTGCGGCATCGCCTGGGATGATGTGAGGTTCCCGGTGGCTGTGCGCGCGGGCGATCGCCTGCACGCACGGGCGCGGGTGCTGGAGAAACGTCTCTCGCGGACACGGCCCGAGCGCGGCGTGGTCGTCATGCTCTACGAGCTGTTCAATCAAAACGACGAGACGGTATTCACCTGCCGCAGCACCAACCTCGTCCACCGTCACGAGCACACGGACCTTCCGACCCGGGACTGAGGCTCAGCGGATTTCGAAGCGCAGCCGCACCAACGCGGGCTGCTCGATGATTTCACCTTCGACCTCGACCGGACGGTAACGCCAGCGCGAAAGCGCGGTCGCGGCACTCTCCTCGAAGACGCCTGGCGGCTCGGCCTCGACCACCCTGATGTTCATGGGATAGCCATCCCTGCCCACGACGAAGGCAAGCTCGACCCAGCCTTCCTGGTTGATTCGATAGGCCCGCCGCGGATACTCCGGTGCCCGATAATCCAGACGCTCGAGCTCGTTTTCCGGCACCACCCGGGTGCGCGCCGCGGCCAGCCGCTCCGCCCGAGCGACGGTCTGTTCGACCGTATCGGTCTCCAGGGGGACGACGCCCAGCTCCCGCGCATGGGCCAGCGCTGCGCGGGCCGCGGCGAGATCGCCAGTGTCGACCGCGGCCGAACTCTGTGCCAGCAGTGCGCGGGCGAACTGCTGTTCGGCAACGAACAGCATCGCGGGTGCGGCGCCGGTCTCGCGCAGCGCCTCGAGATAGTCCGCGGCACTGTCGCCCCGTGGCGTCAGGAGCCAGCCACGCGCAATCCGCTCCTGCACCAGTATCAGTATCCCGCGCTGCGCCCGAGCCTGCGCGAGCACGTCGTCCGTTGCGGTGTCCGCGGTGTCGGCGGTGTCCAGCGCCTCCGAGCCGGCCGTGTCCGCACCGGCCTCGTCAGCCACGGCGGCCGTATCGGCGGGCGCGCGTTGCCCCTCCTCCGCCACCCTTGTCGGGACGTCCTCGACGAGCGCCGCCGGGGCGGCGGGGTCGATGACCGCGGCAGGCGGCGCCGCGGCCGTCTGGCGTCGCAGTCGATCCTGCAGCACGGCAAGGCGAGGATGACCGGGCGTGCGTTCAGCCACAGCCTGCAGGCGTTGCTCGGCCAGCGGGATATTGCCGGCAGCCAGCGCCTGCTCGGCCCGAGCGAGCTCGGCCAGCCAGACCCGCTCGAGACCGAGCCTTGCTCGACCATTCGCAGGATCCGCGTCGAGCACGCGCCGCAACAGCATTTCCGCACTGTCAGCCGTCGGTCCCAGCACGCGCCCCGATGTCAGCGCCGCTTCGGCCTGCTCGAGCAGCTCCGTCTGATCCGTGGCTGCCCGACCGTCAGGCGCCCGCGGCAGCGCCGACGAAGTCGAGTCGGCGGTCGCGGCACGCGACGGCGGCGCGCTGCCGATCATGGTCGCCGGCGGGACGGCCGAAGCAGGCCCGGCGTCGGCTTGACCGGCGACTGACCGATCGCGATCCAGCAGCACCCAGGCGCCGACCGCGGCAAGGAGGGTCAGGGCGACGGCGCTGCCGGCCAGCAAGGCGCCACGCGCCACCCGGGCGGGCGGACCGATGTCCTCGGCCACCGCAACGACAACCGGCCCCTGATCCCGTGCGGCAGCCGCCAGCATCAGATGGCGCCGTACCGCCGCCTCCAGCGCCAGGCGCGCCTGGCCCGCCGACAGCGGCGCTGGCAGCACGCGCACCACACCGTTGCCGCCGACCAGACTCATCAGCGCACCCGCCGAATCGCGGCCCGCCACCACCACACTGACCAGTCCCGGCTGGTGACGCTGCATGCGCGCGCACAGGGCTTCGACATCGCCGCATACCGTCGCATCGACCACCAGCACCCCGGGATCCAGCCGCGCCAGCAACGCCATCGCTGCCGCCTCGTCAGCGGTGGCATGTACCGGGTGCTGGCCACCACTGACACCGGACAGGGTGGTCAGCAACGCGTCATCTTCGGTGAACACCAGCACTGCAACGCTGCTTTCGGCCAGCAGGGCGTCGACTTCACCCGAGCCCAGCGGCGCCTGTGCACGGCCATCAGGCGACCCGGCCGGGTCTTGCATCGCCGCACCATCGGCCGGCATCACCGCTGCTGGTTCACGCTCCATCCCGTTCCTGATCCGAAAGACACCCGCGCACGGAAGGCCGCGCGCCTGGCAGGACCCTCAGTATAGGAACGCTCACCCGCAGGACGCGCAGCCAGCACGCGATTCTGTGAAGCCGGTCTCAGCCTGGCGGGCGCGGCTGCGCGGAATCGTCCGATTCCTGGGCGGGTTCTGCGGCTGCTGAAGCCTCGAGCGCTGCTGCCACCTCAAGCGCTTCTGCCGCCTCCACCTGGGCTTCTGCGGCCATTTCCACGGCCACCGGGGAGGCGGCCGGACGAGTGGCGACCCAGGGGCGCTTGCTGTCCTCGTCCGGGCCCACGTGCAGGTAAACCCGCCAGATGGAGAAGACCAGCAGCACCATGCTGACCAGCAGGAAAAACCAGAGGAACCCGACTGCACCCAGCGTGCCCATCAGCAGCGCGACCAGCAGTGGCCCCGCTGCCGCACCGGCACCGGACAGCAGGATCAGTGTACTGCTCGCCGCGACCATTTCATCGAGCGCCAGCTGGTCGTTGAGGTGGGAGGCCGCGATGCCGTATACCGGCAAGGTCGTGCCCCCAAGCAGAAGCATCGCCAGATAGAACACGGGCGAGCCTGCAGCGGCCCAAAGCGTCGCGAGCGCTGCCAACACGGCCAGCGCGGCGGCCAGACTGATCACGCGCCGGCGATCGATCCGATCCGACAGCAGGCCGAGCGGCCACTGCAGCAGCATGGCCCCGAGAATAGGCATCGCCACGAAACTCGCCGTCTGGGCCACCGACAGCCCGACGCTGGCGGCATAGACCGCAGCCATACCGAAGATCGCGCCCGATGCCAGGCCGGCGGCAAGCACGCCGACGACGGCCATCGGCGAACGATGGTAGATCACCGCCAGCGCCAGGGCTGCTGGCCGGGCAAAGCTCGGCCCCTGGCGGGAACTCAGCACCAGTGGCACCGCCGCCAGCGACACGAGCACGGACACCAGCATGAACAGCGCGGGCAGCTCGGGGGCCGCCAGGTTCAGCAGGAACTGTCCGGCGGCCAGGCCGGCGAAGTTGATCATCATGTAGATGGCGAAAATACGCCCGCGCGTCTGGTTGCTCGCGCGGTCGTTGAGCCAGCTCTCGGCAACGATGTAGATCCCCGCGAAACACATCCCCGACAGCAGCCGCAGCACTGCCCAGGCATAGACGTCCACGGCCACCGAGTGCACCAGGATCGTCATCGAGGCCAGCGAGGTCAGCGCCGCGAATACGCGAATGTGACCCACCCGGGCGACCAGGCGGCTGGTGGCCGCCGAGCCGAGGAGAAAGCCCAGATAATAGGCCGACATCATCAGGCCGGTGGCCAGTGTCGGGAAGCCCTCGAGCGCGGCCCTGAGGCCCAGCAGGGTGCCCTGCAGTCCACCGCCCAGCATGATCAGCGCAAAGCCGATGAGCAGCGGCCAGGTGTTTCGCAACGCATCCGAGAGGCTGGCCTCGGGCGGCGCCTGCAGCGGGGATGCGGTGGGAGCGGTCATGAACGGTCACCGGCAGCCAGGCAGAACGCCGGCCGCAAGAGAGGGGTGGGCGATTCTAACGCAGACCGTCAGACGCTGCAGACCGATCTTCGGTCGTGAACCTGTCATCCGGATCTGCGATCATCGGGGACATGTCAGTTCGTCACCTCGATCAGCTGTTCCGGCCGCAATCAGTCGCGGTGTTCGGGGCCTCGGAACGCGCCGGAAGCGTCGGCGCCGCAGTCATGCGCAATCTCCTGGCCGGTGGTTTCGCTGGCGCGCTGTATCCCGTCAACCCGAAGCACCGGAAGATCCAGGGGCTGCAGGCCTTTCGGAATACGGCGGCGCTGCCTGCAACGCCTGATCTCGCCGTGCTGTGCACCCCGCCTGCATCCATCCCCGGCCTCATCGAAGATCTGGGGACGCGTGGGACGCGCGCAGCCATCGTCATCACCGCCGGTTTCGAGCAGGCCGGTCGGGCCGTGGGGCAAGACCTCGAAGCGCAGATGCTGGCCGCCGCCGGACGCCATGGACTGCGTATTCTCGGCCCGAACTGCGTTGGCCTGATCGTCCCGGCCCTTGGCCTGAATGCAAGCTTTGCCCCGGACAGCGCAACACCGGGAAGCATCGCCTTTGTCACACAGTCCGGCGCGCTTGCGACCACGGTACTGGATTGGGCCAGCGAACGACGCATCGGCTTCTCCTGTTTCGTCTCCATGGGCAACTGCCTGGACGTCGATATCGGTGATGTCATCGACTATCTTGGCAGTGACGCCAGCACCCGTGCCATCCTGCTGTATATGGAATCCCTGCGCGAGGCGCGCAAGTTCATGTCCGCCGCCCGCGCCGCCGCCCGCAACAAGCCGCTGATCATCGTCAAGGCCGGCCGGGTGCCCGAGGGCGCCAAGGCCGCCGCCTCGCACACCGGCGCACTCGCGGGCAGCGACGTGGTCTACGATGCCGCCATCCGCCGCGCCGGCGCCCTGCGGGTGTTCGGCATCGAAGACCTGTTCACCACTGCCGAGGTGGTCGGCAGGGCCCGGAGTGTCCGTGGCGCCCGCCTCGCCATCCTGACCAACGGCGGCGGCCCCGGCATCCTCGCGACCGATGCGCTCATCGAACGCGGTGGCGAACTGGCCGAACTCTCGCCCACCACGCTGGCGACGCTGGATGGCCTGCTGCCCGGCAACTGGTCGCGCGGCAACCCCGTAGACATCATCGGCGACGCCTCGCCGCAGCGCTATCGCGACGCACTCGGCGTCCTGCTGGAGGACCGAGCCTGCGATGCCGTCCTGATCGTGCATGCACCGACAGCGCTGGCCTCCAGCCCGGAGATCGCGGCCTCGCTGGCCGAGGCCGCGGCGGCCAGCCGCAAGCCGGTGCTCGGCTGCTGGCTGGGCGGGGCGTCGGCCCGCGAGGCGGCACGGCGGTTTGCCGCCGCTGGACTGCCCAGTTTCGATGCGCCCGAGGACGCCGTCGCCGCCTTCATGCGCATGCTCGAATACCGGGCCAACCAGGAGTCACTGACCGAGATGCCCGAGACGCTGCCGGGCATTGCGCACATCGACGCCGACGCGATCGGCCGCATCATCGCCGCCGCTCGCGGCGAAGGACGACGCTGGTTGAGCGAGGTCGAGGCCAAGCAGGTGTTCGCAGCCTACGGCATTCCGGTGGTGGAGACCCGCATTGCCGCCAGCGTCGATGACGCCGTCCGCATCGCCGGCGAGATCGGTTTTCCGGTCGCACTCAAGGTGCTGTCGCCCGACATCACGCACAAGTCCGACGTCGGCGGCGTGGTGCTCGACCTCGACTCGACCGAGACAGTCCGCGAGGCCGCCGAAGGCATTGCACGACGCGTCGCCGCCCGCAGTGATGCCCGGCTGCAGGGCTTTGCCGTGCAGGCGATGGCCCGACGTCCCGGGGCTTTTGAGCTGATCATCGGCAGCCATACCGATCCGATCTTCGGTCCGGTCCTGCTGTTCGGCCAAGGGGGTACGGGGGTCGAGGTGATCCGCGACAGCGCCATTGCACTCCCGCCGTTGAACATGGCACTGGCCCGGCAACTGGTGGAGCGCACGCGGATCGCGCGACTGCTGGCGGGCTACCGTCACCGGCCGGCCGCGCGGATCGATCTCATCTGCGAGACGCTGGTCCGCGTCTCCCGGCTGGTCGCCGACCTCGAAGACGTCGCATCACTGGACATCAATCCGCTGGTCGCGGACGCCGACGGTGTGCTGGCGCTGGATGCGCGTATCGAACTGCGCGCCCCCGAAGACGGGCCCCGGCCGGAGCTTGCCATCTCACCCTACCCTGCGTGGCTCGAGGAGCAGATCCGGTTCGAGGATCAGGACGTGGTGCTACGGCCGATTCGCCCGGAGGACGAGCCCGCTCACCGCGAGTTCTTTGAACACCTCCAGGATGAGGATATCCGTTTTCGTTTTTTCGGCGTCATGAAGGTGCTCGAGCATTCTCAGCTGGCGCGCTACACACAGATCGACTATGACCGGGAGATGGCCTTCATCGCCACCGACACCGCCCAGGGCGGACGGACCCTTGGCGCCGTGCGGGCCGTGACCGACCCTGACCGTCTGCGGGCCGAATTCGCCATTATCGTGCGCTCGGACATTAAGGGCCGCGGCCTCGGGCGCATCCTGCTCGAGAAGCTGATCCGCTACTGTCGTGACACCGGCGTCGGCGAAGTGATCGGTCAGGTGCTCCAGGACAACCACCGGATGCTGGCCTTGGCGCGGGAGCTCGGCTTTAGCATCGGCGCCGCGCGCCAGGGCATTCACGAGGTCACGCTGCGGACCGGCCAAGCACCGACGCCGTGAACCCCGCGGCGGCCCGGGTATCGCGGTAGCAGGCTCAGCGGGCCGCGAGCACCGTCAGGGCCTGCCCGTGCAGCGCCTGGTCGGCGGCCGCAAGCACCTGTCCCCCGCCACGCAGCGGGCGGCCCTGCCAGTCGGTCACGTGCCCCCCTGCCCCCTCGATGATCGGCACCAGCGGCAGGATGTCATAATCCTGCAGGCCAGACTCGACCACCAGCTGTACGTGGCCAGCCGCCAGCATGCAGTAGCTGTAACAGTCACCGCCAAAGCGCGACAAGCGCACCTCTTGGGCGAGCCGGGCGTGGCATTCGGCGTCCTCGGGCGAGCCGAACGATTCCGGATGGGTGGTGTAGAGCACGGCCTCGGCCAGCGTCGACACCGACTGGCTGCGCAGGGGCTGGCGGCGACCGGCATGCTGCAGCCAGGCTTCCCGGCCGTTGCCACCAAAGGTCTCCCCGAGATAGGGCTGGTGCATGAACCCCAAGGCCGGTGCGCCATCACGCAGCAGGCCGAGCAGCACGCCCCACAGCGGCATCCCCGTGATGAAGGCACGCGTGCCATCGATGGGATCGATCAGCCATTCATGACGCCCATCGCCCGGGGTGTCGGCATATTCCTCGCCACGGATGCCGGCACTGGGCCAGGCCTCGGCAAGGCCCCGCCGCAGCGAGCTCTCGACCGCCCGATCCGCCGCCGTCACCGGGTCAAACCCTTCCCCGGCGGCCTTGTCCTCCACCTCGAGAGCCCTCCGGAAGTACTGCAGCGCTTCGCGTCCAGCCGCTTCCAGCAGGTGTTCGGCCAGCTCGCACGCTGTCGCGTCATCCATGCGCCGACCCTCGCGAACCCCAGCCCGGCCGGGCGTTTATGTCAAAAGCGTGATGCATGTCCTCTCCCGCGCAGTACCGCCGCGCTAGTGTGCTATGCGTCTATCAACAGCACAAATCCAGACCCGTCATGAGTGAGAAGTCCGCCACAGTCGAGCAGGCCCTGGAGACGCTGGCCAGAACGCTGCGTGAATCCGCGGAGCGGATCGCGGCCCTGGAGAATGAACTCGCACGCACCAGGACGGAGGCGGCGGAGGTCGCCAGCCTGCGCGAGGCCCTCAAGGCCCGTGACGACAGGCTCACCGAGCAGACCGAACGCTGCCAGTCGCTCGGCCAGGAGCTGGAAGAGACGCTGACGCAACTGCGCCGTGCGGACGAAAAATTCGCTGCCCGTGACCTCGACCACGCACGCCTGGAAGAACGCCACCTGCTCGACACTGAACGTCTGGAAAGCCTGCGGGCAGAGATGGCCGGGCTACAGCTGCGCGCCCGCTGGGCGAACCGGCGCAGGCGGCTTGCCGGCAAGCTGGTTGCGGAACTGCGCCAGCGCCAGCGCGCCAACCTGTCTCTCAAGAATGGTATCGACGCCTTGCGCCAGTTCAAGAACAAGGCGGAAGAAGAACATCGCGCCCTCCTCGAACGTTATCGGCGTCTCCAGGAGAGCATGCGGCGCGGCGATGATGAACCGCCTAAACCTCCCGTCCCCCACGAAACCCACCGCGTCGTCGAAGCCGATGGCATGTCGCCTTCAGGACTGCATCGGCGGCTGCTCGCCCAGGGCGAGCTCATCGAGTCGATGGAACGCGATATCCAGCGGGTGGCGGCGCTGAAACGCGACCTCATGGATCGGGAACAGCGCGTCCATAAACTGGCTGCGCGTGTCCAGGAGCTCGAACAGGAACTCGAGCTCAAACAGACACTCATCGCCACGCTGGAAGACGACTTGAACAACACCATGCGCAGTCGTCGCATAGACCCGCGCCTGCTGGCTGGCGATGTCGCCGACCCGGACGCCACTTTCGCCGCCGAACAGGCCCACAGCGAGGGGGCGCCGTCCCGGGAAGCGACGCTCGCCGCAGGGCTGTCGGCGCTGGAAGAGCGCCGACCGCAAAAACGGGATACCGGAACCGTCAAACTGCGCGTGCTGCCGGAGGCCCCCGGCGGCGACGAGCGGGCACCGGATCCGCCCCCCGCCCGCCGTACCAGCGAGCGCCGCTGAGCTCAGCGCCGAGCCCCACCGCCGCCAGGGTCGTGCTGCCCGTGATCG
>PWZL01000092.1 GCA_003567475.1 Gammaproteobacteria bacterium | reverse complement strand
TGATTCCAGCATAACCTCTCTTCATTCATGAGGTCGAGACGTTTCTTAAACTGCCGGTCGTTCCTGTCTAAATCGCTGGGCTCATTATACGTACGTGGTTCGCCTCCTTCGTCGACTGGTACAACACCAGCCACCGCCACAGCGGCATCGGATATGTGACCCCATCGCAGAAACACACCGGCGAAGACATCGCCGTGTTTCAATCGCGTCAGGAAATCCTGAACCAGGCCGCCCGCTTACACCCCGAGCGCTTCGTCAAAGGTCCACGCAGGATCATGCCGCGGCGGACCGTCGTACTGAACCGGGCGGCGTAAACTTACGAAAAACTTCGCGAAATCGGTGACTTCTATATTGACAGATATCGGCGCGTACTGCCTGGCTGAGGCCTCATTGTGTCGGCTCGGAGAGGCCATCAATGCGTTTTTTTAGGCTACCTACTATTGTTCGCCACCGTTTTGTAGCCCACTGTGGTATCGGAATATCCCCCCCAAAAAATCCTTTCGGCATGAAAACAACCACGAGGATAAATAGTGCTCCCAGTACAACCCAATAGCGGGACGTTAGTTGACTGGTAATGCTGATCAAATATGCAACAACAAGGCCACCGAGTATTCCGCCTTTCAAGGTGTATACCCCACCGACCAACGAGGCGAGTACCACCAAGATCGTCTGTCCCAATCCAGCCCGGTCCGGAAGAATAACCCCAGTAAAATAAACGGTTAAGACTCCTGCTACGCCGGCAACAGCACCAGAAATGACAATAGCACAGAAACGATGACGCTGAATGTTGAATCCCAGCGCTGTCATCCGGCGAGGATTGTCTCGAATGCCTTGAAGCACGAGTCCAAAACGAGATCGTACAACGTGTCTCAGTCCAAAATAGCAAAGCCCCGTAGTGACTAATGTTAGATAATAGAGTGGACCGGGCTGAAGCAGGGAAAAGCCAAACAGAACTGGCCGCGGTATTCCCGTGATTCCATCCGACCCACCGGTGACCGATGCCCATTGCATTCCAAGACCATGGAAGAGTAAGGAAAGCGCCAACGTCATAATAAGAAAATAGATCTTCTGTGCACGAATCGCAACCAATGCGAAAAGCGCGCTCAGAGAGATCGCTCCAATTATCGCGAGCACTGCTAATTGTCCGTGAGGTAGCGAAAACCGCGTAAAACCGATTCCTATTACGTACCCTGCCATCGCCGCGAAAGACATCTGCGCAAGCGAAGTCATGTCACCATAGCCTGCCAGCAAGATGAAACTCATCGCCATTATGCCGAGGTATAACCCTCGAATTGTGAGCTGCACGGTAAAACGTTGAGCCCAAAGAGGCAGCGTAAGCGCTATCACCAACAGGAACACGGTAACGGCTAATCGAACAGCACTAGAACGTTTCATTCGTGCGCTCTCCCGAATAATCCCTGTGGACGAAGCATTATTACTAGAATTACGGTGAAACTGAGCAAGAAGATCGAAAACTCGCTGGCGTATGTTCGGCCGAAACTGTCAACAAGACCTACAACGATTGCGCCAACCGCAGATCCTGCGATACTTCCCATACCGCCAATTATCACGACTACCAAGGCAAATGTGAGAATTTCGAAATCCATCCCCGGGCCGAAAGCCAGATACGAACCACCGATCGCTCCCGCGAAACCGGTGATCAGTCCCCCCAGAAGAAAGACCTTTATAAATATTCGGTCGATGTTGATTCCCAATGCAGAGATCATCTCGCGATTATCAACGCCGGCACGAATGATTTTGCCCAGCCGCGTGCGTTGAAGCATGTACCACAAACCAAACCCAACAACTACAGCTGTGATTAACACAAAATAACGGTACCCGGGATACGTAAATGCTCCGATTGTAACTCTCGTTCGCAGAATATCGGGCGCAGTAAGGGTTTTTGGCAGTCCGCCCCATATCCACAAACAGAGATCCGCTACCCCTATCCCCAATCCTAGTGTAAGAAGAGTCTGCGGTAGATCCCCGTGTACCCGCTGTACCAGAAAGTAGGTAAGCAAAGCCAGAATACCAACACCAACAGCGGCAACAAACAGGCCGAACACCCAATTCCCGCCCTGGGATTGTACCGTCCATGCGAGATAAGCTCCCAGAATGTAGAACGCTCCGTGGGCCAGGTTTACGACACGCATCAACCCGAACATCAAGCTGAAACCGCTCGCAATAACAAACAACAGGCCCGCAAAGGTAAGTCCGTTGACAACCAGAAACAGGAATCTCGCAACATCAGTCACTGTAGCACCCCATCATAAAATTTCAATTTGCGCGATTGTTCGATCGGCATAAGGCTCAGAATCTTAGGACTTCCTATGCTCGAATACCCAAGTAACGTTCGCGAACCTCTTGATCGTGCATCATCGCACCGGCATCCACATTTGCGACGATAGCCCCTGATACCATCACGGCAACATCAGTCGCAAGCGCGGTTGCCGTACGCAGGTTCTGTTCTACGAGCAGAATACTCATCCCGCCGGCAACCAAGGCAAGATAGACATCGATCAGTTGCTCACGAATTACTGGTGCTAACCCCTCCGATGGTTCATCCATGATAAGCAAGGAAGGATTAGTTACCAAAGCTCTGCCAATAGACAGCATCTGCTGTTCTCCACCGGAGAGAGAACTTGCTCGTTGGCGTGCACGCTCGCTGAGCCGAGGGAACAGATCGTATACTCGATCTCTGTGCCATTCACCTCTGTCACTTCGACTAGAAACAACCTCAAAATGCTCGTCTACGGTCAGTGAAGGAAACAGGCCCCGCCCTTGAGGTACATACCCGACTCCGTTTAGAGCTATCTCATAGGGCTTCAAGTGCTCAATCGATTGCCCCCGTAGCAGTATCGATCCTTCTTTCGCGGGCACCAGTCCCATAATAGTCTTAACCAGGGTCGTTTTCCCCATACCGTTGCGGCCTACAACAGCGGTTACACCAACATCAAGAACAGTGGAGATTCCGTGCAGGATGTGGCTCGTACCGTAATACGAGTGGACGTTTTC
>PWZL01000096.1 GCA_003567475.1 Gammaproteobacteria bacterium | reverse complement strand
CCGCCGATGGCCGGCTGTTCAAGGAAATGGCGTTCATCGATCTGGATGGGCACCTGGTGGTGCTCTACGAGTTCGAGTAGCGGTAGCCGCCAGGCACGCGTTAGCATCCGGGCACTTCCGACAGGCAACGTTCAACATGACTGCATTCGCGTTTCAGAGCACCCCGCGCATTGACTGCGGCGCGGGCAGCATCGAGCGGCTTGGCGAACTCGCTCGCAGCCTTGGCCTGCGCCATGCGCTGCTGATTACCGACGCCGGGCTGGTGGCTGCCGGGCTGGTGACCCCGGCGGAGCGCGCGCTCGAGGCCGCCGGCGTGACGGTGGCGCGTTTCGCCGGCGTGTCCGCCGACCCAGCCGAGCCGGTGGTACTGGAGGCGGCGACGCTTGCGCGGGAGACGGGCATCGATGGCGTCATCGGCTTTGGCGGCGGCAGTTCCATGGACGTCGCCAAACTGGTGGCCGTGCTCGCCCATGGCGAGCAGCCGCTGGCGGACATGTATGGCGTCGACAAGGTCAAAGGCGGCCGACTGCCGCTGATCCAGGTGCCCACCACCGCGGGCACCGGTTCTGAGGTCACTGCTGTGGCCATCGTGACCACCGGGGCGACCACCAAGCTCGGGGTGGTTTCCCCGCAGTTGTTCGCCGACGTGGCGGTACTCGATCCCGCGCTGACGGTCGGCCTGCCGCCGGGAGTCACCGCGGCCACCGGCATCGACGCCATGGTCCACGCCATCGAGGCCTACACCAGCCGCCACCGCAAGAATCCCTATTCCGACATGCTCGCCCGCCAGGCGCTCACGCTCATGTCGCGCAGCCTGCGCCGGGCGGTGCATGCGGGCCAGGACCTCGCGGCCCGTGGCGACATGCTGCTCGGAGCGATGCTCGCCGGCCAGGCCTTCGCCAACGCCCCGGTGGCCGCGGTCCACGCGCTGGCCTCCCCGCTCGGCGGGCATTACCACGTTCCCCACGGACTCAGTAACGCGCTGGTCCTGCTGCCCGTGCTGCGGTTCAACGCAGCGGTCGCGGCGAGCCTGTATGCCGAACTGCTGCCCTGTATCGATCCTGAGGTGCAGGCGACAAGCGCCTCAGCGGGCTGTGAGGCGTTCGTCGCGGCACTCGACCGCCTGATCGCGGACGTGGCGCTGCCGCGGCGGCTACGCGACCTGGACATCCCCGAGGACGACCTGCCCATGCTCGCTGCCGATGCCATGCATCAGCAGCGCCTGCTGGTGAACAACCCGCGCGAGGTGAGCGAGGCCGACGCGCTGGCCCTCTACCGCAGCGTTTACTGACCGAGGCCCCGATGAGTCGAGACATCCCCGCCGCACAGCGTGCGCACTACCGCTGGTTCCTGCCCATCACCACACGCTGGATGGACAATGACCTCTACGGCCACGTGAACAACGTGGTCTATTACGCCTACTTCGACACCGTCGCCAACACCTACCTCATTGAGGAAGGCGGCCTGGACATCCACGCAGGACCGGTGGTCGGCTTCGTCGTCAGCTCCGGCTGCGAGTACCTCGCACCGATCGCCTTCCCGGCCCGGCTCGAAGGCGGGCTGCGGGTCGAGCGCCTGGGCACCAGTTCGGTGCGCTATGGCATCGGCATGTTTACCGAGGGTGCGACGTCGGCCGCCGCCCACGGGCATTTCGTGCACGTGTTCGTGGATCGCGAGAGCCAGCGACCGGTCCCCATCCCCGACGCCCTCCGAACGGCGCTGGCGCGCCTCACGACAGGACCCTCCGCATGATCCGTCTGCTGTTCATCACCGGGCTGCTCGCTGCCCTCATCGGGCTGTCCGCGGCCTGCGCCGCCGATCAGGCCGAGACGCCGGGCACCGCCCTGCTCGAGCAGCCCTGGCAGGAGGCGCTGCTAAGCGTCCGCGATCTCGACAACGCGGCGCGCTTATTCATCGAGGTTGGCGGCTTCGAAACCGTCCATCGTGGCCCGGTGGACACCAGTGAGCTTCGGTATTGGGGGTTGGACGCCGCCGTGCGTGCGGAACACCTGCTGCTGCGCGCCCCGGGCAGCCGCCAGGGCTGGCTGCGCTTCGTGCGCTTCGACGGCGCGGAACAACGGCCCATCCGCGTGGGCGCGCGGGCCTGGGACACCGGGGGCTATTTCAGTCTCATGATGCGGGCGAAAGACCTCGATGTCGTCTACGCTGATGCCCTGCGCCTGGGCTGGATGTCGGAGAGCGAGCCGGTGCGCTTCAACTTCCCGCCCTCGCAATTGGCCAATGTGGTGCTGAAGGGCCCGGACGGCATCAACATCGCGCTCTACGAGCGGCTCTCGCCCCCCCTCGACGCGTTCTGGCAGTTCGAACGCCTGAGCCAGCCGTTCAACGCGATGCAGATGGTGGCCGATATGGCGCCCGCGGAGGCCTTCTTTACCGGCCTGCTCGGCATGAGCCCTTTCTGGACGGGTGATTTTCTCGACCCGGAACCCGGCCCGAATAACTTCGGGCTGCCGCAGAACCTCACCACCGAGATCCCGCGGCGCACCCGCATCCTCAGCGCCGTCCCGGGCGAGACCGGACGGCTGGAGCTCATGGAGTTCGTTGGCCTCGCGGGACGTGACCTCGCCGCGCGGGCGGCGCCGCCGAACCTGGGCATCCTCTCGGTACGTTACGAGGTCAGCGATGCCGAGGACGCCTACGCGCGCTTCATCGCCGCCGGCGGCGAAGCCTGGCGTGAGCCGGCCAGCTTCATGCTGGCGCCTTACGGCGAGATCAGGACATTTGCAGTCCGGGCGCCCGATGGGGCGATCGTCGAACTCTGGTCACGCCAGCCATGACTCGACGGTCGAGCACAGTGCCGCAACGCTAATCCTCGGCGGGCCCTTCTCCGGTCGCGGCATCGTCGACCGCTCCACCCGCGGCCTCGCGGATGGCGTGCGCATCCCAGTAATAGGGCACAAGCTCACGGATGCGTCCGTCACGCACGCGGTAGACCTCCAGCAGCCGCATCGACACCCGCGTGCCGGAGACGCGCGCGGTGGCGGCGAAGTCGAGCTGCAGGTAAACCGTGTCGCCGCAGGTGCGGGCGTCGATCAGTTCGATCTGGAGATCTGCCCAGGTGCCGAGAAACCGCGGCAGGAAGTCCAGCCAGCCGGCATGCCCTTCCCAGCGGCCCGCATAGGGCAGCGAGGGCGCCTGGTGCAGCACGAAATCCTCGCCGAGAAGCTCGAGGAGCCCGTCGAAATCGCCCGCCCCGAACCGCTGCAGAAACCCGAATACGGTGGCCTGGGCGGCCGCACTTTCCTCCGCGGGGGCCTCACAGGCCGAAGCAGGCCACGCTGACAGGCACAGCGTGAGCAGCGTTGCGGCCACTGCAGACGGGTATCCCTTCATGTCGTGATTGACTCCTTGGTTGGACCTGCAGTCACTGCGCGACGCGCCTCCATGGCTTCGGCGGGCATCCCGGGCGTCATTGGCTCAGGCCGGCTGGCCGCCATTCCAGCGCAGCAGGTTCAGGAACTCGCGCCGTGTCCTGGGGCCGTAGGTGCGGAAATGCGGGTTTGGCGCCTGACGATAGGCGCTGCGCTCGCCGGCGATGCGGTCCCCACCGAACTGCGGCAGCAGGTCGCTGACGAACCGTCCATACGGCTGGAGTGCATTCAGGCCGAAGACCTTGGCACGCAGACCGGCGTCGAGGCGCGGATAGCCGTGGGTCTCGCGCAGCACCTCGTCGATCTGGAAGCTGCGGAAGGCCTGGATCTGGTCCTGGGGCGAGCCGTACCAGATCGAGTCCGTGCCCCACAGGACATTGTCCTCGCCGACGTAGCGAAACAGCTTGCCCAGCGTATGCGCGGCGGCGTCCGGATCTCGCATCAGAAACCGCCAGGTGCTGCCGAGTTCGGCATAGACGTTGCTGTTCGGTGCGATATCGTTCTCGAGCAAGCTGGTCACCAGGCCGTCGATGCCGTCCTCGCGGGCCGGATCGTAGGGGCCTTCGGCGGCGTCCGGCACGTAGCCGGAGTGGTAGACGAGAAACTTGAGATCCGGGTAGCGACGCGCCACCCGACCGATATCGGCGCAGGTCGAGTGTTCGTAGGACTCCCGCCCGAACGGCAGGCCCTTGTGAATGGCGATCAGGTCGACCCCCAGGGCGCGGGCCTTCTCGAGAAACGGAATGCCGGTGTCTTCGTCGTCCAGCCAGAACCCTCGCCCCTCTGGCCCCCACTGGGTGTAGGTCTTCCAGGCCGCCACCCCCCAGCGCTCGGCCAGTTCGTCCATGGCGGCGAGGTCGCCGTCCTGGTTGGGGTTCACGCGGCCATGCAGCAGCAGGCGGTGCGTACCTTCCATCCGCTCGACCAGGGCCGCCGTCTCGGCGGCCTCCTCGATGGTCAGCGGCTCGCTGTCGGCGCGCGAGGGCACGAACGACAGCACCATGAGATCGGTATCCGAGTCGAGGAAGACATCCTGGATGAACTGCTCGGAGTTGAACAGTTCGAGGTATTCCCGCGCGGCGTCGGTGGCCACGCCACGCAGCGCGGCAAGCCCGGCCAGCGGCCGCGCATCCTCGGGCAGGCGGGCCAGCCAGTCACCGCGCGGATTCACGAAGTGGCCCTGCACGTCGAAGATGAACTCCTCGCCTTCCAGCACCGCACTCGCGGCGGCCGGCTCGAAGCGCGCCTCCTCGGGCAGTTCGAAATAGCCACCGCGGGAGCCCTCGGCGCCATAGGCGGCGTTGAACGCCAGCAGTGTGGAGGCCGCCCCGCAGCTGCTCACCAGGAAGCGCCGACGATCCAGGCCGAGCCGCCGCGCGGCCTGGTCGGCCGCCTCGTGGGCCAGACGGTTGGCCTGCTCGTGGACCGGGGCCAGCGGGATCGGTTCGAACTCGCCGTTGCTCGTGCTGTCCAGCTTGATGGGCAGGCGGCTGCCCGCGGGATCGTGGTCATGCTCGCGCATCGGTCGCTCTCCGGCGAAACGTGAGTGTTCCATCCTACCCCCCGGTGCCACGCGGGTGAAGACAGGGCAGCGGCACGGGTTGCGGCAATCCACGGTGCCTGCCAGAGCGTGGCCGACCTAGGCTGCTGGAACCACTCCACAGGAGCGTTTCGACATGATCACCACGGCGATTTTTCCAGGACGTTACGTGCAGGGCGAAGGCGCCCTCGAGGTGCTTGGCGAGGAACTCGAACGGCTCGGCACGCGCGCGTTTGCATTGCTCGATCCGTTCGCGGCCGACACCCTGTCGGCACGGCTCGAGGCGGCGGCCGGCGCGCGCTGCCGCTGGCAGGCCGAGCGCTTCGCCGGCGAGTGTTCGGACGAGGAGATCGGTCGGGTCACCACACAGGCCCGCGAGGCCGGCACGGCAGTGATCGTCGGGGTTGGCGGCGGCAAGACGCTTGATGCCGCCAAGGCGGTCGCCCACGAGATGGGGCTCCCGGTAGTGATCGTGCCGACGATCGCCTCGACCGATGCGCCCTGCAGTGCGCTGTCGGTGATCTACACCCCCGAGGGCGAGGTCAAGCGCTACCTGCTGCTACCGCGCAACCCCGACGTGGTGCTGGTCGACAGCGGCATCATCGCCGCCGCCCCGACGCGCTTCCTGGTCGCCGGCATGGGCGACGCACTGGCCACCTGGTTCGAGGCCGAGGACTGCCGCATCAAGCGTGGCGCGAACATGACCGGACGGCTGGGCCCGATGACCGCCTACGGGCTCGCCCGACTGTGCTACGACACGCTGCTGGAATACGGCGTACTCGCCCGCACCGCCTGTGAGGCCGGCGTGGTGACGCCTGCGCTCGAGCGCGTGATCGAGGCCAATACCCTGCTGAGCGGCCTTGGGTTCGAAAGCGGGGGTCTGGCGGCCGCGCACGCGATTCATAACGGCCTGACCCAGTTGCCGGAAACCCATGCCTACTGGCATGGGGAGAAGGTCGCCATCGGCACGCTGGCCATGCTGATGCTGACCGACCGGCCAGCGGCGGTGGTCGACGAGGTCTTCGGCTTCTGCCGGTCGGTCGGGCTGCCGACCCGGCTGGCCGATCTCGGGCTCGAGGCGGTGAGCGACGAGGCGCTGCTGGCGGCCGCGGCCCGCGCCTGTGCCGAGGGCGAGACGATCCATAACGAACCCTTCGAGGTCACGCCGCGGAAAGTGCTCGCGGCGCTGAAGGCGGCCGATGCCGAGGGGCGGCGCCGCCTGACCTAGGTCTCCGCCGCCTCGGCGGTCTCCAGGGCCTCGGCGGCCGCCAGCCACGCCTGCTCGGCGGCGGCCAAGCCGGCCCGCGCCTCACGCTCGGCCAGCAGCAGCCGATCCCGTTCGGCTTCCGCGCCCGGCTGGTAGAGCGCGTCGTCGCCCAGTCGGCCTGCCAGTTGGCGCAGCTCCTCTCCGGCCCGTTCCAGCGCGCGCTCGGCCCGCGTCAGGGCGTCCCGCAGGGGCTTCAGACGGGCCCGTCGATCCGCCTCGGCTCGCCGCCGGGCACGCGCGTCGTCGCGGCTCTCGACTGCCGGCCCATCCGGCAGCGACACCTCCGGAGTGGCGGGCTCTGCGGCCGGTGCCGGCGTCGGTATCGCCGCCTTCGCACCGCGGCGACTCGCGTCGCGAAGCCAGCGGGCGTAATCGTCCAGATCGCCGTCGAAAGGCTGCACCTGGCCGTCGGCGACCCGCAGGAAGCGCTCACAGCAGGCGCGCATCAGGTGGCGATCGTGCGATACCAGCACGACCGCCCCGGGATACTCGTGCAACGCCAGCTCCAGCGCCTGGCGCATCTCCAGGTCGAGATGGTTGGTGGGCTCGTCGAGCAGCAGCAGGTTCGGCCGCCGGCGTACCAGCAAGGCCAGCGCCAGGCGCGCGCGCTCGCCACCGGAGAACGCCGCCACCGGATCGAACACGCGCTGACCGCGAAACAGGTAGCCGCCCAGATAATCGCGCGCCGCCTGCTCGGACAGGGTCGGCTCCAGACGCAGCAGGTGGGCCAGCGGCGTGGCTTGCGGATCAAGCTGGTCGAGCTGGTGCTGGGCGAAATAGCCGACCGCCAGCTGCGGATCCCGCAGCACCTCGCCGCCCTGTGCGCCGAGCTCGCCCGCCAGCAGTTTCACCAGGGTCGACTTGCCGGCGCCATTCGGACCGAGCAGGCCGACGCGATCACCTGGAGTCAGCGTGAGCCGAATCCCCTCCAGCAGCGGGGCGGCGCCCGGGTAGCCCGTGGCCGTCTCCTCCAGGCGCAGCAGCGGGGCGGGCAGTCTGTCCGGTGCCGTGAATTCGAAACTGAACTCCGATTCACCGATCACCGGCGCCACCTGCTCGATCCGTTCGATCATCTTCAGCCGGGCCTGGGCCTGGCGGGCCTTGCTGGCCTTGGCGCGGAAGCGGTCCACGAAGCGCGTGAGTTCGCGGATGCGTCGCTGCTGGGCGCCATGCGTGGCCGTCTGCTGGGCCAGCGCCGCCGCGCGCTGCTGCTCGAAACTGGAGTAATTGCCGGTGTACAGCCGCCCGCTGCCCGAGTGCAGGTGCAGGATGTGATCAGTCACCGCATCGAGGAAATCGCGATCGTGCGACACCAGCAACAGCGTGGCCGGATGGTTGACCAGCGCCTGCTGCAGCCACAGCACGGCATCGAGATCGAGATGGTTGGTGGGCTCGTCGAGCAGGAGCAGATCCGCTGGGCACATCAGGGCGCGGGCCAGATTGAGCCGCATCCGCCAGCCCCCCGAAAAACTCGCCACCGGCCGCTCGTGCACCGCGGGCGCAAAGCCCAGTCCATGCAGCAGGGTCCCCGCACGGGCCGCCGCGGCATACCCATCGATCTGTGCCAGCCGCTCATGCGCGGCGGCGATGCGCCCGGCATCGTCGGCCTGCTCGGCGGCCGCCGCCTCGGCCTGCTGGGCACGCAGCTCGGTATCTCCATCCAGCACGTACTCGATCGCCGGCTGAGGCGTGGACGGCGTCTCCTGGCGAACGGTGGACACACGCAGATCCCGTGGCAGGGCCAGGTCGCCCTCGTCCGCCGACAGCTCCCCATTGATCAGTGCAAACAGACTGGATTTGCCACAGCCGTTGCGCCCGACCACCCCCAGGCGCCAGCCGGAATGGACGGTGAAGGACAGACCCGAGAGCAAGGGCTCGGGCCCACGTCGCAAGGTGATCGAAGAGAGTGTGAGCATGGCGCGCGCAGTGTACCCGGCCACACCCGGTCTTTGGTGACCTGTCGCGTCACCACGGTATAATCGTCGGCCCAACACGGACGCCATCAGAGGACAGGACGCAAGTGGATATCCAGGATCGCAGGTTCATGGAAACGTTCGCGGTGATCATCGGCGTGCTGGCCGCTATCGCCTTGCTTTTATTCTTGATGTCCCGCGTCATCGGCAGCCCGCAATCCGCCTGGGTCCAGTCCGACGAACGCGCCCGCGCGCTGGTCGAGGAACGGATCCGGCCGATCGGGCGCCTGATCACCGACCCCGACCAGCTGGACGTGCCCGTGCAGGTCGCCGATGTGCCGCAACCGATGGATGAGCCCGACGCCACCACGGCCATGAGCGGCGCTGACGTCTACACGTCTGCCTGCGGCACCTGCCACACGCAGGGCATCGCCGGCGCACCGGTCACCGGCGATGTCGAAGGCTGGGAAGCACGGATCGCCCAGGGCATGGACATCCTCTACCAGCACTCGATCGAGGGGTTTCTCGGTGAGGCCGGTTACATGCCGCCCAAGGGCGGGCGGCTCGACCTGTCCGACGATGACGTCCGCGCCGCGGTCGACTTCATGGTCGAACAGGCGGGCGGCTGAGCCGACCGGCGTCCGTCAGCCCTCTGACAGCAGGCCACGCAAGCGCGAGAGGTTGTCGTCGGCCCTCGCGCGTTTCTCGGCGGCGGTCTTCGGCCGCGTCTCGCTCTCGAACACCACGTCGTCACCGCGGATTTCTTCAAGGAAGCGGCTGGGGGTGACCGTGAACTGCTGGCCATGGCGGCTGCGTGTCTGGGCATAGGAGAGCGCCAGGCTGCGACGGGCGCGGGTGATGCCGACATAGGCCAGCCGCCGCTCCTCTTCGAGCTGGGCCGGCGCCTCACTGTTGCGGTGAGGCAGCAGCTCTTCCTCCACGCCAACCAGGTAGACCCGTTCGAACTCCAGCCCCTTGGCCGCGTGCAGCGTCATCAGCCGCACCGCATCGTCATCATCCTCGTCCTCGCGGCTGAGCCGGTCCATCAGCGCCAGGTGGTTGAGCACCTCGGCGAGTGAGCCGCCGTCGAGGCGCGTGGCCATGCGTTCCAGCCAGCCCAGCAGCTCGTCGAGCTGCTGCTGGGCCCGCTCGACCGCGCGCGGGTCCGGCCGGTTGTCGCGCAGCCAGTCGACGTAACCGATGTCGGCAAGCAGGGTCCGTGCCAGCGTCGCGGGGGGCGTGTCCTCGGCCGCCTCCACCAGTCCGGCCATCAGGCGCGCGAAGGCCGACAGGCGTTCCCAGGCGCGGGCACTGACCGCGCCACGCAGACCGATTTCCCACAGCGAGGACAGCAGACTGATCTCGCGGGAGCCGGCGTAGGCGGCCACCCGCTCCAGCGTCTGGGTCCCGATCTCGCGCCGCGGCACATTGACGATACGCAGGAACGCCGCGTCATCATCGGGGTTCACCGCCAGCCGGAGATAAGCCATCACGTCCTTGACCTCGGCGCGATCGAAGAACGAGGTCCCCCCCGAGATCACATAGGGGATGCCGAGATCACGCAGCGCCTGTTCGAACACCCTGGCCTGGTGGTTGCTGCGGTAGAGGATGGCGTAATCACCCCAGCGGTGGCGGTTGGCACGGTGGCCGGTGAGGATTTCGCCGGCGATGCGCTCGGCTTCGTCGTTGGCGCTCTGGGCACTGATCACCCGCACCCTGTCGCCGTGCCCGGCGGCGCTCCAGAGCCGCTTGGCGTAGAGATGGGGATTGCCCGAGATCAGCCGGTTGGCGACATTGAGAATCCGCTGGCTGCAGCGGTAGTTCTGTTCCAGCTTGACCACGCTGAGTGTTGGCCAGTCGCGCGCCAGCGTCTGCAGATTCTCCACCTGGGCCCCTCGCCAGGCGTAGATGGACTGGTCGTCGTCGCCGACCACGGTGAACTGTCCGGCCTCGCCCGCGAGCACCCGCAAAAGCGCATATTGCGCGTGATTGGTGTCCTGGTATTCATCGACCAGCAGGTAGCGGATACGATGACGCCAGGCAGCACGACGCCCCTCATCCTCCTGCAGCAGCCGGACCGGCAACGCCAGCAGATCGTCAAAATCCACCGCGTTGTACGCTCGCAGTGCCCGCTGGTAGCGCGCATAGATCCGCGCGGCGTCGAGCTCGAGGGCGTCGGTGGCGCGCGCAGGCGCCTCCTCGGGCATGACCAGCGCGGATTTCCAGCGCGAAATGCAGGCGGCCGCGGCCTCCGCGCCGCCCTCGGTTACCGCCTCGGCGGACATGGCCTCGCGCAGCAGCATCTGACTGTCCGCCGCATCCAGAATCGAGAACCGTGGCTTGTAGCCCAGCGCGGTACACTCCGCCCGGAAGATGTCCAGCCCAAGGCGGTGGAACGTCGAGACCCGCAGCGCCGCGAGCGTCGCGCGGTCCAGGCGCTCGGCAAGCCTTGCTTTCATCTCCCGGGCGGCCTTGTTGGTGAAGGTGACTGCGCAGAGATGATCCGGCAGCAGCCGCCGGGTGGCCAGCAGCCGGACGATCTTGTCGGTGATCACCCGCGTCTTGCCACTGCCAGCGCCGGCGAGCACCAGCAGAGGACCCTCGAGGTGCTGCACCGCCTGACGCTGCGCAGGATTGAGATCAGACATGCGCGGAAACCCTGACTTGCGGGGCGGGGGGCGGCTGGGGCGAGGGCGCAGTCTAGTGGCTGGGGTCGTCGCGGTCCAGGCAGCGCAGGGCCAGCGCGCCGGCGATGATCCGCTCGCCCAGGGGTGCCGTCGGGGCGTCGTCGCGATCGTCCGTCACGGCGGCCAGATCGGCCATGGTCAGGGCGAGACGAAGAATGCGGGCCTGGGCGCGCCCCGAGAGCTGACGGCGGCTGGCGGCCCGCTGCAGCACCCGTCGGCCGGCGTTGTCCAGGACCGCCAGTTCGGCGAGCTGTGATGGCGCGAGGCCGGCGTTGGAACCGCCCTGGCGCCGCCGCTGTCGGGCCTGGCAGCGCGCCACCCGCCGCGCCACCTCGGCGGTGGCGGCGCCCTGGGACAGGCCGGCATGGTGGAGGTCGATCCGCGGCATTTCAACGTGGAGATCGATACGGTCGAGCAGCGGCCCGGAGATGCGGGCGCGGTAGCGGCGCACCTGTTCGCGACTGCAGCGACACCGCCCGCCCGGATCGCCATGGTAGCCGCACGGACACGGGTTCATCGCGGCCACCAGCTGGAACCGGGTTGGATATTCCGCCTGGCGCATGGCGCGGGCAACGGTGATCGCACCGTTCTCCAGCGGCTCACGCAGCGCCTCCAGCACGCTGCGCCGGAACTCGGGCAGCTCGTCAAGAAACAGCACCCCGTGGTGGGCGAGTGACACCTCCCCCGGCCGCGCCGTCCCGCCACCGCCGACCAGGGCGACGACCGAAGCGGAATGATGCGGGGCGCGCCAGGGCCGGTTCAGAAAGCCTTCGCCGGCACACGCCAGTCCAGCGGCTGAACGCACCGCGGCGAGCTCCAACGCCTCGGCCAGTTCCAGCGGCGGCAACACGCCTGGCAGACGCGCCGCGAGCATGCTTTTGCCGCTGCCGGGCGGGCCGATCAGCAGCAGGTTGTGGCCACCCGCAGCGGCGACTTCCAACGCCCGTTTCGCCTGCGCCTGGCCCAGGACGTCGGCCAGCTCGGGCCACGCCCTCGGGATCGGCTCGAGCGCCGCTGGGGGCACCGGCGGCAGCTCCGCCCGCCGGCGCAGCCAGTCACAGAGCTCCCGCAGATGACCGATCAACCGTGGGGCGCAGGCGGGCGCCCCCGACACCGTGCCGGAAACCGCCACCGCGATGCCGGCCTCAGCGGCGTTCTCGCGCGGCACCACGGCCGTCCGCGCGGCGCCATTGGCCGTGAGCAGTGCCGGCAGCAGGCCGGGCGTCCCGAGCACGCGCCCGTCCAGGCCGAGCTCGCCGTAGAGTTCCAGGGCATCAAGGGGACGCGCCGGAAGCTGGCCGGTAGCAGCCAGCAGGGCGATGGCGATCGGCAGATCGAACCGCCCGCCCTGCTTGGGTAGATCAGCCGGGCCCAGATGCACGGTGATGCGCCCGGCAGGCCAGTCGAAACCGCAGGTCGACAGGGCCGCGCGCACCCGGTCTCGCGCCTCGCGCACGGCCGCCGCCGGCAGCCCGACCAGCGTGAACCCCGGCAAGCCGCCCGCGGCGTGCGCCTCGACAGTGACCTCAGGGGAAGAGACGCCGACCTGTGCCCGGGTACGTACGATCGCCAGCCCCACCGCGCGCCTCCCGCCTGGATATGCTGCCGGAGATTAGGGCGGGCGACCGGGCAAGCCCAGTCACGAATCCGGGCAGGCCGCGCGGATTGGTGCGGGGGTGTGGCTCAGCCGCCGCCAGGCGGCGGGGTGTTGTCAGCGGCATCAGGCGAGGCGGCCGATGTCGCTGGGGCACTTTCCAGCGCCGCCAGCCGGGCCTCCAGCGCTTCCAGCTTCTCGCGGGTGCGTGCGAGCACGCCCGCCTGGACGTCGAACTCCTCGCGGGTCACGAGCTCCATGCGGCTGAAGCCGGACTGCAGCAGACCGCGGAAATTCCTCTCGAGGTCGGCGCCGGCCGCGCGGACGCCCTCGGGTACGGAGTCCGCCAGTCGTCGGGCCAGCTCATCGATGCTGTTGCGGTTCATGATGTCGCGTCTCGCGGGTTGCAAAGCCAGGCACTCCAGAGTGTACCCGCAAGCCACGCTGCCCTGCATCTCCACGCCTCCGGCGCACATGCACCGATCTGGTGCAACGGCCCGTGATCCACGCGCCGCGATCGCGCGCCCGCGAACCGCTGCCCCGCTCCGGTGCACCCCCTCTCGCGACGACAACCCGCTGAACCCGCTGAGGTTACGGAAACCTTTCGGAGGTTGGCACGGAACTCGCTTAGCCCCTGCGCCGGTTCCGGGGGGAGCCGGTCGCGGCCTGGCCGCTCACCACACGGGAGACACCCGTAATGAGAAAGACAATTGTTGCAGGGATGGCGACGGGCCTGATCGCAGTGCCCCTACTGAGCGCACCGGCACAGGCGGAAGTCACCGCCAACGTCGGCTGGGTCAGCGAGTACTACTTCCGCGGGCTGCCGCAGAAAACCTCCTCGGCCAGCCTTGGACTGGACCTCGAGTCCAACGGCTTCTACCTCGGCACCTG
>PWZL01000052.1 GCA_003567475.1 Gammaproteobacteria bacterium | reverse complement strand
GTGGAAGCGGCGGCGGTCGAGCCTGGAGTGCAGGGTCCGCAGCAGGGTGGTCTTGCCGGTCCCCGATTCCCCCAGCAGCAGGCTGTAGGCTTTGCCTTGGTGCAGGGCCGCGTTCAGGCTATCGAAGGCTTCCTGGAAATCCCCGTACATAAAGGGGTCTGGGGAAGCCGATCCGGGAGATTGTCTCTTCATAACGTCTCCTTTTCGGGTTTGGGTTGCCTGGTGATTTTCTCCAGCTCGGCGACGATCCGGGCCAGGGGCCGGCCCGTCCCCAGCCGCTTGAGCACAGAGTCGAGGGTGCCCTGGAAGGCGGTGGGCTCGAAGGGCCCGGAACGCTTCAGCCAGCCGAGGATCAGCTCGGCCTCCGCCTCGGTGAAGGGGACGGGCCTTCCGAGGGCGAGGGAGAAGGCGGCATAGATCTCGGGGAGGCCGAAGCCGGGCTTGGCCTGGGGGAGAGTTCTTCCCCGGTACTTCTCCAGCAAGGGAGTAAGCGAACCAATCGGCTCATCGCCCCGGGGCCGGGGAGCATCCCGGCGGGATCCGCCGGCGGGTTTGATCGCCGGCTGGAGTTCCTCCACCCCGCCCTGGGGCAGCCGGACATAGGGGATGTCGGGGTGCTCGGGGTCGATCAGGATCGCGACCTTCCTCGTCTTCGCGCCTGTCAGCAACCGCGCCGGGACCAGGAAGAGTCGGTCTTTCACCCGGATGGTCCCGTCTTTCCTGTGCGGGGTGAGCGACTTCTTCACCAGGAAAGCCTCCCGGAGCCTCCCAATGGAGACCAGGCGGGAAGAGATATTATCCCCGAAGGCTTGTTCCGGGGACATCCTCAGTTCCCGGTGACGATGTTGGTGGTAAATCCGGTCGATAAAGGCATCAAGGAGTTCCTGGAGATGGTCCAGGTCCCGGATCGGCTGGTGGCGCAGCTCGACCAGGAACCACATCTTCAGCATACGGTGGTAAGCCTCGATCTTCCCGTGGGCCGAGGGGTTGCGGCTTTTGGTATTGATCCGGTGTACCCCCAGGATGGCCAGGCCTTGACGGAAGAGATCCGAGTCGTAAGCCGACCCCCGGTCGGCGTAAAACTTCGCCGGCAGGCCCCAGCGTTCGGCCGCCTGCCGGAAGACGGTCACCACCATCCGGGTTGATTCCGAGGGAACGACGATGGCCCGCAGGACAAAACGGGAAGCGTCATCGAGGATGGAGAGGATCTGGACCTTGAGCTTCCGGCCGTCAATGAACTTTACCGTAAAGACGGCCTTGGCGTCGGCATGCCAGATCTCGTGGGGGTGGAGGGCCTGGAACCGGCGGCGAAGCTTTTTCTCCCCCCGGGCCCGCTGCCGCAGTTTCCGGTGGCGCGGTTCTTTCCTGAGCGCCCGGTAGAGCGCGGAACGGGACGGGGGTTTCTCGAGGTGGAAGCGGTTCTGGATGTGCAACCCCACCATAGAGAGCTTCCGTTCGGGTTCCTCCTCCAGCAGGGCCAGGGCGTACTGTACCCAGATGTCGGGGATGGCCGGAGACTTTTTCTCCACTATCCGGGGCCTACCCATCAGCGCCTCGATCCTCGGGTCTTTCTGATAAGCCTTCAGCCAGCGGTATAGCGTGCTCCTGTTCACCGGCGCCACCCGGCCCGAGGGCCAGATTACCTCGACCCGCGCCGCCGCCGTAAGCATCCTGTTCCTCTCTGATGCGGTAAGCCGCCGATCCAGGAAGGGACTGATCTGTTCAAACCGAAAACACGCCGTCCGGAGGGGCTCTTGGACCATTGTTTGCCTCCTTTTTCCTCTTTTTTAAAATTCGGAGGCATCTTATTTCTTCCGGCAGGCCCAAGTCATATATAAATGTCGTGCAGGCATAACTACTGGGGAACCACCACCCCGCCACATTGAGATATTCGATGATCCAGCCTTCCCAGGCGGTCAGCGGATAGGGGTCATCCGGAAAGAGATGGGCGGCGGTGGAAAGCAGACGGGCGCAGGCTTGCAGCTGCTCGCGGGGCCGGGGGCTTCTGTACTTCCAGGCGGGGATCTCGACGGGACGGGTCCACAGCCGCTTGATCCCCCGCCGGAGCCTCTTCGCGCTCTCGGCGATCAGCGCCGAGGCTGGCAAACAGGGGATGAAAAAGGAACCTCGGGGGTTTTTTCCGCGGGAGGCCGGGGACGTCAGGTGCCGATCCAGTCCCTTCTCCCCCAGAGAAACAGTCCAGCAATGCAGGGTGGTCCAGTGAGGACGCAAGAATATAACCCCGGGCCCCTCCACCGCTTTCTGTAAACTCGGACCATCCCAATCCAGAACAAGGTATATCCGGATATACTTCTCGATCAGGGGCAGTGAAAATTTCTTGAAAGGCAGGATCTCTCTCGGCAGGACACGAAAACGTCCCTTGCAATTCTGGCAGCGCGCTAAAGGTATATCGATGATCTCGAAAACAAGAATAAAATAGGAAGCATCGATCCAGATAATGCCTCGCTTGACCCAACTGCCGGTAAAATCCAGAAGACCCTTGGTCCGGCACTTCGGACAGATAAAATTATCCCCCAGCGATTCGCCCTTGACGGCGAACTGAAGAAGCGTAGAATATGATTTTGGGAACGGAACAGGAATATCCAGTCCTCCAGACAGGCCTCCGGTTCCGGGGGCCGCGGGTGTCCATCACCCGCGGCCCCACCCCACTTCCCGGCGGCCTTCCCAACAAAGTATCATTTCAAATTATTCCCCCAAAACAAAAAACTCATACCCCAACGCGGATTTTTCGCGCGTGAGTATGAGCTTTTGTTTCTCTCCAAATCTACCGAGTGCGTGCGGCGTGAGTCAGTGAGGGGTGAGTCTTATTTAGGGTGAAACGCCAGTCTCATTGAAAATGAGACGCGACAGAGTACCCCCCCGGCGGGCTTGCCCCGCCGGAGGGTAAGTTCAAAGGATAGCCCGGGGCCACCCCACCCCCACCGACACGTGGTGTTTTTTGGGAGGGAGTTATGTTGTTATCTGACGAACTGATTCACCTGCCGGATGAACCGGCAGGGGTCTGAAAACATCCACCCCCCCCGACCGTAATTC